>NZ_JBVJWR010000010.1:174936-283321 GCF_055602235.1 Streptomyces sp. NPDC037410 | reverse complement strand
CAGCGCGAACGCGCGACCGGCCGCAGGCGAACACCGCAATCTGAAACAGGGGTCGCCTCACGTGGCGACCCACGACCTCAAAACCAGATCACTAGCCGCGCGGGGGCACCACGTCACGGTCGTCGACCTCGCGCCGACGATGCTGGCCGCGGCCGAGGCGCGGGCGGCGGAGAGGGGCCTGTCGGAACGGGTGACCTGTGTCCGGGCCGATGTGTCCGCACTTCCGGCGGAGATCGCCGGGGGCGGCTTCGACGTGGTGCTGTGCCACAACCTGCTGCAGTACGTGGACGACGTACCGGGCACCCTCGCCACGGTGCTCGCCCCGCTGACGGAAGGAGGACTGTTCTCCGTGATGGCGATCAACCGGCACTCGGCGCCGCTGAACATCGCCGTCCGGGAGCTGGATCCTGCCGCCGCTCTGGCGGCCCTGGACAGCGACCGGCTCCGGAACGAGATGTTCGACTCCGACCTGGCCCTCCACACGGCGGAGGAGATCATCCCGATCCTGGAGAACCTCGGCTGCCGGGGCGTCCGCCACTACGGCATCCGCAGCTTCTGCGACTACCTCACCGACGACGCCCGCAAGTACGACCCGGCGTACTACGCCGACCTGGAACGCCTGGAACTCGCCACGACCACGCGCGCTCCCTACATGCACACGGCCCGACTCTTCCAACTCACGGCCCGTAAGGGGACGGCCGCCTGACGGACCATCGGTCCGGCAGCCGTCAGCGCCCGGTGGCGGCGAGGGCTTCGGCCAGGTTCCGGAGGCCCTCGGCGGTCAGGACGCGGTCGGCGGAGCCGGGGAGGGGGATGTGGAGGAGGGCCGTCCAGCGGGCGGGGACGGCACCGGAGCCGTACACCGCGCCCGCGAGGGTGCCGGTCACGGCGGCCACGGTGTCGGTGTCGCCGCCCAGGTCGACGGCGGCGGCGAGGGCCTCCTCGAAGGAGTCGGTGGTGCGCAGTGCCCAGACCGCCGAGCCGAGACAGGGCCAGACCGCCCCGTTGAACTCGGTGGCGTCGGACGGCTGCCAGTCGGGGGCGAGTACCGTCGCCCAGCGCTCCCGGTGCGCCGGGTCCACCTCGGCCACCGTGGTGGGCAGGGCGGTGAGCGGGTCCTCGCCGAGGAGGGCGACCCGGACCAGTTCGTGGAGGATCGCCGTGCCCTCCCAGGCGGCGCCGTCGCCGTGCGTCAGGGCTGCGATGCGCCGGGCGGCGTCCATCGTCCGCTCCCGCCCCCGCGCCGCGAAGTACACGGCCGAGGTCGAGGACCGCATCAGCGAACCGTTTCCGGCAGCGCGCCCGTTGACCTGGAAGTGAAGCGCGGCCGCGATGTCCCAGGGGTCGCCGCCCAGGAGGACCTGCTCGGTCTGGAGGCCTATGTCCTTGGGGTCGGCCGACGCCCAGCGGCGGAAGCGGGCGAAGAGGTCCGGCAGGTCGAGGCCGCCCCGTTCGAGGAGGGACTCCCCGACGAGGACCGCCATCTGCGTGTCGTCCGTCGCCTCGCCCGGATCCCAGCCGCCGCCCCCGCACAACTCCCCGACGCCGTCGGGGAACCGCTCTCGGTAGACACCGGGCAGGCCGAACTCGAAGGGAGCGCCCAGCGCGTCACCGACGGCGGAACCCAGCACGGCGCCCACGGCGCGGTCGATGTCCGGCATCCGGCCAGGGTAGACCGCGTGCCCGCCGCCCGCTGCCCGTCATGCCGCGACCTCCTCGGTGCGGGCGGGGGTGGGGGAGTCGGTGGTCGTGCGGAGGGACAGTGCGGCTGCCGTCCCGCCCAGGAGCACGATGGCTCCCGCGGCTGCGAGCGTCGTGCCGTCCGGGGCGAAGAGGGCCTGGCCGCGCAGGGCCTGCCAGGTCAGTAGGGCGAAGGTCGCCGCGTACGCCGCCGAGGCCGTGAGCGTGAGGCGCAGCCGTACGCGCTCGTCGGCCAGGCGGACCAGGCCGGGGAAGCGGGTGGCGAGGGCGGTCAGGGCGATCAGCAGCAGCGGGAGCAGCTGGAGCGCGTGCATGCCGAAGAAGTGCGGGATCCGCAGGTCGCCGCCGTTGCTCGCCCAGCCGGTGATCGGCATCGACGGGCCGCCGTCCGGGACGCCGACGCTGTGGGCGCCGACGATCGGCGGGTTGTCGGTGGCCAGCTGCTCCGGTGTCGGACGGACCATCAGGAAGCCTACGCCCGCGCCCGCCAGGGCGATCAGGGAGGACAGCCGGACGGCCCAGGCCATCGGCCGGTCGAGGATCCGGGCGCGGAGCAGGAGCACCGCGATGACCAGGGCGCTCAGCCAGAGGACGGCGACGGTGGCGCCCATGATCTGGAAGACGGCGGTGTCGAAGGGGGTCGCCTGGTTGAAGTGGCTCTGGGTGCCGCGGATCACCTGGAGGGTGATCAGCACCATCTCGACGACGCTGGCGACGGTGAGCACCGTCCCGGCCCACCAGCCGGCCCGCCGGCCCCGGGGGAGCAGCGAGAGCATCCAGGCCAGCGAGAGCCCGTAGGCGATGAACGAGACCGAGAACTTGAACGGCTTGGTCCAGATGGGGACGCCGACCAGCATGCGGTCGTCGACGACGATGCCGACGGCGGAGACGGCGGCCAGGACGGCCATCGAGGCGGAGAACCAGACCAGGGGGCGGTGAAGCCGGGCCGGTGGCGTGACCGAGGTCTGTGGGCGTGACGAAAGCCGTGACGAAGATCGTGACGAAGACATACGCATCCCCCTGCGATGGATAGATAGTGGCACTCGCCGCTATCTGATAGCGCCACTATCTATGATGGGGGTGTCGGTCGGCAAGGCCGGAGAGGAATCTGGAAGGTGAACGCGCTGTGCGCATCGGAGAGTTGAGCCGTAGGGCCGGGGTGTCGGTGCCGACGATCAAGTTCTACGTACGGGAAGGGCTGCTGCCCGCCGGTGAGCTGACGAGCCCGAACCAGGCTTCGTACGGAGAGACGCACGTACGGCGGCTGCGCCTGATCCGGGCGCTCCTCGACGTGGGCGGCCTGTCGGTGGCGGCGATCCGGGGCGTGGTCCTCGCGGTCGACGATCCCGAGGAGTCGGTGCACAACGTGCTGGGCGCGGCGACCAAGCCCCTGGTCCCGCGCTACGACCGCGAGCCCGGGGACGGTGTCGAGGAGGCGCGCGAGACGGTCGCCGGGCTGATCGCGGCGCGCGGCTGGCACGCCGACCCGTCAAGCCCGGCGGCGGAGGTCCTCGCAGTGACCCTCGTGGCCCTCGCGGAGCTGGGGCACGGCAGGTTCGTCGACGTCCTGGACACGTACGCGGACGCGGCGGAGCAGGTCGCGCGCGCCGACCTGGACTACGTGGCGCGGCACGTGGCGCGGGAGGAGCTCGTCGAGAGCGCGGTCGTCGGCACGGTCCTCGGCGACGCGATCTTCTCCGCGCTGCGCCGC
Source organism: Streptomyces sp. NPDC037410 (assembly GCF_055602235.1). Lineage (NCBI taxonomy): Bacteria > Bacillati > Actinomycetota > Actinomycetes > Kitasatosporales > Streptomycetaceae > Streptomyces > Streptomyces sp. NPDC037410. The sequence continues at coordinate 279,909 of NZ_JBVJWR010000010.1, read as the reverse complement.
CTGGCCCACATGGACGCCTCGAACCAGGTCTTCGGCCTGGAGGAGCGGGACGGGGGAGCGGAGTGACGGAGGGGCCCGGGGCCTTCGCCGCCCCGGGCCCCTCGTCTCAATTCTCCTGCTCGCGCTCCACCTGGTCGTTCCAGTCGCGCTTCATCGCGCGCCAGCCCTCGTCCGTCTTGCCCTGGCGCCAGTAGCCCGAGATCGACAGGCGCTCCCGCGGCACGCCCCGGTCGAGCCGCAGGTGCCGGCGCAGCTCCTTCACGAAGCCCGCCTCGCCGTGCACGAAGGCGTGCACGTCACCCGACGGGAAGTCCAGGGCCGTGACCGCCGCGACCAGCGCCTCGCCCACCGGGCGCTCGCCGCGGTGCAGCCAGGTGGCCTCGATGCCCTTCGCCGTCGCCAGCTTCTGCTCCTCGGCCGCGTCCGAGACCTCGATCAGGACGTGCGCCCGCGCGCTCTCGGGCAGCCGCTCCAGGGCCACCGCGATCGCCGGCAGCGCGCTCTCGTCACCGACGAGCAGGTGCCAGTCCGCCGCCGCGTCCGGCGCGTAGCCGCCGCCGGGGCCGAGGAAGCGCACGGTCTCGCCCGCCTGGGCGCGCGCCGCCCACGGGCCCGCCAGGCCCTCGTCGCCGTGGACCACGAAGTCGATGGTCAGCTCGCGGTGGACCGGGTCCCAGGCCCGCACCGTGTACGTCCGCGTCGTCGGCCACTGTTCCCGGGGGAACTCCGCCCGGATCCGCTCCATGTCGAACGGCTCCGGGTAGGAGACGCCCTCCGGGGCGAAGAGCAGCTTCACGTAGTGGTCGGTGTACGCGTCGGCCGCGAAGCCGTCGAGCCCGGGGCCGCCCAGCACGACCCGCACCATGTGCGGAGTGATCCGCTCGGTGTGCACCACACGGGCTTCGGTGGCCTTCGGTGCCTTGCGGGCCGGCTGCTCTGCCACGACGGGCTCTCCTGACTCTGCGTACTTAGGTATGCCTAAGCTAGCATCCCGAGGCGGAAGAGGCCCAGCGCTGCCGGTGAGACCCGCGTGCTCAGCGCTCCAGGACCGGCAGCAGACGGCCCACCGCGCCGCCCAGACCCCAGCGCTTCACCAGCGCCTCCAGGGCCGCCGGGTCGCGGGGAGCGGCCGGCAGGGCGGGGTCGAACTCCGGGAGCGGTGCGTCGGCGGCGACCCGCACCACCGTCGGCGCCACGTCCAGGTAGGCGGCCGCCTCCACGATCCCGCGCCGCTTCGCCGGGGTCAGCTTCGACGTCCGGTCCTCCGCCGCCGCCCGGACGCCCGCCAGGTCCCCGTACTCCGTGATCAGCTGCGCCGCCGTCTTCTCGCCGATGCCCTTCACCCCGGGCAGCCCGTCGCTGGCGTCGCCGCGCAGTGCCGCGAAGTCGGCGTACTGGTCGGGCCGCACCCCGTACTTCGTGCGGATCAGCTCCGCGTCCACCAGGTCGCAGTCGCCGACGCCCTTGCGCGGGTAGAGCACGCGGACGCCCCGGGCGTCGTCCACCAGCTGGAACAGGTCGCGGTCGCCGGTGACGATGTCCACCGGCCCGCCGGCGCGCGCCGTCAGCGTCCCGATCACGTCGTCCGCCTCGTACCCCGCCGACCCGACCCGCGCGATGCCGAGCGCCGCCAGGACCTCCTCGATCACCGGCACCTGCGGGGACAGGGTGTCCGGGATCTCCTCCTCGTCGGGGCCCGTCTCCGTCTCCACGGCTACCCGGTGCGCCTTGTACGAGGGGATCAGGTCGACCCGCCACTGCGGTCGCCAGTCCTCGTCCCAGCAGGCCACCAGATCGTCGGGGTGGTGGTCCTGGACGAGCCGGGTGATGAAGTCGAGCAGCCCGCGCACGGCGTTCACCGGGGTGCCGTCCGGCGCCCGGACGGAGTCCGGCACGCCGAAGTACGCGCGGAAGTAGAGGCTGGCGGTGTCGAGGAGCATCAGGCGTCGCGTCACACCCCCGATCATGCCGCACCCCACCGACAGTCCCCCCGCATCGACGGTCCCCCCACCCGGAGTCGCCTCCCCCCGGCAGTCCCCTCCGAGCGGCAGGCCGCCGCGCCCCCCCGCACCCCCACCCCCGGAACCGCCCGCGTGACCCCCGTCACCTTTGCGTTTGCACCCTGTGAAGCCGGGCAGGCGCGAGCCCGGAGCGGAACCCGGTACGGAATTCAACGAAAAGGAATCCCGTACGCGACGGGCCCGCGGGCCGATCCCGCCCGCTCCACGGCCCAGCCGCGCGGGGGTGGTGGGGCCGTTCTTCATTGCTACCCGTGAGGTGTATGTGTCCAGGCTCCAGGCCGACCATCTGTACAAGGTGTTCGGCAGACGACCCGACGAAGCCGTCCGCAGGCTCGCCGACGGCGCCGACCGCGACGAGCTGCGCGCCGAGGGGACGACCGCCGCCGTCGTCGACGCCGGATTCAGCGTCGAGCCCGGCCAGATCTTCGTCGTGATGGGTCTGTCCGGCTCCGGGAAGTCCACCCTCCTCCGCATGCTCAACGGCCTGCTCGAACCCACCGCGGGGCGCGTCCTCTACGACGGCAACGATCTCACCGCGCTCTCCCCCCGCGAGCTGCGCGAGGTCCGCTCCACCAAGATCAGCATGGTCTTCCAGCACTTCGCGCTCTTCCCGCACCGAAACGTCCTGGAGAACGCCGCCTACGGCCTGGAGGTCCAGGGCGTGCCCCGCGCCGAGCGCGAGACCCGCGCCGCCGAGGCCCTCGAACTGTGCGGCCTCGCCGGCTGGGAGAAGTCCTGGCCCGACGAGCTCTCCGGCGGCATGCAGCAGCGCGTCGGCCTCGCCCGCGCCCTCGCCACCGACGCCGACCTGCTCCTGATGGACGAGTCCTTCAGTGCGCTCGACCCGCTGATCCGCCGCGACATGCAGGACCAGCTCCTCGTGCTGCAGCAGCGCCTGAAGAAGACCATCGTCTTCATCACCCACGACCTCAACGAGGCCATGCGCCTCGGCGACCGGATCGCCGTCATGCGCGACGGCAGGATCGTCCAGCTCGGCACCGCCGAGGACATCCTCGTCCGCCCCGCCGACGACTACGTCGCCTCCTTCATCCAGGACGTCGACCGCTCCCGCGTGCTCACCGCCGCCGCCGTCATGACCGCGCCCACCGGGCCCGTCGCCCCGGACGCCCCGGCCGTCGGCCCCGACACGCTCCTCGCCGACCTGTGCGCCCTCGCTGCCGAGGGCCCGCACCCGGTGGTCGTCCAGGACTCCGGCGGCTCCGCCCTCGGAGTCGTACAGAAGGAAAAGCTTCTCGCCGTGTTGGGCGGACTGGCGTCCCAGGAGGTGACCGCCCATGCCTAGGCTCCCCCTCGGCCAGTGGGTCGACAGCTCCGTCGACTGGCTCCAGGCCCAGTTCTCCTGGCTCTTCGACGCCGTCAGCTCCGGTGTCACCGGCCTCTACGACGGCATCGACGCCGTCCTGTCCGCACCCCAGCCGCTGCTCTTCGCCGGCATCCTCGCCGTCGTCGCCTGGTGGCTGCGCGGACTCGCCGCCGGTGTCCTGGCCTTCGCGGGCTTCGCGCTCGTCGACTCGGTCCAGCTGTGGGACGAGGCCATGGCGACGCTCTCCCTCGTCCTCGTCTCCACCCTCGTCACCCTCGTGATCGCCGTCCCGCTCGGCATCTGGGCTGCCCGCTCGAAGACCGTCAGCGCCGTCCTGCGGCCCGTCCTCGACTTCATGCAGACCATGCCGGCGATGGTCTACCTCATCCCCGGCATCATCTTCTTCGGCGTCGGCGTGGTCCCCGGCATCATCGCCACCATCGTCTTCGCGCTGCCCCCGGGCGTGCGCATGACCGAGCTGGGCATCCGTCAGGTCGACGGCGAACTCGTCGAGGCCGCCGAGGCGTTCGGCACCACCCCGCGCAACACGCTGCTGCGCGTGCAGCTGCCGCTCGCCCTGCCGACCATCATGGCCGGCGTCAACCAGGTCATCATGCTCGGCCTCTCCATGGTCGTCATCGCCGGCATGGTCGGCGGCGGCGGGCTCGGCGGCGCCGTCTACCGCGCCATCGGCAACGTCGACATCGGCCTCGGCTTCGAGGCCGGCGTCTCCATCGTCGTCCTCGCCATGTACCTGGACCGGATGACCGGCGAGCTCGGCCGCCAGGTCTCCCCGCTGGGCCGCCGCGCCGCCGCCAAGGCCCGCGCCGCACTCGGCGCGAAGCGGGTCGGCGCCAAGCTGTGGGCCCACCGCCCGCAGCCCGTCACCGCACTCGTCGGCGTCGTCGTCCTCGCGCTCGCCGCCGGCGGCATGGGCTTCCTCGGCGGCCCGGGCGGCGCGGCCTCCGCCGCGGGTGCGAACGGCGGCCACGGCAAGAAGGTCAGCATCGGCTACATCCCCTGGGACGAGGGCACCGCCTCCACGTACCTCTGGAAGGAGCTCCTGGAGCGCCGCGGCTACGAGGTCGAGACCAAGCAGCTGGAGGCCGGCGCGCTCTACACCGGCCTGGCGGGCGGGCAGCTCGACTTCCAGACCGACTCCTGGCTCCCCGTCACCCACGCCCAGTACTGGAAGAAGTACCAGAACAAGCTGGAGGACCTCGGCTCCTGGTACGGCCCCACCTCCCTGGAGCTCTCGGTCCCCTCGTACGTCAAGGGCGTCGACTCCCTCGCTGACCTCAAGGGGAAGGCCGGGCAGTTCAAGGGCCGCATCGTCGGCATCGAGCCCAGCGCCGGAATGATGGGCATCCTCAAGGACAAGGTCCTCAAGGAGTACGGCCTGGAGGGTGAGTACAAGGTCGTCGACGGTTCCACGCCCGGCATGCTCGCCGAGCTGAAGCGGGCGTACGACCGCAAGGAACCCGTCGTCGTCACCCTGTGGTCCCCGCACTGGGCCTACTCCGCCCACGACCTGAAGAAGCTCAAGGACCCCAAGGGCGCCTGGGGCAAGGGCGACGGCGTCCACACCCTCGCCCGCAAGGGGTTCGCCGCGGAGAACCCCGAGGTCGGCGCCTGGCTGAAGAACTTCTCGCTGACCGAGAAGCAGCTCACGGACCTCGAAGCCGTCATCCAGGAGACCGGCAAGGGCAAGGAGCAGCAGGCCGTCCGCACCTGGCTGGACCGGAACCCGGGCCTCGCGGAGAAGCTCACCCCGCAGTAGGACGCCTCGCTCACTGGCTGAAAAGGGGCGGTCGCCGAACGTGTTCGGCGACCGCCCCTTTTCGTCACGACGCGAAACCCCGGCCCAAAGCTGCGTAAGGTTCAGGTAACCGACCGGTACGAGCAGAGGGAGGGAGCCGACATGGACGAGAAGGAAGCCCCCCGCGTGGGCGCGGCCGTCAAGAGGCGCCGCAGAGCGCTCCAGCTGACCCTGGCCGTCGTCGCCTCCCGCAGCGGCCTCTCCGTGCCCTTCCTCAGCCAGGTCGAGAACGAGCGCGCCCGCCCCAGCCGCCGCTCCCTCGAACTCGTCGCCGGGGCCCTGGAGACCACGGCCGGCGAACTCCTCGCCGCCGCCGAGGCCTCCCGCACGGTCGACGTCGTACGGGCCGGGGAGCGCACCCCCGGCATGCCCCCGGGCGTCCGCGCGCTGGTCCGCGGCCGCCACCAGCTGCACGCCCTGGAGTTCACCGGCGAGCAGGACGCGGGGCGCGAGTTCCAGCACCGGAACGACGAGCTCCTCTACGTGGCCGACGGCGCCGCCGAGGTCGAGGCCGAGGGCCGCGCCCACCGGCTCGGCCGCGGCGACACCCTGTACCTCTCCGGCGGGGTACGGCACCGCTGGCGCGCCACCGAGCCCGGCACCCGCCTCCTCGTCGTCGCCATCGGGGACCACGTCGAGGCCGAGGTGGAATGACGGCCGTCCGGGGGACCGCACGGAGGGTCGTCTCCCTCGTGCCCTCCCTCACCGAGACCGTGGTCACTGGGGGTGCAGGTACCGGCGACGTCCGTGCTTGGCTGGCACCGGAGGGGCCCGGACTGGTGGGGCTTCTCTGGTCGGGCCGGTGCGGGTGCCCGTGACCTCGGGTGTGCTCACCACCCCGCCGGACTCGACGTCCTCGTCACCGAGATCCGCACCCTCGACCAGGCCCTGCGGGAGCTGGAACGGGTCCTGGCCGCGTGCGGGGCGCCGGCGCGGCCCCGCTGGCTGGACGAGGCGGAGGCGGCCTGGGAGGCGGTGGAACCGGTGGGGTCGGTCGTCGGAGTCGCTCCTCTGGAACCCCTCGTCGACGGACGCATGCTCACCTGGTACGGGCCGTCACTGGCCGAAGCGCCGCGGGTGCTGTCCCGGGCGCTGCGAGCAGCGCACCGCTGAACAGCCCGCGCAGGGTGTGGAAACCGGCCACCAGCCAGGCCGCCACGAGGAGCACGTACAAGCCGATCGCGAGCCACCGGAAGACGTCCAGACCGGTGTGCCGGGCCAGGCCCTCGGCGCCGGTCACACACGTGCCGACCGGGAAGGTGAACGCCCAGAAGGTCATCGCGAAGCCCATGCCCCGCCGCCGCGCCCGCAGCACCATCGCCCCGGCGAGCGCCAGCCACAGCAGCGCGAAGCCCGTCACGGGCACCCCGTAGAGGACGGCGAAGGCGGCGAAGCCACGGGCGTACGGGGCGGGCAGCACGCCCGCGGCCGTGTCGGCGAACTTGTTCGCGGCGGTCGTCGACTGGCCCAGCGGGCCGAGGACCAGGAAGAGGGTGGGGGTCAGCGCGAGCGGCAGCGGGCCGCCGGTGACGAGCCGTCCGAAGACCAGCGGCAGCATGACCAGGGTGGCGAGCAGACTGACGCCGAACAGCGCGTAGCACCCGATCAGCAGGGTCTGCTGGGCCTGCCCGGCGGGCAGCTGGGGCACGAGCAGCGGGCCGAGCGCGGCGGAGACCATCGGGGCGACGACCGGCAGCAGCCACACCGGCGACGCGCCCTCGATCCGGTGGTGCACCACCATCAGATACGGGATGCCCACCGCGGCCGCCAGGCCGATCACCGTTCCGGCGGTGAACAGGGCGGCGTCGAGGGCGACGGCCGCCGGGAGCCCGATCCAGTCCCGGCCCACGATCACCGCCCCGCCTCCGACGGCGAGCAGCGCCATCGACAGACAGCCGTAGAACGGTGCCATCGCCGGGTCCATCAGGTGGGCGCGGGCCTGGTCCCGGTGGCGGGCCCAGTGCGCGGCGCGGGCGGCGACCAGGGCGAGCAGCATCGAGAGCGACAGGGCCCAGACCGCGGCGCAGGCCGTACGGAGACCGGGGACGTCGAGGGGGAGGGCGGCGCCGGCGTTGGCGACGATGGCCGTGCCCATCACGGAGGCGTACCAGTTGGGCCCGAGGTGACGGACGGAGCGGGTCGCCCGGGCGCCGGGGGTGGTGGCGCGAAGAGCGGGGCGGGAAGGTGCGAGGCTTGCCATGTCTCGATCGTTTCGCGCCGGAACGGCCCCCACCAGGGACGTTGTGGCTATGAGGCCATAAGCTGATCTTATGAGCAGTGAGCCGGGCGCGACGCCCACCCCCCTCCTCCACCGGGGCCTCTCCCACCGGGTGCCCGACCTAGGCGCGCTCGAACTGCTCCTCGCCGTCGCCCGGCACGGCAGCCTCGGCGCGGCCGCCCGCGAGGTCGGGATCACCCAGCCCGCCGCGAGCAGCCGCATCCGCTCGATGGAGCGGCAGCTCGGCGTGGCGCTCCTCGACCGTTCGCCGCGCGGCTCACGGCTCACCGACGCGGGCGCGCTCGTCACCGACTGGGCGCGGCGGATCGTGGAGGCCGCGGAGGCCTTCGACGCGGGCGCGCAGGCGCTGCGCGGGCGGCGGGACTCGCGGCTGCGGGTGGCCGCGTCCATGACGATCGCCGAGTACCTGATGCCGGGCTGGCTGATCGCGCTGCGCGCGCAGCGCCCCGACACCGCCGTGTCGCTCCAGGCCGGGAACTCCGCCGCCGTCGCCGAGCGGCTCTTCGCCGGCGAGGCGGACGTCGGCTTCGTCGAGGGGCTCGCCGTGCCGGACGGCCTCGACGGGGTCGTCGTCGCCCACGACCGGCTCGCGCTCGTCGCCGCGCCCTCGCATCCGTGGGCCCGGCGCCGCAGGCCGCTCGACCCGGCGGAGCTCGCCGCGACCCCGCTGGTCCTGCGGGAACGCGGCTCGGGCACCCGGCAGGTCCTCGACGCGGCGCTCTCCGCGCACGGGGGGCTCGCGCAGCCGCTCCTCGAACTCGCCTCCACGACCGCGGTGAAGGCGGCGGCGGTGAGCGGCGCCGGGCCGGCCGTCCTGAGCGAGCTCGCGATCACGGAGGAACTGGCGTCGCGCCGCCTGGTCGCCATCCCGGTGGAGGGGGTCCTCCTCCGCCGCGACCTCCGCGCGGTCTGGCCGGCGGGCCACCGGCCTTCGGGCCCGGCACGCGACCTGCTGTCGCTGACGCGGGGGTAGGCGCGGGGCCCGCGCGGGCGGCGGGCCGCAACCGGGGGCCGTCAGAGGTCGGCCGCGCGGAACGTCACCCGGCCCGACACCGTCGTCAGCCGGACCGGGACGTCCGGGAGTTCCGTCGACGGGGTCGTCAGGGGGTCCGCCCCCAGCGCCGTCAGGTCGGCGCGGAAGCCCACGGCCAGACGCCCCGCCTCGTGCTCCTCGCCCGCCGCGTACGCCGCCGCCGTCGTCAGCCCGCGCAGCGCCTCCAGTGGCGTCAGCGCCTGCTCCGGTCCGTGCGGCGCCTGACCGAGGTCACGGCTCGGGCGCCGGTGCCGGGCCCCGGCCATCACGCCCAGCGGCGGGAACGGCGCGATCGGCCAGTCCGAGCCGAGGACCACGGTGGCCCCCGAGTCCGACAGGTCCCGGCAGCGCCACGCGCGCGCGGCCCGCTCCTCGCCGAGGCGCCGCGACCAGTTGTCGGTGTGGTCGGCGCGGGTGAAGTCGCAGCAGTGCGTCGGCTGCATCGACGCCAGGACGCCCAGGTCCGCGAAGCGGCGCAGAGTACCGTCCGGCACCGTCTCGATGTGCTCGACCCGGTGCCGTACCGCACCGCCGTCCCCGCCCGCCCGCGCCTTCTCGACGGAGTCGAGCACGTGCCGTACGGCCGCGTCGCCGATCGCGTGCGTCGCCGTCGGCACCCCCGCCCGGTGCAGCTCCCCGATGATCCGCGCGTACGCCTCGGGGTCCGGCCAGAACGCGTGCGTGGACTCGCCGTGGCAGTCCGGCCGCTCCAGCCACGCCGTGCCGTTGTCGATCGTCCCGTCCATGAACAGCTTCACGCCCGCGACCCGCCACAGCTCTCCGCCCACGCCCTGCTGCTCGATCAGCGCGCGCACGCCGTCGGCGTCGGTGCCCGGCTGGCACCAGGGCGCGACCCGGAGCCGCAGCGGCAGCTCACCGGCCGCGTCGAGCTCCCCGTACAGGGCGAGGCTGTCCCCGTTGGCGTCCATGGCGTGACCGCCGGTGAGACCCGCCGCCGCCATGCCCCGCAGGGCCTCCGCGAGCCGCTCCCGGCTCTCCTCGCGGGTCGGCCGGGGGGCGACCCGCTCGACCAGCTCGCAGGCCGCGTCCTCCTGGAGCAGTCCGGTCGGGCGTCCGTCGGCGTCGCAGACGACCTCGGCCGAGGCCTGGGCGAAGGTGCGGGGGCCGTCGACCCCGGCGAGTTCGAGGGCCCGGCGGCTGGCCAGGGCCGAGTGGGCGTCGAACAGCAGCAGGAAGGCCGGGATCCCGTCGAGCACCGCGTCGAAGGGGGCGGTGCCGACGGGCCGGTCGCCGAAGACGTTCGGGTCAAGACCCCAGCCGAACAGCCACTGGCCCCGGTCGAGGGTCCGCACCTCGCGGGCCAGCGCCTCCCGCACGTCGTCGAGGTCGGCGCAGTACGACAGGTCGAGGCCGTGGGTGAGTTCGGCGCCGGTCACCGGGTGCACGTGGCCGTCGACGAAGCCCGGGGTGACGACGGCCCCCTTGAGGTCGACGACGGTGCTCGCCGGACCGGCCAGCGTCCGGATCTCGCGGTCGTCGCCCAGGGCGGAGATCCGGCCGTCGTCGGAGACGGCGAGTGCCGTCTCCGGCAGGAACGCCCCCGTGCCGGGGTCGAGCAGACGGGCGGAGTGCAGGACGAGTCGGGTGCGCACGGGTGGCTCCAGGAAGAGTGCGAAGGGGAGTGGGGGGCGGGGGCGGTGGGTGCGGCTCGGTGTCGGTGGGTGTGGGGTGACGGTCGGCGGTCGGCGGTCGCGTAGGCCGGTGGGGCCCGGCGTCGGTCGCGTAGGCCGGTGGGCCCGGCGGCGGTCGCCTAGGCCGGTGGGGCCCGGCGTCGGTCGCCTAGCCCGGTTGGGCCCGTTCGGTCGGCTCGGTCGGCTCGGTCGGCACCGTCGGCTCACCCGGTTCCCCCGGCAGCCGTACGTCCGTCAGGGCCCCGTACCGCAGCCCGAGTTCGCGTTCCGCCGTCGTCACCGCCATCCGCGTCACCGTCTCCGGTCGGTCGCTCCGGTCGGTGTTGGCGTGGGCGCCGAGGCCGTCGACGACCACCAGGATCTGGATGGCCGCCGCGCGCGGGTCGTCCGTGCGGAACTCGCCCCGTGCGACGCCCTCGCGGATGAGGTCCGAGAGGCGGTCGTCGGAGGCGAGTTCCTGTTCGGCGACCCGGTCGCGGAGCACGGGCCGGTAGCGGCTGAGGTGCCGGGCGTTGATCCACAGGCGGCTGATGTCGTCGTACGCCTCTCCGCCCGAGAGGGCGAAGTAGCGCGCGAGGTACTGCGTCGGGGACCCGTCCGGGCGGTCGGCGGGCAGCAGGGCGTCGAGCTCTCCGGTGGCGGCGACGCTGAACGCCTCGGCGACGAGATCCTCCGCCGACGGGAAGTAGTGGCTGATCAGACCGGGTCGTACGGCGAGCTCCTCGGCGATGCGCCGGAGCGTGACGCACTCCAGGCCCTCGGTGAGGGCGACCCGGGCCGCGGTCTCGACGATCTCCGCCCTGCGGGCCTCGGGCGTCTTCCGAATTCTCTTGCGCTGGACGCTTGACGGCATACCGGTGATGCTATTGAGTGTGCGACCAATAAGCAACCAGGTGGGCTACACGCATCCGGAGGGCCGCATGGCTTCCACGATTCCCGACCCCGGCGCCGCCCGCGCCGAGGTCACCCCGCCGGCCGCCGACCGGCCCGGCCGCATCGAGGCCCACGGCATCGATCACATCTCCGACGCGGAGCGCCACGGCAATCCCCGCGAACTGTTCTCCGTCTGGGCGGCAGCCAGCGTCAACTACCTGAGCCTCGTCGTCGGCGGCGCGCTGGTCCTGATGGGCCTGACGCTCTGGCAGTCGCTCGCCGTGATCGTCGTCGGCAACCTCTTCAGCGTGCTCACCGGTCTGGTCGCCACCCCGGGCCCGGCCGCGGGCGCGCCCAGCGAGGTCATCACCCGTGCCTTGTACGGCGTCATCGGCAACCGCGTGAACAACGCGATCGGCGGCTGGCTCGTCTCCGTCTGCTACTTCGCCCTCAACCTGGCCGCCGCCGCGACCGCCGCCTTCGCGCTGGTCGAGAAGGCCGGTATCACGGCGAACACCCCGGTGAAGATCGTCGTCGTCGTGGTCATCGCCGCGCTGACCCTCGGCATCAGCGTGTACGGGCACGCGCTGATCATCAAGCTGTACCTGCCGATCACGCTGGCCCTGGCGGGCACCTTCACCGTCGTCGCGCTGGCGGTCTTCGAGCACGCCGACTTCTCGTACGCCCCGGCCGAGGCACTGACCGGCACGGACCTGTGGGCAGTGCTCGTCGCGGGCACGGCGATGGTCGCCTCGGGCCCGCTCTCGTACACGACGAGCGCCGACTTCTCGCGCTATCTGCCCCGCACCGCCTCACCGAAGGCCGTCGCCGGATGGACCGCCCTCGGCTCCTTCGTTCCCAGCGTGGTCGTCTGCGCGCTCGGCGCGTTCGCCGCGACGGCCGTCGACATGACCGACCCTCAGAACGCGCTCCAGGAGATCCTGCCCGGCTGGTTCGTGCCGGTGTTCCTGCTGTCTCTGGTCCTGGGCACGATCTCCATCAACGCCCTGACCGCCTACAGCGCGGGCCTCGCCCTCCAGGCCGTCGGCCTGCGCATCCGCCGGACCGTCAGCGTCCTCTTCGACGGCACCGTCGCGGTGAGCCTCACCCTCTACGGGCTGCTGATCTCCAACTTCCTCGACACCGTCAGCAACGCCCTCCAGATGATCACCGTCCTGATCGGCCCGCTGATGGCCGTCTACGTGACGGACGTCGTGCTGCGCCGCAACCGGTACGACGGCGTCACGCTCTCGGACGAGACCCCCGGCAGCCCCTTCTGGTTCACCGGCGGCGTCAACTGGGCGGGGGCCGGCTCCCTCGTGGCGGGCGTGGCCGCCGCCGCCCTCTGCGTCGACACCCTCTACACCGGCCCGGTCGCCGCCGCCCTCGGCGGCATGGACCTCTCCCTGCCGGTCGGCATGGTGGTCTCCACCGTGCTGTACGTGGTGCTGGGGCGCCGCGCGGTCGCGGCGACCACCGCCGCCCACTGAACCGCGGGGCGACCGGAGCCCACCCCGGTCGCCCCGCTCCATGTCCCGCGCGCGTCTAGCGCGCCGCCGCCTCCACCAGGCCCCGCATCACCCTCAGGTCCTCGCCCATCTCCGGGTGCCACTGGACCCCGAGCACCCAGGCCGGCGCCGCCAGTTCCACCGCCTCCACCGTGCCGTCCTCCGCGTGCGCCGAGGGCGTGAGCCCCGTGCCGAGCCGGTCCACGGCCTGGTGGTGGTAGGTCGGGACCTCGGTGAGCTCGGGCACCAGCGAGGCGTACCGGGTGCCCGGCACCGGCTTCACCGCGTGCCGGCCGATCACCCCGACCGCCTCCACGTGCCCGTCCAGGTGCTGGATCAGGGTGCCGCCGAGGGCCACGTTCAGGAGCTGCATGCCCCGGCAGATGCCGAGCAGGGGAGTGCCGGAGGCCAGGGCCGCGTCGATCAGGGCCAGCTCCCAGGTGTCCCGGGCGCGGGCCGGCGGGCCGGTGCGGGGGTCGGGCTCGGCCCCGTACCGTACGGGCTCGACGTCCGCCCCGCCCGCGACGACGAGCCCGTCGAGCCGGGCCAGGACCGCCGCCGCGTCCTCCGGCCCGCCCGGCGGGAGCATCACCGGGAACCCCCCGCTGTCCCGTACGAGACGCGGGTACTGCGCCGGGAGCAGCGCGGCGGGCATGTCCCACACGCCCCAGCGCGCCTGGTCCAGGTAGGTGGTCACGCCGATGAGAGGCTTGGTCACGGAAGGTCCTCCAGGAAGGGAAGGGACATCAGTCGCGTTCGAGTTCGGCCTCGGCCGCGGCGAGCGCCGCGAACTCCTCCTCGGGCGCCCTGGCCACCAGATGGTGCCGACTGTAGAACGCGAAGTAGGCGAGGGCGATCACGTACACCCCGAGCGCCATGAACGCCGCCGTCCGGTCCACCAGGAACGTCGCGACCAGCGCCGAGAGGGCCAGGACGAAGGCCACCGACGAGGTCACGATCCCGCCGGGCGTGCGGTACGGCCGGTGGAGGCCCGGCTCGCGGCGGCGGAGCACGATGTGGGAGAGCGCCATCAGGGCGTACGAGATGGTGGCGCCGAAGACCGCGATGTTCAGCATCCGCGCCCCGTTCCCGGTCCCGGCGGCGAGCGCGAAGCCGATGGCGCCCGGGATGAGGAGTCCCAGGTACGGCGACTTGCGGCGGCTGGTCAGGGAGAGGAACCGGGGCAGGTAGCCGGCCCGGGAGAGGGCGAACAGCTGGCGCGAGCCGGCGTAGATGAGGGAGAAGAAGGACGCGACCAGGCCCGCGAGGCCCGCGTAGTTCACGAAGCGGCTGAGCGCCGTCGGCTCCCCGTCGCCCTGGAGCGCCACGACCAGCGGATTGCCCGCCTCCTGCACGGCGGCCGCGCCCCGCGCCCCGGTGGCGGCGAAGAAGGTCACGACGGCGAGCAGCACCAGGATCCCCATGGACAGCGCGAGCGCCCTCGGCATCGACCGCACCGGGTCCTTCGCCTCCTCGGCGGCCAGCGGCACGCCCTCGACGCCGAGGAAGAACCACATGCCGAAGGGGAACGCCGCCCAGATCCCGAGCAGCCCGAACGGCAGCCAGGAGTTCGCGCCGAGGGCCCCGCCGTCGACCGGGATGTCGTTCAGGCCGTCCACGTGGAAGTCGGTGAACGCGCCGAGCGCGAAGACGACCAGGGCCGTGACCGCGATCGCCGTCACGATCAGGCTGAAACGCAGCGCCTCGCCCACGCCCCACAGGTGGATCCCGATGAAGAGGACGAAGCAGGCCAGATAGACCGGCCAGCCGGACTCCAGGCCGAAGAGGCCGAGGGACTTCACGTAGTCGCCGATGAAGATGGAGATCGCGGCGGGGGCCAGGATGTACTCGATGAGGATCGCGGTGCCGGTGAGGAAGCCGCCCCAGGTGCCCAGCGCCCGGCGGGCGAAGCCGTAGCCGCCGCCCGCGGTGGGCAGGATGGCGGACAGTTCGGCGAGCGCGAAGACCAGGCAGGCGTACATCGCGCCCATCAGGACGGTGGCGACGGCGAGCCCGCCGAAACCGCCCTTCGACAGGCCGATGTTCCAGCCGGAGTAGTCCCCGGACACGACGTACGCCACGCCGAGGCCCGTGAGCAGCAGCCAGCCGGCGCTGCCGCGGCGCAGGGCCCGGCGTTCGAGGTAGTCGTCCTTCGACGGCGTGGTGTCTTCGAGCGTCATGGCAGCGTCAGCTCCCCGCAACGGGCCCAATGGATTGGAGCCATACCTTTGCGGTGGCCGACGGGGGAGCGCAACCCCCGTGCGTTACTTTCGGGTTACGCGGGACGTCATGCCGGGGTCACGTCCGGGCTCGCCCGAACTTCACGTCAGGGCCTCGCCCGACCCTCGCGTCCGGGCCTGTCCCGACCCCCGCGTCCGGGCCTGTCCTGACCCTCACGTCCGGGCCTTGCCCGACCCTCACGTCAGGAAGCCCCGCAGCAGTGCCGCCGTGCCCGCGCAGTGCTCCCGCATCACCTCGCGCGCCGCGTCCGCGTCCCCGTCGAGGACCGCCTCCACCAGGGCCGTGTGCTGGTGCTGGGAGTGCTCCAGGTTGCGTACGAGCAGGGGGATGCAGTCCAGGAGGTCGTTCACCGTCGCGCGCACGGCCGCGTACTGGGCCGTCAGCGTCGGCGAGCCGGAGAGCTCCGCGAGCGTGAGGTGGAGCAGGGTGTCCTGACGGCGGTAATCGGCCAGCGGGGCGTCATGGGTCGCCGCGACGGCCGTCCGCAGCCGCTCGGCGCCCGCCGCGTCGAGGCCGTGGGCCGCGCAGAGCCCGGCGGCCCCCACCTCCAGGACCTCACGGAAGCGCAGGGTGTCCTCCATGTCGACCGTGGCGATCCGGCGGCGCAGCTCGTCCTCGTCGGCCGTCTGCGTCCTCGGCAGCACGAACGTGCCGCCGTACCTGCCCCGCCGGCTCTCCACGAGCCCCTGCTCCTGGAGGACCTTCAGGACCTCGCGCAGGGTCACCCGGCTGATCCCCATCCGGTCGGCGAGCTCCCGCTCGGCGGGCAGCCGCTCCCCGCCCGGCACCAGACCGAGCCGCACCACCTGGAGGATCTGCTCCAGGGCCTCCTCGAAGCCGTTGCCCGCCCGCACCGGCCGCAGCACGGGCGTCAGCCGGTCCGCCGATTCACTCGTACTGGCCACGTTCTCGTTTCCCTTTCTCCAGGACTTCCCAAGCAATGGTCTTCCGCAATACCTTATGGCTCCCGGCAGGCCGAAGGAGGAGCATTCCCGTGGCAGACCGCACACCCCCGCTCACCGTCGAGGAGCTGCGCGCCCTCGTCGCGAGCGGCGAGATCGACACCGTCGTCCTGGCCTTCCCCGACATGCAGGGACGCCTCCAGGGCAAGCGGTTCGCCGCACCGTTCTTCCTGGACGAGGTCCTCGGCCACGGCACCGAGGGCTGCAACTACCTCCTCGCCGTCGACACCGAGATGAACACCGTCGACGGCTACGAGATGTCCTCCTGGGACCGCGGCTACGGCGACTTCGCGATGCACCCCGACCTCACCACCCTCCGCCGCCTGCCCTGGAACGAGGCCACCGCCATGGTGACCGCCGACCTCGCCTGGGCCGACGGCACCCCGGTCGTCGCCGCGCCCCGCCAGATCCTCCGACGCCAGCTGGAGCGCCTCGCGGAGCTCGGCCTCACGGCCCACGTCGGCACCGAGCTCGAGTTCATCGTCTTCAAGGACAGCTACGAGCAGGCCTGGGACGCGAACTACCGCGGCCTCACCCCCGCCAACCAGTACAACATCGACTACTCCGTCCTCGGTACCGGACGCATCGAACCGCTCCTGCGCCGCATCCGCAACGAGATGGCCGGCGCCGGACTCACCGTCGAGTCCGCCAAGGGCGAGTGCAACCCCGGCCAGCACGAGATCGCCTTCAAGTACGACGAGGCCCTCGTCACCTGCGACCAGCACGCCGTCTACAAGACGGGCGCCAAGGAGATCGCCGCCCAGGAGGGCTACTCGCTCACCTTCATGGCGAAGTACAACGAGCGCGAGGGCAACTCCTGCCACATCCACCTCTCCCTCCAGAACGCCGACGGAGAGAACGTGATGGCCGGGGACGACCCGCAGGGGATGTCCGAGACCATGCGGCACTTCCTCGCCGGACAGCTCGCCGCCCTCCGCGACTTCTCCCTCCTCTACGCCCCGAACATCAACTCCTACAAGCGGTTCCAGCCCGGCTCCTTCGCGCCCACCGCCGTCGCCTGGGGCCACGACAACCGCACCTGTGCCCTCCGCGTCGTCGGCCACGGCCGCTCCACCCGCTTCGAGAACCGCCTCCCCGGCGGCGACGTCAACCCCCACCTCGCCGTCGCCGGCCTGATCGCCGCCGGCCTGTACGGCATCGAGCAGCGCCTCGAACTGCCCGCGCCCTGCACCGGGAACGCGTACACCGGCGAGTACGCGCACGTCCCCACCACGCTGCGCGAGGCCGCCGAACTCTGGGAGACCAGCGAGATCGCCAAGGCCGCCTTCGGCGCCGAGGTCGTCGCCCACTACCGCAACATGGCCCGCGTCGAACTCGACGCCTTCGACGCCGCGGTGACCGACTGGGAGCTGCGCCGCTCCTTCGAACGCCACTGAGTCGGCGAGTAAAGAGAGGAAAGCGTTGCTCCAGGTACTGAACCCGGCGACCGAGGAACTCGTCGCCACCGTCCCCGCCGCCACCCCCGCCGAGGTCGACGCCGCCGTCGCCCGCGCCGGCGCCGCCCAGCGCGGCTGGGCCGCCGCCGCGCCCGCCGACCGGGCCCGGCTGCTCCGCCGCTTCGCCGCCGTCGTCGACGACCACATCGAGGAACTGGCCCGTCTGGAGGTCACCGAGGCCGGCCACACCATCGGCAACGCCCGCTGGGAGGCAGGCAACGTCCGCGACCTGCTCGACTTCGCCGCCGGGGGAGTGGAGCGCCTCAACGGCCGCCAGATCCCGGTGGCCGGCGGCCTCGACATCACGATCCTCGAACCGCTCGGCGTCGTCGGTGTCATCGCGCCCTGGAACTTCCCCATGCCGATCGCCGCCTGGGCCACCGCACCCGCCCTCGCCGCCGGCAACGCCGTCCTCCTCAAGCCGGCCGAGACCACCCCGCTCACCGCGCTCCGCCTCGCCGAACTCGCCCTGGAGGCAGGCCTGCCCGAAGGCCTCTTCCAGGTACTCCCCGGCACCGGCCCCGTCGCCGGGAACGCCCTCGTCGAACACCCCGGCATCGCCAAGATCGTCTTCACCGGCTCCACCCGGGTCGGAAAGTCGATCATGGCGAAGTGCGCCGACCAGGTGAAGCGGGTCACCCTCGAACTCGGCGGCAAGAGCCCCAACATCGTCTTCGCCGACGCGGACCTGGAGGCGGCCGCCGCCGCGGCGCCGATGGCCTTCCTCGACAACAGCGGCCAGGACTGCTGCGCCCGCACCCGCATCCTCGTCCAGCGGAGCGTGTACGACCGCTTCCTTGAGCTCCTCACCCCCGCCATCGAGGAGATCGTCGTCGGCGACCCCTCCGACGAGCGCACCCAGATGGGCCCGCTCATCTCCCGCGCCCAGCTCGACCGCGTCCGCTCCTACGTCACCGACGACCTCGAAGGCATCCGGGGGAAGGCCCCGGAAGGCCCCGGCTTCTGGTTCCCGCCGACCGTCCTCACCGGAGTCCCCGAGAACGCCCCCTGCGCCGTCGAGGAGATCTTCGGACCCGTCGCCGTCGTCCTCCCCTTCGAGGACGAGGCCGACGCGATCCGCCTCGCCAACGCCACCGAGTACGGCCTGTCCGGCTCCCTCTGGACCCGCGACGTCGGCCGCGCCCTGCGCACCTCCCGCGCCGTCCGGGCCGGCAACCTCTCCGTCAACTCCCACTCCAGCGTCCGCTACTGGACCCCGTTCGGCGGGTACCAGCAGTCCGGCCTCGGCCGCGAACTCGGCCCCGACGCCCTGACCGCCTTCACCGAGACCAAGAACGTCTTCATCAGCACGGAGGGCCCCGCACTGTGATCACCATCAGCAACGAAGAGAACATCTGCCGCCGGCTCGTCGGCCGCACCGCCGTCATCACCGGAGCCGGCAGCGGCATCGGCCTCGCCACCGCCCGCCGGCTCGCCTCCGAAGGCGCCAACGTCGTCTGCGGCGACATCGACGAGACCGCCGGCAAGGCGGCCGCGGAGGAGGTCGGCGGCACCTTCGTGCAGGTCGACGTCACGGACCCCGAGCAGGTCGAGAACCTCTTCAAGGTCGCCTTCGACACGTACGGCTCCGTCGACATCGCCTTCAACAACGCCGGCATCTCGCCCCCCGACGACGACTCCATCCTGGAGACCGGCCTGGAGGCCTGGAAGCGCGTCCAGGACGTCAACCTCACCTCCGTCTACCTCTGCTGCAAGGCCGCCCTGCCCTACATGCGCCGCCAGGGCAAGGGCTCCATCATCAACACCGCCTCCTTCGTCGCCATCATGGGCGCCGCGACCAGCCAGATCTCGTACACCGCGTCCAAGGGCGGCGTCCTCGCCATGTCACGCGAGCTGGGCGTCCAGTTCGCCCGCGAGGGCATCCGCGTCAACGCCCTGTGCCCCGGGCCGGTCAACACCCCCCTTCTCCAGGAGCTGTTCGCCAAGGACCCCGAGCGGGCCGCGCGCCGCCTCGTCCACATCCCCGTCGGCCGTTTCGCCGAGGCCGAGGAGATCGCCGCCGCCGTCGCCTTCCTCGCGAGCGACGACTCCTCCTTCGTCAACGCCAGCGACTTCCTCGTCGACGGCGGCATCTCCGGGGCGTACGTGACCCCGCTCTAGGCCTCGCCGCCGCCACCCCGGATCCCCCCACCCGACAGCCGGGCGTCGCAAGGCGCCCGGCTGTCGTGCGTTCACCCTGGAGAGTGCGAATCGACAGCAAGGGAGCGAAACGCCACAGCATCACTCCATGGCGCTGATAGGATCAGCGCCATGTCGGGGGTGACAACCAAACCCCCAACAACCCGAGCGGGTCTCGTACTTGCTCCGGCGGTCGGGAGGATCGTCGCCGGACGGACATAAGCGCCGTCAAACCCGCCCCCGTGAGGGAGGAGGGAGTCTCCTGGATTCATCCGGGAGAGAGCTCCAATGGCTCCTGCGCAACGAGAGCATTCGGTCCCCGGAGCATGGCGACTGGTCCAACACCAACCGTCGTGCTCCGGGGGCCGCCGCGTTCCTCCGCGCGGCCTGCCCCACCGGCGTCCGCACCCTCCCCACGGCCACCGGCACGCGCTGCGCCGACGAACTCCTCTCCGTGTACGGGAACGGCACCACGACCGCCGGCGCGACGGCCTTCGCCGGCTACGACCACCGCCGCATGGAGCCCCAGTACGCCTGGCTCGCCCAGCTCCTGCACGGCTGGACCACCCGCCAGGCCGCCTCCTTCGCGGCCGCCGCCCGCGCCGAGAACCTCGCCGCCCCGCAGGGCGCGACCCAGCGGGTCGGCAGCGCGCAGGTCACCGGCTGGGTCCGCTACTACGACCAGCAGCGGGACCTCATCCGCGCCCTCAAGGACGGCGGCTTCGACGTCTGGATCGTCTCCGCCTCACCCGAACCCGTCGTCGACGTCTGGGCGAAGGGCGCCGGCGTCGACCCCTCCCACGCGGTCGGCATCCGCAACACCACCGACCACGGCCGCCTCACCAGCCACCTCAAGGGCTGCGGCACCGTCCGCGACGGCGAGGACGCGATGATCACCTACATCGACGGCAAGCGCTGCTGGATCAACCAGGAGATCCTCGGCGTCCACGGCCCCGCCGCCGAGCGCGTCCAGCCCGCCGCCCGCCGCCAGGTCCTCGCCGCCGGCGACTCCGACACCGACGTCTCCTTCCTGCGGGACGCCACCGGACTGCGCCTGGTCCTCAACCGCAACAAGAACGAACTCATGTGCCGGGCCTACGAGAACGGCGACGGGCGCTGGCTCGTCAACCCCATGTTCATCGAGCCGAAGAAGCGGAAGACGACCCCGTACCCCTGCGCCACGACCGGCTACACGGCGAGCGACGGCACGCCGGCCCCGGTCCGCCGCACGGACGGCACGGTGGTCCCGGACCAGCTCGACTCCGTGTACTAGAGGCTAGAGGAAGGTCATCCCCTCACCCCGGTACGTGGGCACGGTCGCCGTCACGCGATCGCCCTCGACCAGGTGCAGGCTCTCGAACCGCTCGCACAGCTCCCCGGCCTTCGCGTGCCGGAACCAGACCTTGTCGCCGATCCGCAGGTCGTCGGCGGGGGAGCCGAGCAGCGGGGTCTGCACCTCGCCCGGACCCTCCTGGGCGTCGTACCGCAGCCCCTCCGGCAGGTACGGGACGGGCAGCCGGTCCGGGCCCGCGACACCCGACGCCGGGTAGCCGCCGCCGAGCACCGTCACCACGCCCACACCGGGGCGGCGGACCACCGGCTGCGCGAAGAGCGCGGCGGGGCGGCCCGAGAAGGACGTGTAGTCGTCGAAGAGGCGCGGCACGAAAAGGCCCGAACCCGCCGCGATCTCGGTCACCGCGTCCTCGGCGGCCGTGTGCTGCACGCTGCCGGTGCCGCCGCCGTTCACGAACTCCAGGTCCGGCGCCACCGCCCGGACGGCCCGCACCACGGCCGCCCTGCGCTCCGCGAGCTCCTTGCGGGCGGCGGACTGCATCAGCCGGATCGCCCGCGAACGCAGCGGCCGGCCCGCGACCGAGTCCCCGACCCCGGCGACATGCCCCTCGTACGCCATGATCCCGACGAGCCGGAAACCGGGCCGCCGCACCACGGACCGGGCCAGCTCGGCCAGGTCGGCGGGCGTCCGGAGCGGGGAACGCCGGGCCCCGACCCGTATCCGCCCCCCGAACAGGTGCAGCGCCGTGTCCAGCTCCAGACAGACCCGCACCTCCTCCGTCCCGCCCGCGCGGGCGGCGTCGATCAGATCGAGCTGCGCCACGTCGTCCACCATGACGGTCACCGCGGCGGCGAGCTTCGGATCCCGCGCGAGCTCCCCGAACCCGGACCGGTCCGCCGACGGATACGCGAGCAGCACGTCCTCGAATCCGGCACGGGCCAGCCACAACGACTCGTCCAGCGTGAACGACATGATCCCGGCGAACCCGTCCCGCGCCAGCACCCGCTCCAGCAGCGCCCGGCACCGCACGGACTTGCTCGCCACCCGGATCGGCTTGCCCCCGGCCCGGCGCACGAGGTCCGCCGCGTTCGCGTCGAAGGCCTCCAGGTCGACGATCGCCACGGGCGCGTCGAGATGAGCGGTGGCCCGGTCGTAACGAGCCCGGTCGGCGGCACGGGGAGTCATGGCCCGAGCTTGCCAGACGGGTTTACGGGTGGGTAGCCCCTGGGTTCCCGTGCGCGGGGGAACAGCCCGTAGAGTGACGGGCATTGTCGACACGAGCGGGGGAACGGGGATGACCGGCGAGCCCACACCGTCCCGCATCACGGAAGCCCTGCTCCCGACGGACCCCCCGGCAACGGAGACCACGACCCGCCTCCGCAGAATCCCCCCGGCGGCCACGGCCCCCCGCCCCGCAGCCGTCCCCCCGGCCACGCCGCCCCGCCCGACGACGGCCCCCGCCGGCACGACGACCGCTCCCCGACACCCGGCGGCTGCCCCGCCCGTGCCTTCCACGGCCCCCGCCGGACCGATGGGCGCCTCCACCCGTCCGACGCCCGGCCCGGGCCGCCTCGCGGCGACCGGGGTGGGGCCCCGGCCCGGAGTCGCCCCGTCCGGGCCCCAGCCCGTGCCCGCCCCCGCCGGTCCTGCCCGGCCCGCCCCGGCGGCCGGGTCCCTGACCGTCCCCGCGCCCCCCTACCGAGGCCCCGGCGCGCTCCCGCCCGAGGTGTCCGTCGAGATGCCCGTCGAGGTCACCGCGCGGCTGCGGGTCGTGCGGGAGCGGCGGGTCGGGCGGACCGTCGCCGTCGCCGTCTGTGCCGTGCTCGGGTTCGGGCTCATCGGCGGTGCGCTCGCCGGGGTGTGGCTGGCCGCGGCCGAGCCCGGGAAGCCCGTCGAACCCGTCGGGTACGCGGAGGCGAAGGACCTCTGGCACGACGCCCCCGTCGACACCCTCTTCCCCCGCACCCTGACCGGCCCCGGCGCCGGCCCCGGCGGTGCCGACCGCACCTGGACCCGGATCGTCGTCGCCCCCGACGCCGACTGCACCCCCGCCGTCCTCGCCAAGGGCCTCCTCGCCACCGTCGAGCCGCTCGGCTGCGCGCGCGTCCTGCGCGCCACGTACACCGACGCCACCGCCAGCAGCGTGATCACCGTCGGGCTCGTCTTCACCCGGGCCGATGCGTCCGACCAGCGCACCCTGGGCCAGGACCTCACCACCCGCCTCGGCGCCGACGTCCCTCCGGCCCTCGCCGGCCCCGGCACCGTCGCCGCCCGCTTCCGCGCCCCGCAGCGCGCCGCCTGGTGGCTGAACGCCCCCGCCGACCTCCCCGTCGTCGTCACCGCCGTCTCCGGCTTCGCCGACGGCCGGACCGTCGACGGCGGCCCCGTGCCCGCCGACCGGGCCATGACCGCGAACCGTACCGACGCCACCGCCCAGTCCGGCCTCGGCCACGAGGCCAAGGGCATCACCGAACGCCTCGTACGACTGCTGCGCACGGCCGCCACCACGGCCGCCAAGGAGAACGCCCGGTGATCCGACCCACCCACCGCCGCCGGGCCCGCGGCGGCGCGGTCGCCCTGCTCGCCGCCGCGTTCTCCGTGCTGCCCGCCACCACCGCCCCCGCGCACGCCGACACCATCCGGGCCCGCCAGTGGGGCCTCGAAGCCCTGCACACCACGGAGGCCTGGCGCACCACCAAGGGCCGGGGCATCACCGTCGCCGTCCTCGACACCGGCGTCGACGCCGACCACCCGGACCTCGCGGGTTCGGTCCTCGCCGGACGCGACCTCGTCGGCTTCGGCGCCTCGAAGGGCGACCGCGCCTGGGCCCGCCACGGCACCGCCATGGCCGGCATCATCGCCGGGCACGGCCACGGCCCCGGCGCCGAGGACGGCGTCCTCGGCGTCGCCCCCGACGTCCGGATCCTGCCCGTGCGGGTCATCCTGGAGTCCACCGACAAGGCCCGCGACAAGGCCCGCAAGACCCGCGGCACGGCCCTCGCCGAGGGCATCCGCTGGGCCGCCGACCACGGCGCCGACGTCATCAACCTCTCCCTCGGCGACGACTCCAAGTCCGCCCACCCCGACGCCGGCGAGGACGCCGCCGTCCAGTACGCCCTCGCCCGGGGCGTCTCCGTCGTCGCCTCCGCCGGCAACGGAGGCGAGAAGGGCGACCACATCTCCTACCCCGCCGCCTACCCCGGCGTCATCGCCGCCGCCGCCGTCGACCGCTACGGCACCCACGCCGCCTTCTCCACCCGCCGCTGGTACGCCACCGTCAGCGCCCCCGGCGACGACATCGTCATCGCCGACCCCGACCACCGCTACTACGAGGGCTGGGGCACCAGCGCCGCCGCCGCGTTCGTCTCCGGGGCCGTCGCCCTCGTCCGCTCCGCCCACCCCGACCTCACCCCGGCCCAGATCAAGCGGCTGCTCGTCGACACCGCCCGCAACCGGCCGAAGGGCGGCCGCAGCGACGCCAAGGGGTACGGGACGGTCGACCCGGCCGCCGCGATCGCCGCCGGCAGCCGGATCAAGGCCGGCGACCCCAAGTCCGTCGCCTCCGGATACCAGGGCCGCTACTTCGGGCCAGGCCCCCTCCCCGCCGCCGAGGAGAGCCGCCCCTTCGGCCTGCTCGCCCCCGTCGCCGGCGGACTCGGCGCCCTGCTGCTCCTCACCGCGGTGATACTCCGCCGCGCCCACCGGACCTCCTAGCAGGCGGACCGGACCGGGCGGTTAGGCTCGGTGCGTGGCGCTCAAGAACATCCCTGACCCCGGTTTCTCCGAAGACGACGGCACCGCCGACCCGCGGCTCGCCGCGGCCCTCGCGGCCTGGGCGGAGGACAGAACCGCCCACGGCCCGGTCCTGGAGGCGCTCAAGGGCGCCCGGCTGCTCGTCCCCGTGGTCGCCGTCCTCGGCGAGGTCGAGATCGACCCCGAGACCGGCCTCAAGCAGGAGAAGACCAGCGACATGGCCGTCCCCACCCTCACGGCCGGCGACCGGCGGGCCCTTCCGGCGTTCACCTCGACCGCCGCGCTCGCCTTGTGGGACCCGCAGGCCAGGCCCGTCGCCGTCCCGACCCACCAGGCCCTCGCCGCCCTCGTCCACGAGAAGGCCGACACCCTGGTCCTCGACATGGCCGGGCCCGTGCCGTACCAGGTGACCGGCGCCGCCCTGCTCGCCCTCGCCGAGGGCCGCTCCAGCACCGACCCGCTCGACGACCCGGCCGTACGGGAAGCGGTCCGCGCCGCCGTGGCCGCCGAGCCCGCGGTGCTCCGCGCCCACCTGGGGCCCGGCACCGCCGACGGCACCCTCGCCCTGGTCCTCGCCGCGGACGCCTCCCCGGCGGAGGCCGCCCAGCGCGTGGCCCGCGCCCTGGCCGCCGACGAAACACTGAGGGCCCGCCTGGTGCGGGGCCTCGACCTGGCACTCCTGCCGGCCTCGGCCACGCCTCCGGGCGAGCCCTTCTACGTAAAGAACTAAAGAGGCTTCTAGCCGTACACCGGTCCGGTGTACTTCTCGCCCGGTCCCTGGCCCGGCTCGTCCGGGATCAGGGAGGCCTCGCGGAAGGCGAGCTGGAGGGACTTCAGGCCGTCCCGCAGGGGAGCCGCGTGGAAGGAGGAGACCTCCGTCGCGCCGGCGTCCAGGAGGCCCGCGAGCGCGTGGATCAGCTTCCGGGCCTCGTCGAGGTCCTTGTGCTTCTCGCCCTCCTCGGTGAGCCCGAGCTTCACGGCGGCGGCGCTCATCAGGTTGACGGCGACGGTCACGATCACCTCGACCGCCGGGACCTCCGCGATGTCGCGGGTCATGCTCTCGAAGTCGGGGGTGTCCGTGGACTCGTTCTGGGGCGTCTCGCTCATGCCCACACGATAAGCGGACGTACGGTTCGCGCCGACCGCCGGGTCCTGCTAACCTTGTGTAACGACCGGCTGGACACCTGCGTGCCCGGCCCACAAGTGGAGGCTCCGTACTCCCACCTGACCACCCTCACGGGTGGCGGGTCACCGGTCAGGTGGCGCCCATCGTTCCGTACGGACGATGGAGCCGCCCGAAGTGCGCCCCGCGGTTGACCGCGGCGGTGCTCCGGTATTTCCGCGGAGCCCCGCCTGTGTCCCGTCCGGGGCATTTTTCATGTACCGGCTCGGTTGGTCTTCAGAAAAAACAGACGTTGCGCGTCCGTCCGCCAGGCGGTCGCGTGGTGCTACCGAGGAGGATCCATCAGCGCCGAGCCCCGCATCAACGACAGGATTCGCGTTCCCGAGGTGCGACTTGTCGGACCCAGCGGCGAGCAGGTCGGGATTGTTCCGCTTGCCAAGGCCCTGGAGCTCGCACAGGAGTACGACCTCGACCTGGTCGAGGTCGCGGCGAACGCCCGTCCGCCCGTGTGCAAGCTCATGGACTACGGGAAGTTCAAGTACGAGTCGGCCATGAAGGCCCGTGAGGCGCGCAAGAACCAGGCGCACACGGTCATCAAGGAGATGAAGCTCCGGCCGAAGATCGACCCGCACGACTACGACACCAAGAAGGGTCACGTCGTCCGGTTCCTCAAGCAGGGTGACAAGGTCAAGATCACGATCATGTTCCGTGGTCGTGAGCAGTCCCGCCCCGAGCTTGGATTCCGGCTGCTGCAGCGGCTGGCGTCGGACGTCGAGGAGCTTGGCTTCATCGAGTCCAACCCGAAGCAGGACGGCCGGAACATGATCATGGTTCTCGGCCCGCACAAGAAGAAGACCGAGGCCATGGCCGAGGCGCGTGAGGCGCAGGCCGCACGCAAGGCCGAGCGTCAGGGTGTCACCGCTGAGGAGACGTCCGAGGCTCCGGCCGGCGAGGCCGAGCTCGAGGCTCCGGTCGTCGAGGCCGAGGCCGAGGCTCCGGCCGAGACCCCCGAGGCG
Source organism: Streptomyces sp. NPDC037410 (assembly GCF_055602235.1). Taxonomy (NCBI): domain Bacteria; kingdom Bacillati; phylum Actinomycetota; class Actinomycetes; order Kitasatosporales; family Streptomycetaceae; genus Streptomyces; species Streptomyces sp. NPDC037410. Next base: position 253,455 of record NZ_JBVJWR010000010.1, on the reverse strand, counting down.
TGACCCGACGGGCTGCCATCCAGGCAGCCCGGGGCCCCGCCCGGAACCACCACACGAAGAACTGACGCTCCCGCTTGTCCGGTGCCCGCACCGGGGGGAGCGCCACTGACGAGGAGATACGGCGCGATGCCGAAGAACAAGACGCACTCCGGTGCCAAGAAGCGCTTCAAGGTCACCGGCTCCGGCAAGATCCTGCGCGAGCGCGCCGGCAAGCGCCACCTGCTCGAGCACAAGTCGTCCAAGCTGACGCGTCGCCTCACCGGCAACGCCGAGATGGCCCCGGGCGACGCGGCCAAGATCAAGAAGATGCTGGGCATCTGATCTGATCACCCGCCCTCGGTGACGGGGGCTTCCGGCCAAGTCCGGGACCCATTCGTTTTTCGGGTCGTGTGAATCCAACCACGACCCCGCTACAAGGAGTTAACAAGTGGCACGCGTCAAGCGGGCAGTCAACGCCCACAAGAAGCGCCGGGCGATTCTCGAGGCGGCCTCCGGCTACCGCGGTCAGCGTTCGCGCCTGTACCGCAAGGCCAAGGAGCAGGTCACCCACTCGCTGGTCTACAACTACAACGACCGCAAGAAGCGCAAGGGCGACTTCCGTCAGCTGTGGATCCAGCGCATCAACGCCGCTGCCCGCCAGAACGGCATGACGTACAACCGCCTCATCCAGGGTCTGAAGGCCGCCAACATCGAGGTGGACCGCAAGATCCTCGCCGAGCTGGCCGTCAACGACATCAACGCGTTCGCCGCGCTGGTCGAGGTCGCGCAGAAGGCCCTCCCGGCCGACGTCAACGCCCCGAAGGTCGCCGCCTGATCTTCCAGGCCGCAGTACTTCTGCCCGGACCCGCAGGCCTCGCGCCTGCGGGTCCGGGTGCGTCTGCCCCCTGGAAGGTGTTCGGTGGAACCGGGCCCGACAGGCCCGAAGCCGCCGCCCCGCTCACCGAAGCCACGGATCCCGAAGCCACCCGGCCCCGAAGAGAGAACCGCCGCACCTCATGGTCACCCCCGAGCTGATCTCCCCGCGTTCCCCGCGCGTCGTCGCCGCCCGGCGGCTCGCCAAGCGCAACTTCCGGGGCAAGGACCGCCTCTTCATCGCCGAGGGCCCGCAGGCCGTCCGCGAGGCCGTCGAGCACCGCGGCTCCGGTGGCGAGCCCACCCTCGTCGAGCTGTTCACCACCGTCGAAGCCGCCGAGCGCTACACCGCCATCGTCGACGCGGCCCGCGCCGCCGGCGCCCGCGTCCACTTCGCCTCCGACGCCGTCCTCGCCGAGGTCTCCCAGACCGTCACCCCGCAGGGCCTCGTCGGCGTCTGCCGCTTCCTCGACTCGCCGTTCGAGGACATCATCGCCGCCCGGCCCAAGCTGGTCGCCGTCCTCGCGCACGTCCGCGACCCCGGGAACGCCGGCACCGTGCTGCGCTGCGCCGACGCGGCCGGCGCCGACGCCGTCGTCCTCACCGACGCCTCCGTCGACCTCTACAACCCCAAGTCCGTCCGCGCCTCCGTCGGCTCCCTCTTCCACCTCCCGGTGGCCGTCGGCGTCCCCGTCGAGCAGGCCGTCGCCGGACTCAAGAGCGCGGGCGTACGGATCCTCGCCGCCGACGGGGCCGGACAGGACGACCTCGACGACGAGCTCGACGCCGGAACCATGGGCGGGCCCACCGCCTGGATCTTCGGCAACGAGGCCTGGGGACTGCCCGAGGAGACCCGGGCGCTCGCCGACGCCGTCGTCCGCGTCCCCATCCACGGCAAGGCCGAGAGCCTCAACCTCGCCACCGCCGCCGCGGTCTGCCTGTACGCCTCCGCGCGCGCCCAGCGCCCCCGAACCTCCGCCTGAGGGGTCCATTCCGCCCTCCCGGCCCAGTAGAGTGACGCACTCGGGGCCCACTGCACTGCACGGAGGGGTGGGGTACGGGGATGACGGTCGGCACGGACAGTCCCGCACAGGCACGGAGCGCCCCGGCGCACGCCCCGGAACAGCCGGGACCCGGCGCCGCGCCGCCCGCCCCAGAACAGCCGGGACCCGGCGCTCAGCCGCCCGCCCGGGAGGCGCCCGAGCCCGGGATCGCACCGGCCGGACCCACGAGCCCGCCGGGCCCCGCCGGCGCGCCCGGTCCCGCCGAGCCCGTCGGCTTCGCCGGGGTCGACCCCGACGACCTGCCCGACGGTCTCGTCATCGCCGACGAGACCGGTCGCGTCGTCTGCTTCAACGCCGCCGCCGGCCGCATCACCGCCGTCCCCGGCGACCGGGCCCTCGGCCTCCCCCTCGACGAGGCGCTGCCCCTGGAGGACCTCAAGGGACGCCGCTGGTGGGCGCTGACCGATCCGTACGGCGGACTCGCCACCCGCCGCGGCCAGCCCGAGCGCAACCTGCTGCTCCCCGGCGGCCGCGAGGTCCTCGTCTCCGCCCGGTACGTCCGCGAGCACCCCACCGGACCCGTCCAGCGCGTCGTGGTCTCCCTGCGCGGCACCGAGGCGCGCCGCCGCACCGAGCGCAGCCACGCCGAGCTCATCGCCACCGTCGCGCACGAACTGCGCTCCCCGCTCACCTCCGTGAAGGGCTTCACCGCCACCCTCCTCGACAAGTGGGAGCGGTTCAACGACGAGCAGAAGCGGCTCATGCTGGAGACCGTCGACGCCGACGCCGGCCGCATCAAGCGGCTCATCGCCGAACTCCTCGACATCTCCCGGATCGACTCCGGCCGCCTCGAAGTGCGCCGCCAGCCCGTCGACCTCGCCGCCGCCGTCGGCCGGCACATCCAGGTGCACACGACCGCCGGCCAGTCCCCGGACCGTTTCTTCGTACGGATCAGGCCGCAGCTGCCCGCGCTCTGGGCGGACCCCGACAAGATCGACCAGATCCTCGGGAACCTCCTGGAAAATGCGGTGCGCCACGGCGAGGGAACCGTCACCATCGAGGTGGCGCCCACCACGCTGGGCGACGACGGAGAAGAGGGGACGGAGGTCACCGTGAGCGACGAGGGACCCGGCATCCCCGAAGCGTCGATGAGCCGCGTCTTCACCCGCTTCTGGCGGGGCAGCAAGCGCGGCGGCACCGGCCTCGGCCTCTACATCGTCAAGGGCGTCGTCGAGGCCCACGGCGGCACGATCACCGTCGGACGGGGCCCCCGTGGCGGGGCCGAGTTCCGATTTATCCTGCCCGTCGGCACCCCGGCCCACCTCCTCTGACGTCTCGGCAGCCGAGACCGTACGAGATCAGTGGCCGCGCGGCCTGCCCACGGGCTCATTCGCGTCCCCGCGCCCCGTTAGACTCGTCCTTTGGCACGTTTGCGCCCTTGACGTCGAGCGGGGCCGCCCAGCCAGCCAACGGAAGCACGGGAAGAGATGTCGGCACCGAATAAGTCGTACGACCCGGTCGAGGTCGAGGCCTTGAAACCGGAAGAGATCGAGCGCATGCGGGACGAGGCGCTCGCCGCCTTCGCGGCCGCAGGCGACCTCGACGCGCTCGCGCATGCGAAGACCGCGCACACCGGTGGCACCTCGCCGCTGGCGCTCGCCAACCGGGAGATCGGCGCCCTGCCCCCGCAGGCCAAGGCCGCCGCCGGAAAGGTCGTGGGCCAGGCCCGCGGCATCGTCTCCAAGGCGCTCGCCGCCCGGCAGACCGAGCTGGAGGCCGAGCGCGACGCCCGCGTCCTGGTGGAGGAGGCCGTCGACGTCACCCTGCCGTACGACCGCGTCCCGGCCGGCGCCCGGCACCCGCTGACCACGCTCATGGAGCGGGTCGCCGACGTCTTCGTCGCCATGGGGTACGAGATCGCCGAGGGCCCCGAGGTGGAGGCGGAGTGGTTCAACTTCGACGCCCTCAACTTCGTCCCGGACCACCCGGCCCGGCAGATGCAGGACACGTTCTTCGTCCAGGGCCCTGAAGGGACCACGGGCGACGAGTCCGGCGTCGTGCTCCGTACGCACACCTCGCCGGTCCAGGCCCGCACCCTCATCGACCGGGAGCCCCCGGTCTACGTGGTGTGCCCCGGCCGCGTCTACCGCACCGACGAGCTCGACGCCACGCACACCCCGGTCTTCCACCAGATCGAGCTGCTCGCCGTCGACGAGGGCCTGACCATGGCCGACCTCAAGGGCACCCTCGACCACATGGTCCAGGCGCTCTTCGGCCCGGACATGAAGACCCGGCTGCGGCCGAACTTCTTCCCCTTCACCGAGCCGTCCGCAGAGATGGACATGCTCTGCTACGTCTGCCGCGGCGAGTCCGTCGGCAACCCGGACCGTCCCTGCCGCACCTGCGGCAGCGAGGGCTGGATCGAGCTCGGCGGCTGCGGCATGGTCAACCCGAAGGTGCTCGTCGCCACCGGTGTGGACCCCGAGAAGTACAGCGGATTCGCCTTCGGGTTCGGCATCGAGCGAATGCTGATGTTCCGCCACAACGTGGAAGACATGCGAGACATGGTCGAGGGTGACGTCCGGTTCACCCGGCCGTTCGGGATGGAGATCTGATGCGGGTCCCGCTTTCTTGGCTGCGGGAGTACGTCGACCTGCCGGCGACGGTTACCGGCCGCGACGTCCAGGCCAAGCTCATTTCGGCAGGCCTCGAGGTCGAGACCGTCGAGCAGCTCGGCGCCGGCCTGACCGGCCCGCTGGTGGTCGGCAGGGTCCTCACCATCGAGGAGCTGACGGAGTTCAAGAAGCCCATCCGCTTCTGCACCGTCGACGTCGGCCAGGCCAACGGCACCGGCGAGCCCCAGGAGATCATCTGCGGCGCCCGGAACTTCGCCGAGGGCGACAAGGTCGTCGTGGCCCTGCCCGGCGCCGTGCTCCCCGGTGACTTCCAGATCGCCGAGCGCAAGACGTACGGCCGCGTCTCCCGGGGCATGATCTGCTCCGGCGACGAGCTCGGCATGGGCGACGACGGCACGCACGGCATCATCGTGCTGCCGCCGGAGCACGAGGTCGGCACCGACGCCACGGTCCTCCTGGAGCTGTTCGACGAGGTCCTCGACATCGCCGTCACCCCGGACCGCGGCTACTGCCTCTCGATGCGCGGCGTCGCCCGCGAGACCGCCACCGCCTACGGCCTGCCGCTGCGCGACCCGGCGCTCCTCGACGTGCCCGCGCCGAACTCGTACGGCTACCCGGTCCAGATCGCCGACCCGATCGGCTGCGACCGCTTCACCGCCCGTACGGTCGTCGGCCTCGACCCCGAGGCCCGCAGCCCGATCTGGCTGCAGCGCCGCCTGCAGAAGGCCGGCATGCGCCCGATCTCGCTGACCGTCGACATCTCCAACTACGTGATGCTCGAGCTCGGCCAGCCGCTGCACGCCTACGACCGCACGCGGATCGACGGCCCCATCGGGGTCCGCCGCGCCGCCGCCGGCGAGAAGCTCACCACCCTCGACGGCAAGGCGCGGGTCCTCGACACCGGCGACCTGGTCATCACCGACAACCGCGGACCGATCGGCCTCGCGGGCGTCATGGGTGGCGCCCACACGGAGATCGCCGACCCGGTGACCGACCCGGAGACCGGCATCGTCACCGGCACCACCGAGGTCGTCATCGAGTCCGCGCACTTCGACGCGATCTCGATCGCCCGCACGGCCCGCCGCCACAAGCTGGGCTCCGAGGCGTCCAAGCGCTACGAGCGCGGTGTCGACCCGCAGGCCGCCGCCGCTGCCGCGCAGCGCTGCGTCGACCTGCTCGTGCTGCTCGCGGGCGGCACCGCCGAGGCCGGCGTCACCGAGGTCGCCGCCCCCTCCGCGCCGCACACCCTCACCATGCCGGCGAACCACCCCGACAAGGTCGCGGGTGTCGACTACGGCCGCGAGATCGTCGTCCGGCGCCTCCAGGAGGTCGGCTGCGACGTCTACGGCCAGGACGAGCTCGTCGTCACCGTCCCGTCGTGGCGTCCCGACCTCTACGTGCCGAACGACCTGGCCGAAGAGGTCATCCGCCTGGAGGGCTACGAGAACCTGCCCTCCACGCTGCCGAAGCCCCCGGCCGGCCGCGGGCTCACCGACCGCCAGCGCGTCCACCGCCGGGTGGGCCGCGCGCTGGCCGGCGCCGGCTACGTCGAGGCGCCGAACTACCCGTTCATCGGCGAGCAGGTCCTCGACCAGCTCGGTCTCGACGCGGACGACGACCGTCGCCGCCTCGTGAAGCTGGTCAACCCGCTCTCCGACGAGGAGCCCGCGCTCCGTACGACGCTGCTCCCGGGCCTGCTCGGCGCGCTCCGCCGCAACGAGAGCCGCGGCAGCCACGACCTGGCGCTCTTCGAGACCGGTCTGGTCTTCCGGCCGACCGAGGGCCAGCCGGGCGTCGCCGTCCGCCTGGGCGTCGACCGCCGCCCCTCCGACGAGGAGATCGCCCGCGTCAACGCCGTGCTGCCCGCGCAGCCGCGCCGCGCCGCCGTCGTCCTCGCCGGTGCGCGCGAGCAGGCCGGCTGGTGGGGCAAGGGCCGTCCGTCCGACTGGGCGGACGCGGTCGAGGCCGGCCGGACCGTGGCCGCCGAGGCCGGGGTCGAGCTGATCATCAGCGCCGACCAGCACGCACCCTGGCACCCGGGCCGCTGCGCCGCGTTCCACGTCGAGGTGGACGGCGAGAAGGTCCTCGTCGGCCACGCCGGCGAGCTCCACCCGCGCGTGGTGAAGGCGTTCGGCCTCCCGGCCCGCGCCTGCGCGATGGAGATCGACCTGGACCTCCTGGAGAAGGCGAACGAGGGCCCTGTGAAGGCCCCCCGGATCTCCTCCTTCCCGGTCGCCACCCAGGACGTCGCCCTGGTCGTCGCCTCCGGCGTCCCGGCCGCCGACGTCGAGGCCGCCCTCACCGAGGGCGCGGGTGAACTCCTGGAGTCCATCCGGCTGTTCGACGTCTACACCGGCGACCAGCTCGGCGAGGGCAGCAAGTCCCTGGCGTACGCGCTGAAGTTCCGCGCCCCGGACCGCACCCTGACCGTCGACGAGGCCAGCGCGGCCCGTGACGCCGCGGTGGCCCTGGCCGCCGAGCGCACCGGCGCCGTCCTGCGCGGCGCCTGACGCACAGCGGCACCACCAGGAGGGCCGCCCCGGGGACTCCCCGGGGCGGCCCTCCGCCGTTCACGGTCCGCACGCGCGCACGGGATCCGGCCGTCCGTGCGCGTGGCGCGGCCCTGGCGCAGGGCGGCGCGGCGGAGGCGCTCACTCCTTCGGGTGAGATCGCCGAGGGCTGTTCCATGGCGGACCGCGCGGTCGGCAGAATCGACGCGGCCACAGGGGCGGACCTGTGGGCCGCAGGGCCTTCGGGCGCTGTCGGGGCTCGGAAAGGGCCGTGCATGATCCGTACCAGGTCGTTGCTCGCCGATGGCTCCCGGCTTCGCCGGCTGGCCCCGCTCGCTCTTCCCACCACGTGGGGCGCCGTGGCCCTCACATGGACGTACGGCTGTCCCATGGCCCGGCAGCCGGGGCTGCCCCTACGGATCGCCACCAGTGTCGTCTTCGTCAGCGTCGGACTCGGCCTGGTGCTCGGCGTCCGGCGCGGGCTCGCGCGGGAGCTCGCCCGGGTCCGGGCCGTCGCGGCCGCCACCCAGCGGGTCCTGCTGCGCCCCCTGCCCGCCCGTCTCGACGGACTCGCACTGGCCGCCGGGCAGTTGTCCGCCTCCCGGGGCGCGTCCGTCGGCGGCGACCTGTACGAGGCGGTGGCCACCCCCTACGGGGTGCGGATCGTCATCGGGGACGTCCGGGGCCACGGGCTCGCCGCGCTCGGCGCGGTGGTCGCCGTGCTCGGCAGCTTCCGCGAGGCCGCGCACGACGAGCCCGAACTGGCCGGGGTGCTGCGGCGTCTGGAGCGGGCTCTGGAGCGTCATCTGCGGGAGCGGGGGCGGGAGGAGCACCCGGCGAGGGCCGGGGCGGAGCCCGAACACCCGGCGGCGGAGGAGTTCGTCACGCTGCTGCTCGTGGAGGTCCGCTCCGACGGGCGGCTCGCCGTCCTCAACTGCGGCCACCCCGGCCCGTACCGTCTGGGACGGCGGGCGGAGCGGTTCCCGGTCGGGGACCCGCTGCCCCCGCTCGGGGTGCTGCCGCTGCCCGCCGTGCTCGTGCCGTACACGGCGGCCCGGCTGCTGCCCGGCGAGACGCTGGTCCTGCACACCGACGGCGCGGAGGAGGCCCGGGACCACCGGGGCCGGTTCTTCGCGCTCGACGCCGCGCTGGCCGGGGTGCCCGGCGAGGCGCCCGCCGCCCTGGTCCGCCGGGTCCACGCGGCCCTGCTGCGCCACACGGGCGGCCGGCTCGCCGACGACATCGCGCTGCTCGTCGTGCGCAACGACCGTGTCCGGGTGCCGGCGCAGCCCGCCGAACCCGGGCTGCGCCGCCCCCGGCCCGCCCCCTCCTCCCACTGCTGAGCGGAAGGGATCGGGGCCGGCGCCGCCCGCCCCGCCACGGAGTGTCGGGCAGATCAGCGGGGCGGGCGACGCGGACCGGGCGGCCGCACTGTACGAGGGGGAGCCGGCGGCCCGGTCGTCGCCTTGCGGCGAGAAGCACAGTCAACCGGGGCCGGGGCGGGCGTGGCAGAGTACGCGGGCCGGGAGAACGGGTACTTCGTTCACACCCCGTGCGAAATCACCGGTACGGGGGGCTTCCGTTCGGTTCGACCCGTATGAATTCGGCCACCGCTACGCTGAGTTCACCGAGCGAGCGGAGCGGCCATGCGAGCGATCGGAGCGGCCATGCAGCCCAACACCCTGCTCGACGCCCTGCTCGACGAGGCGGGCGTCTCGAACGCCGGCCTGGCCGCCCATGTGAACCGGGCGGGCCGGGCCAGGGGCCTCGCCCTGCGGTACGAACACACCGCCGTGGCCCGCTGGTTGAAGGGCCAGCGGCCGCGCGGCCAGGTGCCGGACCTGATCTGCGAGGTGCTCGCCGTGCGGCTGCGCCGGCAGGTGACCCTGGACGACATCGGCCTCGGGGTGCCGGGAGGCCCGGCGGCGGCCGCCGGGTCGCCGCTGTCCGGCTTCGTCGAGCGGGCGGCGGCGCTCTGGCGCTCCGACGAGCAGCAGCGGCCGCACATCGTGGCCGCCCCGGCGGTGACCGGCACCCCGGCGGTGATGCCGGTGTGGGAGTGGGAGAACCCGCCGGAGGACGTGGACGTCTCCCGTACGGGCCCGACGACCGTCTCGGCGGCCGACATCGCCGTCCTGACCGCGGCCCGGTCACACTACGAACAGATGTACCGACGGGCCGGGGGCATCGCGACCCGGGCGCGGATCGTCGGCTTCCTGAACACGCAGACCGCGCCGCTGCTGAGGGGCGCGTACGGCGACGCGCTGGGGCGGCAGCTGCACCGGGCCACCGGCGGGCTCCTCGCGGTGGCCGGAATCTGTGCCTACGACGCGGACGCGCACGGTCTCGCCCAGCGCTACTTCCACCAGGCGCTGCGGCTCGCGAAGGCGAGCGGGGACCGGGGGCTCGGCGCGTACGTGATCGCGCTCCTCGTCAACCAGTCGCTGTTCACGGGGGAGTACCGGCAGGCCGTGGCGTTCGCGGAGGCGGCGCTGCGGGCGGCGGGGCGGCAGATCACCCCGGCGCTCGCAGCGGATCTGACGGCGATGCAGGCGAAGGCGTACGCGCATCTGGGCGACGGGGCGGCCGCGCTGGCGTGCATCCGGCGGGCCGAGGCGGCGGCGGAGCGGATAAGGCCGGGGGAGGAGCCGGTCGAGACGGGCTACGTCCAGCCGGGGTTCGTCAACGTCCAGGTGGCGGAGGCGCTCCTCGGTCTGGGTGAACTCGACGCGGCCCATGAGCACGCGGCGGCGGCGGTCGGGGTGCCCTCGCACGACCGGGGCCGGGTGCACCGGCTCGCCATGCTGTGCCGCGTCGAGCTGCGGCAGGGGGAGGCCGACGGGGCGGCGCGTACGGCGGTGGAGATGACGGAGCGGGCGCGGGGGATGGAGTCGCGGCGGCTGCGGGACCGGCTGACGCAGGTGCGGGGGGATCTCCTGGCGAGCGGCGCCGGGGAGGCCCGGGAGGCGGCCGCTCTCATCGAAGGGGCGCTGCGCGTTCCACTGTGAGCCGCCAACTGCTGCGATATTGCCACCAAACAAGCACCGACCGATCGGAAGGTGGCAAGAACGTGCAGTGGACGAAACTCAGCGAACGCGCTGTCTATGAGAATCGCTGGTTCCGAGTGAACCTCGCGGACGTCGAACTCCCCGACGGCCGCCACCTCGACCACTATCTGATCCGGCTCCGCCCGGTCGCCGCCGCGACGGCCGTCAACGAGGCCGACGAAGTCCTGATGCTCTGGCGCCACCGCTTCATCACCGACAGCTGGGGCTGGGAACTGGCCGCCGGCATCGTCGAGGACGGCGAGGACATCGAGGCCGCCGCCGCCCGCGAGATGGAGGAGGAGACCGGCTGGCGGCCGGGGCCGCTGCGCCATCTCCTCACCGTCGAACCCTCGAACGGCCTCACCGACGCCCGCCATCACCTCTACTGGGCGGAGGGGGCCACCTACACGGGACCGCCCGAGGACGCCTTCGAGTCCTCGCGGCGGGCGTGGGTCCCGCTGAAGGAGATCCCCGGGATGATCGGCCGGGGCGAGATCCCGGCCGCCAACATGGCCGCGGGACTGCTGATGCTCCACCATCTGCGCCTCGGCTGAGACGCGGGAGCGAATGTGCCGGACGGCCCGTACCTGTGCGGGGGTGCGGGCCGTCCGGCCGGAGCGACGGCGTCAGGGGTCGGACGCCGGACTCCGGGTCTGGATGGGGACCTCGGGTCAGTTGTACGGGTAGAAGCCCGAGCCCGTCTTGCGGCCGAGACGGCCCGCGTCCACCATGCGCTGCAGCAGCGGGGGAGCGGCGTACAGCGGCTCCTTGAACTCCGAGTACATCGAGTCGGCGATCGACGCGATCGTGTCCAGGCCGATCAGGTCGGAGAGCTTCAGCGGGCCCATCGGGTGGGCGCAGCCGAACTCCATGCCGTTGTCGATGTCCTCGCGGCTCGCGATGCCCGACTCGAACATCCGGATCGCCGAGAGCAGGTACGGCACGAGCAGCGCGTTCACCACGAAGCCGGAGCGGTCCTGGGCGCGGATCGCGTGCTTGCCGAGCACCTTCTCCGCGAAGGCCTGCGCCCGGCTGATCGTGCCCTCGGAGGTGGTGAGGGCCGGGATCAGCTCGACGAGCTTCTGCACGGGGGCCGGGTTGAAGAAGTGGATGCCGATGACCTGGTCGGGGCGGGAGGTCGCCACGGCCAGCTTCACCAGCGGGATGGAGGAGGTGTTCGAGGCCAGGATGGCGTCCGGCCGGGTGATCACCTGGTCGAGGACCTGGAAGATCTCGGTCTTGACCTGCTCGTTCTCCACGACCGCCTCGATGACGAGGTCGCGGTCGGCGAACTCGCCCAGGTCGGTGGTGAAGCTGAGACGGGCGAGCGTCGCGTCCCGCTCCTCCTCGCTGATCTTGCCGCGCTCGGCGGCCTTCGACAGCGAGTTGTAGAGCCGTGTGCGGCCGATCTCCAGCGCTTCGCCGGTGGTCTCGGCGACCTTCACGTCGAGCCCGCTCCGGGCACACACCTCTGCGATGCCTGCGCCCATCTGGCCGCAGCCCACCACTCCGACGCGCTCAATGTCGGCCATGGAGTCCGTCACCTCGTGCCTTTCGCTCTTCTCCGTCGACGGGGCGCCCGTGTGATTCCGGATGCGCCCGCCTCTACCCCCACGACGTTACCGCTCATTAACCGATGATCGATCGTCTGAGCCGGGCATGCTGTCCGGGTGCGTGTGACGTATCCGACAGAGGAGGGGTACAAGTGCGGCCTTTCGGCAGAAGAGGGTTCGTGGCCGGCGCCGCCGGAGCGGCGCTCGCCGTGACGGGGACGACAGCGGCCCCGGCGGCCGACGGCGCACCGGTGGTACGGAGAAGGCCCCACCGAAAGAGGGAGTTCCGCGGGACGTGGCTGGCGACGGTCGCCAACCGTGACTGGCCCTCCCGCCCCGGGCTGACCGCCGGGCAGCAGCGCGCCGAACTCCTCCGCCACCTGGACACGGCGGTCGAGCGCCGGCTCAACACGGTGGTCCTCCAGGTCCGGCCGACCGCCGACGCGCTGTGGCCCTCGCCGTACGAGCCGTGGGCGCAGTACCTCACCGGCACCCAGGGCCGGGACCCCGGCTGGGACCCGCTGGGCACGGCCGTCGACGAGGCCCACGCCCGGGGGCTCGAACTGCACGCCTGGTTCAACCCGTACCGCGTGGCGAACCACACGGACCCGAGCAGGCTCGTCGCCTCCCACCCGGCGCGGATCCACCCGGAATGGGTACTGCCCTACGGCGGGAAGCTGTACTACGACCCGGGGCTGCCCGAGGTCCGGAGCTTCGTCCAGGACGCGATGCTGGACGCGCTGCGCCGCTACGAGATCGACGCCGTGCACTGGGACGACTACTTCTATCCGTACCCGGTGGCCGGGCAGGTCTTCGCCGACGACGAGACGTACGCGCGGTACGGCGGGGACTTCCCCGACAAGGCGTCCTGGCGGCGGAACAACACCGACCTGCTCGTCTCGGAGATGTCCTCGCGGATCAAGGAGATCAGGAACCACACGGCCTTCGGCATCAGCCCCTTCGGGGTCTGGCGGAACATCGCCACCGACCCGGAGGGCTCGGACACCCGCGCCGGTGTCCAGACGTACGACGACCTCCACGCCGACACCCGGAAGTGGATCCGGGAGGGCTGGATCGACTACGTGATGCCCCAGCTGTACTGGAACATCGGTCTGCCGGCCGCCGACTACGCCAAGCTGGTGCCCTGGTGGGACGCGGTGGTCCGGGACACCGGTGTCGGGCTCTACCTCGGCGAGGCGCTCTACAAGGCGGGCGATCCCGCCCAGCCCGCCGCCTGGCAGGACCCGCGGGAGCTCTCACGCCATCTGGACCTGGCCGCCCCGTACCCCTCGGTCGGCGGTCACTGCTTCTTCTCCGCGAAGGAGGTCGCCGCGGACCCGATCGGGGCGATGACCACGGTGGTGGCCGACCACTACCCGACCAGGGTCCGTCCGCCGAAGCGGTGACTCAGCCGGCCCCCGCCTCCGGGCGGTGGCGTACGACGGAATCGGGGCCCGGCGACACCAGGGCCTCGTGACCGTCGTCCTCGAACTTCACGCGGTACGGGGGATTGCCGTTCTCCCCCAGTACCTGAAGGACCTTGGCCGTGCGGTCGTGGTGACCCACGGTCCGGCCGTGTACCAGCAGCTTGTCACCCACGCTCGCCTGCATCGAGCTGACCTCCTCGCGACCGGGCCGGTCCTGCCCCGTACTGCGCAGGGCCTCTGTCTGCCATTGTGACCCGTTCCGCCCGGATTCGTCGCGTCAGCTCTTCGCCCGCTGGGTGACCGCGATGCAGACCAGGACCGCCACCGCGGCGACCGGGGCGGCCGGCGGCAGGGTCTCGCCGAGCAGGAAGACCGACCAGAAGAGGGTGAGGAGCGGCTGGGCGAGCTGGAGCTGACTGGCCTTGGGGATGCCGATCGCGGCCATCCCGCGGTACCAGACGTACAGCCCGAAGAAGGTGGAGCCGGCGGCGACCCACACGAGGCCGATGACGCCGTGCGCGGTCAGACGCACCGGCTCGATCGACAGCGTCACGGCCGAGGCGACCGCCATCAGCGGAAGGCAGAGGACCAGGGCCCAGCCGATGACCTGCCAGCCCGGCATGAGCCTGGCGAGCCGGCCGCCCTCGGTGTATCCGGCCGCGCACACGAGCAGCGCCCCGAAGAGGTACAGGTCGCCCGTGGAGAAGGAGCCGCCGCTCTCCTTGAGCGTGAAGCCGAGCACCACCACGGCGCCGGAGGCGGCCGCGATCCAGAAGCTACGGGACGGCCGGCGGCCGGTCCGCAGGGCGGCGAGGGTCGCGGTGGTGAGCGGCAGGAGGCCCACGACCACGGCGGCGTGCGAGGTGGTGGAGGTCTGCAGGGCCAGGGTGGTCAGGAGCGGGAAGCCGATGACGACACCGCAGGCGACCACCGCGAGGCCCGCCCAGTGGCGGCGCTCGGGCAGCGGCACCCGGCCCGCGAGCAGGAAGGCGCCGGCGATGAGCGCGGCGAGGGTGGAGCGCACGGCCACCAGCGACCAGGGGCCGAAGCTCTCCAGGCCCCAGACGGTGGACGGGAAGGTGAGGGAGAAGGAGATCACGCCGAGTCCGGCGAGCAGGGTGCCGCGGGTCCGGGGGTCGGCGGCGGCGCGGGCGCCCGTGGTGCCGGCGGCCTCGGCGGCCTTGGCGGCGGACCCGATTCCGGGGGTTCCCGTAGCGGTGACCGCTATCGTGGTCCGGGTAGTAGCGCTATCCTGTGTTCTCATGCATGAGCGTAGCAGTGTCGCGGAACTGGCGAAATCCCTGAGAGCGGAACTGAACCGCTACTCTCCTGGCGGAAAGCTGCCATCGAGCCGGGCGCTCGTCGAGCGCTACCGCGTCTCCCCGGTCACCGTCACCCGGGCCCTCGCGCAGCTCGCCGCCGAAGGGCTCGTCGTCACCCGCCCCGGCGCCGGCGCCTTCCGCGCGGAACCCCGCACCCCCACCCCGGTCGTGGGCGACACCTCCTGGCAGGAGGTCGCCCTCAGCGCCGACAGCGCCACCGAACTCGTCCCCCGGGCCGTCGACGCCTCCGGCGTCCTCGTCACCCTCTCCGCGCCCCCGCCCGGCGTGATCGAGTTCAACGGCGGCTACCTGCACCCCTCCCTCCAGCCCGAGAGCGCCCTCGCCGCCGCCCTCGCCCGGGCCGGCCGCCGCCCCGGCGCCTGGGGCAGGCCCCCCACCGACGGCCTGCCCGAACTGCGCGAATGGTTCGCCCGCGAGATCGGCGGCAGCGTCACCGCGGCCGAGGTCCTCATCACCGCCGGCGGCCAGTCCGCGATCAGCACCGCCCTGCGCGCCCTCGCCCCGCCCGGCACCCCCGTCCTCGTCGAGTCGCCCACCTACCCGGGCATGCTCGCCGTCGCCCGCGCCGCCGGACTCCGCCCCGTCCCCGTGCCGACCGACGCCGACGGAGTGCGCCCCGAACTCCTCGAAGCCGCCTTCCGCGCCACCGGCGCCCGCGTCTTCGTCTGCCAGCCGCTCTTCCAGAACCCGACCGGGACCGTGCTGCGCCCCGAACGCGGCCGGGAGGTCGTCCGTATCGCCCGCGCCGCCGGGGCCTTCGTCGTCGAGGACGACTTCGCCCGCCGCCTCGTCCACGAGGACGCGGGTCCGCTCCCCGCACCGCTCGCCGCCGAGGACCCCGACGGAGTCGTCGTCCACGTCCGCTCGCTCACCAAGATCACCTCGGCGAGCCTCCGCGTCGGCGCCCTCGCCGCCCGGGGACCCGTCCTGGAACGGCTGCGCGCCATCCAGGTCGTCGACAGCTTCTTCGTCCCCCGGCCCCTCCAGGAGGCCGCGCTCGAACTCGTCGGCTCCCCGGCCTGGCCCCGCCACCTCCGCGCCGTCGCCCAGGAGCTCAGGAACCGCCGCGAGCTCATGACCGGCGCCCTCGCCCACCACCTCCCCGAACTCGCCCTCCCGCACATCCCCTCCGGCGGCTACCAGCTCTGGCTGCGCCTCCCCGACACCCTCCCCGAGGCCTCCCTCCTCGCCGCCGGCCTGCGCGCCGGGGTCACCGCCGCCCCCGGCCGCCCCTACTTCTGCGCCGAACCCCCCGCCGGCCACATCCGGCTGAGTTTCGCGGGTGTCGCGGGCCCGACGGAGATCGCCGAGGGCGTACGCCGCCTGCGGACGGCGGTGGACGAGCTCACCGGCTGACCCCGGGGGGCGTGCCGCGCCGGAACCCCGCACGGCACGCCCCCGTCCCTGGCCCGGGGCAAATTCACCTGACAAGCCCGTCGGCCCCCTGGAAGCCTTCGCCCATGAGCGACAGCGCCACCACCGGCACCCCCGTCATGCACGGGGCGTACGAGATCTCAGCCGACCCCGCCCGGATCGACGCCGCCCGCGTCCACCACTGGCTCTCCACCGACGCCTACTGGGCCCTCGGCCGACCTCGCGCACAGCAGGACAGCGCCATCGCGGGCTCGCTGAACCTCGGCGCCTACCACCGCGAGACCGGCGAGATGAGCGCCTACGCACGCGTCGTCACCGACTACGCCACCTTCGCCTGGCTCTGCGACGTCTACGTCGACCGACCGGCCCGCGGCACCGGCCTCGGCACCGCGCTCGTCACCGCCGTCCGCGACCACCTCGCCCCGTACGGACTGCGCCGCATCATGCTCGCCACCGCCGACGCGCACGGCGTGTACGAGAAGGTGGGTTTCACGCCACTTCAGAATCCGGACAAGTGGATGGCTCTCGGGCAGCAGTGAGCCCGGCCCCCTCCGGTCCCTCCGAATGACCCCTTGACCAGCGGCGCCACCGGCCTCACGATCGCGGCCATGGGTCTTCGGGTGACGCTCGTCACGGCGGCACGCAGCTCCTCCCTGCTCGCCGAACGCTTCGACGACGACCGGCCACTGGACGAGGCCGGCTGGTACGAGGTGCAGCAGGCCGCGCCCGCCCTCATCCCGCTCGGCGCGGCCGAACTGCGCTACTGCTCCCCGACCCCGCGCAGCCGCGCCACCGGCACCGCCCTCGGCTACGCGCCGCTCGCCCAGCCCGCGCTCCGCGACTGCGACATGGGCCGCTGGCGCGGACTGACCCTCGCCGAGGTCGCCGCCCTCGAACCGGCCGCCGTCGACGCCTGGCTCACCGACGCCCGCTCGGCCCCGCACGGCGGCGAACCGCTCCTCGCCTTCATCACCCGCATAGGGAACTGGCTCGACACCCGCCCCGCCGAGGACGGCTCCATCGTCGCCGTCGCCGAACCCTCCGTCGTCCGGGCCGCCCTCGTGTACGCCCTCAAGGCACCACCCGCCACCTACTGGAACGTGGACGTCCGCCCCCTCTCCACCGTCACCCTCACCGGCCGCCCAGGCCTCTGGCACCTCCACCTCGACACCGCCCCGCACTGACACCGGGCCCCCGCCCCGCCCCGACGGCGGGAACCGGCGGTCCGGACCGGCTAGCCTGAGAGCACGATGAACCGTTTGAGCACGTCATGGGGCGCCTTCACGCTGACCCGCTTCCCCGAGGACCCGCGCGAGCAGCTGCGCGCCTGGGACGCGTCCGACGAGTACCTCCTCGGGCACCTCGCCGAGGCCGGGACCGACCTCTCCGGCGCCGTCGCCGTCCTCGGCGACCGCTGGGGAGCCCTCGTCACCGCGCTGCAGGCCGCCGGACCCCGCGAACTCGTCCAGATCACCGACTCGTACCTCGGCGAGCAGGCGACCCGGGCCAACCTCGCACGCGCCGGAGCCGCCCCGGACGCCGTCCGGCTGCTCACCACCCAGGACCCGCCGCCCGAGCGGATCGACGTCCTCCTCGTCCGGGTCCCCAAGAGCCTCGCGCTCCTGGAGGACCAGCTGCACCGGCTCGCACCCGCCGTGCACGAGGGCACGGTGATCGTCGGCGCCGGCATGGTCAAGGACATCCACACCTCCACGCTCAAGCTCTTCGAGCGGATCCTCGGCCCCACCCGCACCTCGCTCGCGGTGAAGAAGGCCCGGCTCATCTTCACCACCCCCGACCCGGCCGCCACCCCCGGGCCGAACCCGTGGCCGTACCGCTACGGCCTCCCCGCGGACACCCCCGCGCCCGGCCTGCCCGGACTGACCGTCACCAACCACGCCGGGGTCTTCTGCGCCGACCGCCTCGACATCGGCACCCGCTTCTTCCTCGCGAACCTGCCCGGCGGGCTCGGCCGGGCCCGGGTCGCCGACCTGGGCTGCGGCAACGGCGTGGTCGGCCTCGCCATCGCCCTCCACGAACCCGAGGCGGAACTGGTCTTCGCCGACGAGTCGTACCCGGCGGTCGCCTCGGCCGAGGAGAACTTCCGCGCCCACCTCGGCGCGGACCGCAAGGCCGAGTTCCTCGTCGGCGACGGGCTCACCGAGCTCGCCGCCGGTTCCGTGGACCTCGTCCTCAACAACCCGCCGTTCCACAGCCACCAGGCCACCACCGACCGCACCGCCCGCCGGATGTTCGCGGACGCGCGGCGCGCGCTGCGGCCCGGCGGTGAGCTGTGGGTCATCGGCAACCGGCACCTCGGCTATCACGTGACGCTCCGCCGGATCTTCGGCAACAGCGAACTCGTCGCGAGCGACCGGAAGTTCGTCGTCCTGCGCGCGGTGCGCGGGGACTAGTCCCGCCGACCGGTCCCGCCGACCGGCTCTGCGGACCCGTCCGGGTGACGGGTCCGGTCGACCGGTTCTGCAGACCCGTTCACCGGGGTTCCCCGTGCCTCAGCTGTCGGGAAAGGCCAGGTCGAGCGCGCGCACCCGGTCCTCGCCGAGGGTCAGGGACACGGTGACGATCCGGTCCCGGCGGAGCGTGGCCGCGACCGCCGAGACGGGCCGGCCGGCGGCGAACCCGACCGCGCCGACGGCCCCGTCGACCAGCGCGGCCCGTGACACGTCCGCGCACCGCGCGAAGGCCGCGGCCGCCTCGGCGACAGCCGCGACCCCGTGCACCGGGCCGCCCTCGGAGTACGCGACGACGTCCGGGTCGAGGACGGCCACCAGCGCGCGGGCGTCACGCGCGCGTGCGGCCGCCAGG
Organism: Streptomyces sp. NPDC037410; assembly: GCF_055602235.1. Lineage (NCBI taxonomy): Bacteria > Bacillati > Actinomycetota > Actinomycetes > Kitasatosporales > Streptomycetaceae > Streptomyces > Streptomyces sp. NPDC037410. The sequence continues at coordinate 234,883 of NZ_JBVJWR010000010.1, read as the reverse complement.
AACCGGTCCACCACCGCGCGCTGCCGCCCCCGCTCGCCCTCGGTACGGGCCGCCCCGCCACCCCGGATCCGTTCCCGGGCCCGCCGGGCGAGCCGCGCGGCCGCATCGGCGGAGCAGCCGATGATCCGCGCGGTCTCGTGCGCGGGCAGCCCGAACAGATCGTGCAGGACATAGGCGAGCCGCTCCTCGTCCCCGAGCCTCTCCAGCATCACGAGCGACATCAGCCACAGGGAGTCGACCCCGTCCGGGAGAGACCCCGAGGACCGGCCGGCCCCCTCAGGTCCGCCGCGCCACCGCGCCTCCGTTTCCCGTCCCTGGAGGCCCCGTACGCACGCCTGCCCCACGGCCGCCGTCAGCCAGGCCCGTACCGTCGCGCCGTCGTCCCGTCCGAGGCCCGCCCGCGCGGCCGCGAGCGCCTCCTCGGCCTCCTCCGGCGACCCCGTGATCCGCAGGGCGACGGCCCGCAGCTGTTCCTCGTGGGCGTCGAACCGCCCGGTCAGGGCGGTCAGAAACGTGTCGTCGTGCATGGCGTCCCACTCCTCTTCGGTTCCCTCACCGCGTTGACGTGAGGACCCGCCGGGATGTGACAGCGCCAGGGGAGACGGAAAAGGCCGGTCCGACACGAAGGTGTCGAACCGGCCTCTCAGGCGGGGCGTCAGTCCGTGCCGAACTCCATCGCGGCCCGGTCCAGCATCTCCTCGTCCTCGGAGACCTCGCCGCGGGAGGCGATGGCCTCGGCGCCGCCCTCGGGCAGCTGCGGCATGGTGCCGATCAGCCCGGTCGCGGCCGCCTGGGCGGCACCGATGGTGGGGCTGCCGGTGCCGATCAGGCCGAGGCCCGCATACTGCTCCAGCTTGGCGCGGGAGTCGGCGATGTCGAGGTTGCGCATGGTGAGCTGGCCGATCCGGTCCACCGGGCCGAAGGCCGAGTCCTCGGTGCGCTCCATGGACAGCTTGTCCGGGTGGTAGCTGAACGCCGGGCCCGTCGTGTCGAGGATCGAGTAGTCCTCGCCGCGCCGCAGTCGCAGCGTCACCTCGCCGGTGATGGCGGCGCCGACCCAGCGCTGGAGCGACTCGCGGACCATGAGGGCCTGCGGGTCCAGCCACCGGCCCTCGTACATGAGCCGGCCGAGGCGGCGGCCCTCGTTGTGGTACTGGGCGAGGGTGTCCTCGTTGTGGATCGCGTTGACCAGGCGCTCGTACGCGGCGTGCAGCAGCGCCATGCCGGGGGCCTCGTAGATCCCGCGGCTCTTGGCCTCGATGATCCGGTTCTCGATCTGGTCGGACATGCCCATGCCGTGGCGGCCGCCGATGGCGTTGGCCTCCATGACCAGGTCGACGGCGGAGTGGAACTCCTTGCCGTTGATCGACACCGGGCGGCCCTGCTCGAAGCCGATGGTGACGTCCTCGGTGGCGATCTCGACCGACGGGTCCCAGAACTTCACGCCCATGATCGGGTCGACGGTCTCGACACCCGTGTCCAGGTGCTCCAGCGTCTTCGCCTCGTGCGTGGCGCCCCAGATGTTGGCGTCGGTGGAGTACGCCTTCTCGGTGCTGTCCCGGTAGGGGAGGTCGTGGGCGACCAGCCACTCCGACATCTCCTTGCGGCCGCCGAGCTCGGTGACGAAGTCCGCGTCCAGCCAGGGCTTGTAGATCCGCAGGTGTGGGTTGGCGAGCAGGCCGTAGCGGTAGAACCGCTCGATGTCGTTGCCCTTGAAGGTCGAGCCGTCGCCCCAGATCTGGACGTTGTCCTCGAGCATCGCCCGGACGAGGAGGGTGCCGGTGACGGCACGGCCGAGCGGGGTGGTGTTGAAGTAGGCGCGGCCGCCCGAGCGGATGTGGAACGCGCCGCAGGTGAGCGCGGCCAGGCCTTCCTCGACCAGCGCGGCACGGCAGTCGACCAGGCGCGCGATCTCGGCACCGTAGGTCTTCGCGCGGCCGGGCACCGAGGCGATGTCGGGCTCGTCGTACTGGCCGATGTCGGCGGTGTAGGTGCAGGGGATGGCGCCCTTGTCGCGCATCCATGCGACGGCGACGGACGTGTCGAGGCCGCCGGAGAAGGCGATGCCGACGCGCTCGCCGGCGGGCAGGGAGGTGAGGACCTTGGACATGGGAAGAGTATGCATCAACTCGCATGGTCATGCAAAGGGTGGGTTTCGCGACCGGTTCCTGGCCGCCCGGAGTGCGGGAATGCCCGCCCGGTCCGGCGGTGCCCTCGTGCGCCTGACGGGGCGCGGCCGCCGAGCCCACGTTCGGATCCTGTGGCACGTCCGTCGACAGGGCCACCGGAAGCCGCCGATCGGGGGATGTCGGGCCGTGCCGTGGCGGGCGACCGGTTTGGAACGGATGTACACCGGAGGTGTGGGCCGGCGCGCCCGGCGCGTAGAGCGCGACGTCGTTGCATAAAAGTTCGGCGACACGTATAGTCATGCCATCCATGAGGAGGGTTTCGATGACGGTACGAGTAGCAGTGGCGGGTGCGAGCGGATACGCGGGTGGGGAGCTCCTGCGTCTCCTCATCGCCCACCCCCACGTGGAGATCGGGACGCTGACCGGCCACTCCAACGCCGGACAGCGACTCGGGGCCCTCCAGCCCCACCTGCTCCCGCTCGCCGACCGCGTCCTCGCGCCCACCACCGCCGAGGAGCTCGCCGGACACGACGTGGTCTTCCTCGCGCTGCCGCACGGCCAGTCCGCCGCCGTCGCCGAGCAGCTCGGGCCCGACGTGCTCGTCGTCGACATGGGCGCCGACTTCCGCCTCAAGGACCCGGCCGACTGGGAGACGTACTACGGCTCCCCGCACGCCGGGACCTGGCCCTACGGCCTCCCCGAACTGCCGGGTGCCCGCGCCGCCCTGGAGGGGTCCAAGCGCGTCGCGGTCCCCGGCTGCTACCCCACCGCCGTCTCGCTCGCCCTCTTCCCGGCGTACGCGGCCGGTCTCGCCGAGCCCGAGGCCGTGATCGTCGCCGCCTCCGGCACCTCCGGTGCCGGCAAGGCCCTCAAGCCGCACCTGCTCGGCAGCGAGGTCATGGGCAGCATGTCCCCGTACGGCGTCGGCGGCGGCCACCGCCACACGCCCGAGATGATCCAGAACCTCAGCGGACCGGCGGGGGAGCGGGTCACCGTCTCCTTCACGCCCACCCTGGCCCCGATGCCCCGCGGCATCCTCGCCACCTGCACGGCCGCCGCGAAGCCCGGCGTCACCGCCGAGTCCGTACGCACCGCCTACGAGAAGGCCTACGCGGACGAGCCCTTCGTCCACCTGCTGCCCGAGGGCCAGTGGCCGGCGACGTCGTCCGTCTACGGTTCCAACGCCGTTCAGGTGCAGGTCGCGTACGACGCCAACGCGAACCGGATCATCGCCATCAGCGCCATCGACAACCTCACCAAGGGCACCGCCGGCGGCGCGGTGCAGAGCATGAACATCGCCCTCGGGCTGCCCGAGGACACCGGACTCTCCACGATTGGAGTCGCTCCATGAGCGTCACCGCAGCGAAGGGATTCACGGCCGCGGGCATCGCGGCCGGGATCAAGTCGAACGGCAACCCGGACCTGGCCCTCGTGGTCAACACCGGGCCCCGCCGCGCCGCCGCGGGAGTCTTCACCTCCAACCGCGTCAAGGCCGCCCCGGTCCTCTGGTCCCAGCAGGTCCTCGCCGACGGCGAGCTGACCGCCGTCGTCCTCAACTCCGGCGGCGCCAACGCCTGCACCGGCCCCAAGGGCTTCCAGGACACCCACGCCACCGCCGAGAAGGTCGCCGCCGTCCTCGGAGTCGGCGCCGGCGAGGTCGCCGTCGCCTCCACCGGCCTCATCGGCGTCCTGCTCCCCATGGACAAGCTGCTCCCCGGCGTCGAGACGGCCGCCGCCGAACTCTCCGAGCACGGCGGCGAGAAGGCCGCCATCGCCATCAAGACCACCGACACCGTCCACAAGACCGCGGTCGTCACCCAGGACGGCTGGACCGTCGGCGGCATGGCCAAGGGCGCCGGCATGCTCGCCCCCGGCCTCGCCACCATGCTCGTCGTCCTCACCACCGACGCCGACGTCGACGCCAAGGGCCTCGACGCCGCCCTGCGCACCGCCACCCGGCTCACCTTCGACCGGGTCGACTCCGACGGCTGCATGTCCACGAACGACACCGTCCTCCTCCTCGCCTCCGGCGCCGCCGGAGTCACCCCCGGGCAGGACGAGTTCGCCGAGGCCGTACGGACCGTCTGCGACGACCTCGCCCGCCAGCTCATCGGCGACGCCGAGGGCGCCAGCAAGGACATCCGCATCGAGGTGATCAACGCCGCGACCGAGGACGACGCCGTCGAGGTGGGCCGCTCCATCGCCCGCAACAACCTCCTCAAGTGCGCCATCCACGGCGAGGACCCCAACTGGGGCCGGGTGCTCTCCGCCATCGGCACCACGTCCGCCGCCTTCGAGCCCGACGAGCTGAACGTCGCCATCAACGGCGTCTGGGTCTGCAAGAACGGCTCCGTCGGCGAGGACCGCGACCTGGTCGACATGCGCTACCGGGAGGTCGTCATCACCGCCGACCTGGCCGCCGGCACCGAGTCCGCCGTCATCTGGGCGAACGACCTCACCGCCGACTACGTCCACGAGAACAGCGCGTACTCGTCATGAGCAACACCGCGCGGAAGCACACCGCCCTCCCGAAGGCGCAGATCCTCATCGAGGCCCTGCCCTGGCTGACTCGCCACCACGGCAAGACCGTCGTCATCAAGTTCGGCGGCAACGCCATGATCGACGAGGACCTCAAGGCCGCCTTCGCCCAGGACGTCGTCTTCCTGCGGCACGCCGGCCTCAAGCCGGTCGTGGTGCACGGCGGCGGCCCGCAGATCAATCGCGCCCTCGACCAGGCCGGCCTGGTCAGCGAGTTCAAGGCCGGCCTGCGGGTCACCACCCCCGAGGCCATGGACGTCGTACGGATGGTGCTCGCCGGCCAGGTCCAGCGCGAGCTCGTCGGACTGCTCAACCAGCACGGCCCCTTCGCCGTCGGCATGACCGGCGAGGACGCCCGCACCATCACCGCCACCAAGCACCAGCCGGTCATCGACGGCGAGCGGGTCGACATCGGCCGGGTCGGCGAGATCACCGCCATCGAGACCGGAGCCATCGAGGCGCTCCTGGAGGACGGCCGGATCCCGGTCATCTCCTCCATCGCCCGCTCCCAGGACGACGGACACGTCTACAACGTCAATGCTGATACGGCGGCTGCGGCACTCGCTGCGGCGCTGGGTGCCGAGACCCTGATGGTCCTGACCGACGTCGAGGGCCTCTACGAGGACTGGCCCAACAGCGACGAGGTCATCAGCAGGCTCACCGCGACCCAGCTGGAGAAGCTCCTGCCCGACCTCTCCAGCGGCATGGTCCCCAAGATGGAGGGCTGCCTGCACGCCGTACGCAACGGGGTCACCACGGCCCGCGTCATCGACGGCCGCGTCCAGCACTCCATCCTGCTGGAGATCTTCACCGACGAGGGCATCGGCACGATGGTCGTGCCGGACGGACAGGGGGACCGATGACCGGCAACACCGAGCTGACCCAGCGGTGGCAGGGCTCGCTCATGAACAACTACGGCACCCCCCGGCTGCCGCTCGTCCGCGGCGAGGGCGCCAAGGTCTGGGACGCCGACGGCAAGGAGTACCTCGACTTCGTCGGCGGCATCGCCGTCAACGCCCTCGGCCACGCCCACCCGGCGGTCGTCGACGCCGTGTCCAAGCAGATCGCGTCCCTCGGCCACGTCTCCAACCTCTTCGTCGCCGAACCGCCCGTCGCCCTCGCCGAGCGGCTCCTGAGCCTCTTCGGCCGGCCCGGCAAGGTCTTCTTCTGCAACTCGGGCGCCGAGGCCAACGAGGCCGCGTTCAAGATCGGCCGGCTCACCGGCCGCTCCCACATGGTCGCCACCGACGGCGGCTTCCACGGCCGCACCATGGGCTCGCTGGCGCTCACCGGCCAGCCCGGCAAGCAGACCCCGTTCCTGCCGCTCCCCGGCGACGTCACCCACGTTCCGTACGGGGACGTGGAGGCGCTGCGGGCCGCGGTCACCGAGGACACCGCCTTCGTCATCATCGAGCCCATCCAGGGCGAGAACGGCGTCGTCGTCCCGCCCGCCGGCTACCTGAAGGCCGCCCGCGAGATCACCCGCGCCACCGGCACCCTGCTCGTCCTCGACGAGGTGCAGACCGGCATCGGCCGCTGCGGCCACTGGTTCGAGCACCAGGCCCACGAGGGCGTCGAGCCGGACGTCGTGACCCTCGCCAAGGGCCTCGGCGGCGGCCTCCCGCTCGGCGCGACCGTCGCCTTCGGCGAGGCCGCGGAGCTCTTCACGCCCGGCCACCACGGCACCACCTTCGGCGGCAACCCGGTCGCCTGCGCCGCCGGACTCGCCGTCCTGGACACCCTCGCCGCCGACGCCGCCCTCGACCACGTGAAGTCGGTGGGGGAGCGGCTGCGCCAGGGAATCGAGGGTCTGGGGCACCCGCTGGTCTCCCACGTCCGTGGTGCCGGCCTCCTGCTGGGTATCGTGCTCACCGGGCCCCTCGCACCCCAGGTGCAGCAGGCGGCCCAGGACGCCGGCCTCCTGGTGAACGCGCCCGCCCCCGACGTCGTACGGATCATGCCTCCGCTGGTCCTCACCGACGCCGAGGCGGACGCCTTCCTCCAGGCGCTGCCCGGGGTCCTGGACGAGGCGAACGGGCAAGGACGAACCGGAGAATGAGACGACGATGACCGACGCGCAGGAGAACGAGCACGGAGGGCCGTCCGTTCCGCAGACCCGCACCGCACGCCACCGCAGGATCGTCGACATCCTCAACCGGCAGCCGGTGCGGTCGCAGAGCCAGCTCGCCAAGCTCCTCGCGGACGACGGACTGAGCGTCACCCAGGCGACGCTCAGCCGCGACCTCGACGAGCTCGGCGCGGTGAAGATCCGCAACACGGGCGGCGAGCTGATCTACGCGGTGCCCAGCGAGGGCGGCTTCCGCACCCCGCAGGCGCCGCTCGGCGAGTCCGCCAAGGAGGAGCGCATGCGCCGCCTCTCCGGCGAACTGCTGATCTCCGCCGAGGCCTCCGCCAACCTGGTGGTGCTGCGGACCCCGCCGGGCGCCGCCCAGTTCCTCGCGTCGGCCATCGACCAGGCCGAACTCCACGCCATCCTCGGCACCATCGCGGGTGACGACACCCTGCTCCTCATCAGCCGCGACCCGGCCGGCGGGCAGGCCCTCGCCGACCACCTGCTGAAGCTGGCCCAGAAGTAGCCCCTTCGGGCTCAGTAGCGCGTGATCGCCGTCGGACCGCCCCGCGTTCCGACGGCGATGTGCGGTCGGCGCAGGGGATCCGCCCAGGCGAGGACGGCGCGCATCGCGTCGGCCGGCACCGAGACGCAGCCGGCCGTCGCGCCGTGCCCGTTGACGTGCAGGAAGATCCCGGCCCCGCGCCCGCGCACCGGACGCTCGTAGTTGAAGCCGATGACGAGCGCGTACGCGTACTGCGTGCCGTACGAGGCGAGATGCTCGGCCTCGGCGGCCCGGCAGTCCCGGGGCAGCCCCTCGACCCAGCGGTTGTACGCGCGGGAGGCGTTGTCCTGGCACCACCAGGACCGCTCGGTCACCCGGGCGTACGGGAAGCGGGTCCCGGCGGGCCTCGCCCGCACCCCGAAGGCGTACGGCAGCCGGTAGAGCCCGGTGGGCGTGGTGTTCGTGCCCTGCCGGCGCCCGGAGCCCTCGGTGAGCCCGCTCGCCCCGAACCGGGCGGGCGCGGATCCCGCGACGACCCACCGCCCGCCCTTCCGGTCCCACCAGGTCAGCGTCCCCGTGGTGGCGCCCGGGTCCGCGGCCTCGGCGGTGATCAGCTGGGAGCCCCCGCCCGTGTCGGCCATCCGCTCGGGCAGCGGTACGGGGGCGGGCGCGGCGCCCAGGCAGGAGAGCAGGGCGGCGCCGAGGACGAGGAGGGTGCGCATGCCGCGACGCTAGGACCGCTCACGCGTCCCCGCCCGTCGTACGGGGCTATTCGGCGGGCAGCGGGGGCAGCGGGGGCAGCGGGAGAGGCAGCGCGGGCAGTCCGTCGAGGCTGGTCGCCAGGAGGTCCTTGCTCGCGCAGTAGTCGCTGAACTCCTGGTCCGTCTTCCGGTTGAAGTACTCGGCGTGCAGCGTCCGGTCCTCCCGGTACTCCATCAGCGGGACGGCGAACCCGCACGCGTCGCTGATCCGCCGCGCGTGCACGACGACGATCGCCCGCGCACTGCCCTGCCCCTCGACGGCCTCGGCCGGGAACCGCGCGAACAGCTCGCCCCACCGCGGATCGTCCCGCAGCACGGCCTCCCCGGTCCCGTGCACCCGTACGACGGTCGGCGGCCCGGAGAAGGCGGTCCACATCAGGGTGATCCGCCCGTTCCCCGGCTCCCGCAGATGCGCGATCGTCTCGGCGCCGCTGCCGCCGAAGTCGACGTAGGCGAGGGTCAGTTCGTCGAGCACGACGAGCGTGCCCTTGCGGCCCTTGGGGGAGAGGTTGACGTGCCCGTCGCCGGCGAGCGGCGCGGTCGCGGTGAAGAAGACCGGCTGGTCCTCGATGAAGGCCCGGAGTCGTCCGTCGATACGCTCATACGTTTTTGCCATGGCCTGATTCTCTCCCGCGAGGGTGCCGGGCCACCGGTCCGGGGGTCAGCTCCGCAGCAACGCCCAGGAGTTGGCGCGCAGCTTCGGCTCGGCGTCGTCGATCAGCGTCCAGGCGATCTCCCGCAGCTCCGGACCGCCGTGCGCCACGAGCAGCCGGAACGCCCCCACGCGCACGTGCCGGGGGTGTTCGGTCCCGAGCCGGGCCGACAGCTCCGCCCTCGGCATCCGGTCGGTCCACGGTACGAGGGCGGTCACCGCCTCCCGTACGACTCCGGGCGCCGGGTCGTCGAGCAGCGGCACCAGGCGCGCCCAGTCCGTCGCGTCCAGTACGCGCAGCCCGGCCACGGCGTGGGCGCGCACACCCGGGTGCGGGTGCTCCGTGAGACCCCACAGCAGGGCGGCGTCCTCGCGGGCGCCGCACTCGGCGAGCCCGAGGGGCGCGGCCGGGGGCACCGACTCTCCGCCGCACAGGGCCCGGTAGAGCGGGGCGGCCTCGATGCCGTACTGCCGCAGCACGTACCGCGCGCACGCCCGCACCAGTCCCGACCGGTCCGCGAGGAACGCCTCGGCCTCCCCGGGGCGCCCGGCCCGGCGCAGTGCCGTCACGCCCGCCGCGCGTACCCGGGAGTGCCGGGAGCGCAGCAGCGGGAGGAGCACCTCGCCCCCGGTCTCCGGACCCACCGCGGCGATCGCGCCGTCCGCGCAGATGTCCTGGATCACCACGTCGGGGTCGGTGGCGGCGGCCTCGGCGAACCGCTGGGCGGAGAGGTGCCGCCGCTGGACCGCGATCCGGTGCGCCAGGCGGCGGGTCGCCCGGTCGTCGCGGACGAGGACGGTGTCGAGGACGGGCGCCGGGCCCTCCTGGAGCACGGCTTCCAGCAGGGTGCGGGCGGCCTCCCCGTGCAGGCGCGCGGCGACGCGCAGGACGACGGGCGCCAGGACGGCGACCGCGTCGGGTCCGGCGCCGGGGAGCGCGTCCCGCAGCAGGTCGCGGGCCACCTCGCGCACCGGCGGCGCCCAGTCGGCGCAGCGGATGGCGACGAGGGGCAGCAGCGGCCGGAGGTCCGGTGCGGGAAGACCGGCCGCGCGCCGCAGGGCCGCCTCGCGTATCCGGCCGTCGGGGTGGCACAGCGCGACGGCGAGTCCGGTCCCGTCGGGTTCGCGGCGCGAGCGGCGCGAGAGGTCGAAGGTGGGCAGCGGTGCGTCCCACGACCAGTGGAAGCGGCGGCCGGTCGCCCAGGATTGGTCCGGCAGAACGGACGGGCGGGTGCGGGCGAGCTCCCGTACGGCGAGGTCGAGACCCGTCCAGGCGGAGGCGTCCGACGTGTCGATCGCCGAGGTGATCGGTGTGCCCCGGGCCAGTCGGGTGGCTCCTGCGGTGTGGGTGTCGTCCATGGGCGGAGCGTAGGGACAGGGTGTACGGGGATGCCCCTGATTTTCCGGCCTACGGACCGTGATTGACAAAACATGCAGCGGTCCGCATAGTTATGCCTATCAACGTCGACCTCGCGTCATCCGCCCACGTTCGATCGAGGAGCAGCAGTGAGCAGCAACAACGGTGACGTCCGGCTCTGGGGCGGACGGTTCGCCGACGGCCCCGCCGAGGCCCTGGCGAAGCTCTCCGCTTCGGTGCACTTCGACTGGCGCCTCGCGCCGTACGACATCGCCGGCTCCCGGGCCCACGCGCGCGTGCTGCACAAGGCCGGCCTGCTCACCGAGGACGAGCTGACCCGCATGATCGCCGGGCTCGACCAGCTGGAGGCGGACGTCGCCGACGGCTCCTTCGTCGGCACCATCGCCGACGAGGACGTCCACACCGCCCTGGAGCGGGGCCTCCTGGAGCGCCTCGGCGCCGAGCTCGGCGGCAAGCTGCGCGCCGGCCGGTCCCGGAACGACCAGGTCGCCACCCTCTTCCGGATGTACCTGCGCGACCACGCGCGGATCATCGGCGGGCTCGTCGCCGACCTCCAGGACGCCCTCGTCGGCCTCGCCGAGGCCCACCCGGACGTCGCCATGCCCGGTCGTACGCACCTCCAGCACGCCCAGCCGGTGCTCTTCGCCCACCATGTGCTCGCCCACGCCCAGTCCCTCTCGCGGGACGCCGAGCGGCTGCGGCAGTGGGACGTCCGGACGGCCGTCTCGCCGTACGGCTCCGGCGCCCTCGCGGGTTCCTCGCTCGGGCTCGACCCGGAGGCGGTGGCGAAGGACCTCGGCTTCGAGCGGGGCTCGGTCGGCAACTCGATCGACGGCACGGCGTCGCGTGACTTCGTCGCCGAGTTCGCCTTCATCACCGCGATGATCGGCGTGAACCTCTCGCGGATCGCCGAGGAGATCATCATCTGGAACACGAAGGAGTTCTCCTTCGTGACCCTCCACGACGCCTTCTCCACCGGCTCGTCGATCATGCCGCAGAAGAAGAACCCCGACATCGCCGAGCTCGCCCGCGGCAAGTCCGGACGCCTCATCGGCAACCTCTCCGGCCTGATGGCCACCCTCAAGGCCCTCCCGCTCGCCTACAACCGGGACCTCCAGGAGGACAAGGAGCCGGTCTTCGACTCCTGCGACCAGCTGGAGATCCTGCTGCCCGCCTTCACCGGCATGATGGCCACCCTCACGGTCAACCGCGACCGCATGGAGGAACTGGCCCCGGCCGGCTTCTCCCTCGCGACCGACATCGCCGAGTGGCTGGTCAAGCAGGGCGTCCCGTTCCGGGTGGCGCACGAGGTGGCCGGCGAGTGCGTGAAGGTCGCCGAGTCCGAGGGCAAGGAGCTGGACGGGCTGACGGACGAGCAGTTCGCCAAGATCTCCGAGCACCTCACCCCCGAGGTCCGCACCGTCCTCAACGTCCCCGGCGCCCTCGCCTCCCGCAACGGCCGCGGCGGCACCGCCCCCTCGGCGGTCGCCACCCAGCTCGTCGAGGTGAAGGCGGACCTGGTGATCCAGCACGCCTGGGCCGAGGCCAAGAAGTAGCTCCCCTGCGCGACCCGCGGCGCCGCCGTCCTCCCTCCCGGAGGACGGCGGCGCCGTGTTTCCGTATGCACCCGCGTCCCGAGTGAGACATCAATGTCTCACTCGGTGTATGGTTGTCTCATGTCAGTCGATCGCACCCAGGTGCTCCGTGCCGCCGCCGCCCTGCTCACCCGGAAGGCGACCGCCACCATGGACGAGGTCGCGCGGGCCGCCGGGATCGGGCGGGCGACACTGCACCGGCACTTCGCCGGGCGCGACGCCCTGGTGCGGGCCCTTGAGGAGCTCGGGCTGCAGGAGCTGGAGGCGGCCCACGACCGGGCCCGCACCGAGGAAGGCCCCGCCGACGAGGCCGTACGGCGGCTCGTCGCCGAGGTCGAGCCCGTCGCCCCCCTGCTCTCGTTCCTCGTCACCGAGAACCAGCTCTTCGAGGGCGACCAGCAGAACGAGGGCTGGGCCCGCCTCGACGCCCGGGTCTCCGCGCTCTTCCGGCGCGGACAGGAACAGGGTGTCTTCCGCATCGACCTGACCCCCGCCTGGCTCACCGAGGCCTTCTACGGGCTCATCGGTTCCGGCGCCTGGGCCGTGCAGGACGGCCGGGTCGCCGCCAAGGACTTCCAGTACATGATCGCCGAGCTGCTGCTCGGCGGAGCGCGCAGGAGCGTGGAGAAGTGACCACCAGCACCGTCAAGACCGAGAGCCATATCGAGGGCGTGCGCCGCCCCGGCCGGTGGCTCGCCCTCTCCGTGCTCGTCCTGGCCGTCCTCCTCGTGGCGGTCGACGCCACGGTGCTCGGCCTCGCCACCCCCTTCCTCTCCGAGGACCTCAAGCCCTCCGGCACCCAGCTCCTCTGGATCGGCGACGTCTACTCCTTCGTCATCGCCGGACTCCTCGTCTCCATGGGCAGCCTCGGCGACCGCATCGGCCGCAAGAAGCTCCTGCTGATCGGTGCCACCGCCTTCGGCGCCGTCTCGGTCCTGAACGCCTACGCGACCAGCCCCGAGATGATGATCGTCGCCCGCGCCCTCCTCGGCGTCGCCGGTGCGACCCTGATGCCGTCGACCCTGGCCCTCATCCGCAACCTCTTCCACGACCCGCGCGAGCGCAGCCTCGCCATCGGCATCTGGGGCGCCATGGCCTCGGCCGGCGCCGCCGTCGGCCCAGTCGTCGGCGGATTCCTCCTGGAGCACTTCTGGTGGGGCTCGGTCTTCCTCATCAACCTGCCCGTCATGGCCGTCCTCGTCCTCGTCGGCGCCAAGCTGATCCCCGAGTCGAAGAACCCCAACCCCGGCCCCTGGGACCTCCCCAGCGTCGCCCTCTCCCTCGTCGGCGTCATCGGCGTCGTCTACGCCGTCAAGGAACTGGCCTCCCACGGCCCGAGCCTCGACGCGGGCGCCGGAGCCCTCATCGGCGCCGCCGCCCTGACCTGGTTCGTCCGCCGGCAGCTGACCCTGCCCGCGCCGCTCCTGGACATGCACCTCTTCCGCCACCGCGGCTTCTCCGGTGCCGTCCTCGCCGACCTGCTGACCATCCTCGGCCTCTCCGGCCTGGTGTTCTTCCTGTCCCAGTTCTTCCAGCTGGTCCAGGGCCGCCAGCCCTTGGAGGCCGGACTCGCCGAACTCCCGGCCGCGATCGGGGCCGTGACGGCCGGTCTGGCCGCCGGTGTCGTGGCCCGCCGCTTCTCCGTACGGTCCGTGGTGGCCGGCGGCCTCGCCGCGGTCGGCCTCGCCCTCGCCGTCCTGACGACGCTCGACCAGCACACCGGCTACCCGCTGCTCGGCGCGAGCCTCCTCGTCGTCGGCGTGGGCGCGGGCTTCTCCTTCACCGTGACCGCCGACGTGATCCTCTCCAGCGTCCCGAAGGAGCAGGCCGGAGCCGCCTCCGCCGTCTCCGAGACCGCGTACGAACTGGGCGCCGCGCTCGGCATCGCCATCCTCGGCTCCATCGTGACCGGCGTCTACCAGGGCTTCACGACCCCGGCCGGCGTCCCCTCGGGCATCGCGTCGGCCGCCCACGAGTCGCTCGGCGGCGCGGTGGAGGCCTCCGGCGGCCTCGCCCCCGAGACGGCGACCGCCCTGGTCGCCTCCGCCCAGGAGGCCTTCGTCGACGGCCTGCGGATCGCGTCCGGCGTCGGCGCGGCGGTCCTCCTGGCGACGGCCGTCGCCGCCTGGTTCCTCCTCAGGGGCCAGAAGCTGGAGAAGTAGCCGGCGGGAAAAAGCCGGGGGCGGCGTCCCGTCCAGGACGCCGCCCCCGTCGATGCCGCTCCGCGGCTACGCCGCTTCCTTCGCCTTCGTGGCGTACATGTCCACGTACTCCTGGCCCGACAGGCGCATCACCTCGGCCATCACCGAGTCCGTCACCGCCCGCAGGACGTACCGGTCGCGGTCCATCCCGTCGTACCGCGAGAACTCCATCGCCTCGCCGAAGCGGACCGTCACCCGGCCCGGGCGCGGGAAGCCCGACCCGCCCGGCTGGATCTTGTCGGTGCCGATCATCGCGAACGGCACCACCGGCGCCCCGGTCATCAGCGTCAGCCGCGCGATGCCCGTCCGGCCCCGGTACAGCCGGCCGTCGGGGGAGCGGGTGCCCTCCGGGTAGATCGAGAAGATCTTGCCCTCCTCGAGGACACGCCGGCCCGTCATCAGCGCCGCCACACCGCCGCGGCCGCCGTCCCGGTCCACCGGGATCATGCCGACACTGGTGAAGAACCAGGCCATCGCCCGGCCCTTGACGCCCTTGCCCGTCACGTACTCGTCCTTGCCGATGAAGTAGACCGGACGGTCCAGGCAGATCGGCATGATCATCGAGTCGATGAAGGTCAGGTGGTTGCCCGCGAGGATCACGGGACCCGTCCCGGGGATGTTCTCGACGCCCTCCACGCGGGGGCGGAACATCAGGCGCATGACCGGCCCGAGCACTGCCTTGATGATCGCGAGACGGGACAACGGTTCCTCCGGTGGGAAGCGGGTCGGTCGGGCCCGTCGGGACGACGGCTGAGGCTGGCGACGATACTCGCGGGTCACCCTCACGCGCACATCGGGTTCACCGAGTGGATACGCAGTGTTGACGCGTGTTTCCGCCATGTTCCGCGCAGGTCTGCCGCCCGTAGGGCCCGACTGCCTAGCGTCGGGGACAACAGTTGACAGGTGCGGGACATCACACCGCGGGCTCACACAGGAGGATCCCTCATGACCCAGGGCGAACGCCGGACCCCGGCACGGCGGACGGTTCTCGGAGCGGCGGGCGCCACCGTCCTCGGCGCCTCCACGGCCCTCGCCGCCGGCACCGGCACCGCGCGGGCCGCCGCGGCGGACCTGGGTACGGAGCGCACGCCCGGCCGAGGCCACGGCTACCGCTCCCTCCCCGTCCCCCTCGTCATCGGCCACCGCGGTGCCGCCGGCTACCGTCCCGAGCACACCCTCGGCTCCTACCGGCACGCCCTCGACCTCGGCGCCGACGTCGTCGAGCAGGACCTCGTCCCCACCCGGGACGGACACCTGGTCTGCCGCCACGAGAACGACATCACCGCCACCACCGACGTCGCCGACCACCCCGAGTTCGCGTCCCGGAAGACCACCAAGACCGTCGACGGCACCGCGCTCACCGGCTGGTTCACCGAGGACTTCACGCTCGCCGAGCTCAAGACGCTGCGGGCCAAGGAGCGCATCCCCGCCACCCGCCAGGAGAACACCCTCTACGACGGCCGCTGGACCGTCCCCACCTTCGAGGAGGTCCTGATCTGGGCCGAGGAGGAGGGCCGCCGCCGGGGCCGCGAGATCTGGCTCCACGTCGAGACCAAGCACCCCAGCTACTTCCGCTCCCTCGGCCTCGGCCTCGAGGAGCGGCTCGCGAAGCTCCTGCGCCGGTACGGACGCCACCGCGCCAACTCCCCGGTCTTCCTCCAGTCCTTCGAGCCCAGCAGCATCCAGCGCCTGGCGAAGCTGGTGGACGCCCCCGGCGTCGTCCTGCTCTCCGGCGCGAGCAGCCGCCCCTGGGACTTCGTCGAGGCCGGGGACCCGCGCACGGTCGCCGACCTGGTCACGCCCGAGGGCCTGCGCTGGATCGCCTCGTACGCCAAGGGCATCGGCCCCACGCTCGACCTGGTCATCCCGAAGGACGCGAGCGGCCGGCTCGGCGACCCGACCACCCTGGTCCGCGACGCGCACGCCGAGGGACTGATCCTCCACCCGTACACGCACCGCAACGAGAACACCTTCCTGCCCGCGGACTTCCGCAAGGGCACGGACCCGACGGCGTACGGCGACGCCTTCGGCGCCCTCAAGCGCTACCTGGGGACGGGGATCGACGGCATCTTCTCCGACAACCCGGACACCGCCCGGCTCGCGGCCGAGGACCTCACCGCCCGCGGCTGACCCCCACGTGATCCGAAGGAGGGGGCCGTACGGCTCGTACGACCCCCTCCCGGGTGGTTTACGCCCCGCACCGCAACCACGGCCGAGCGCCCCGGCATCGTGCCGGTCATGACCACCCCCAAGACCCTCCCCGCCGCGGACGCCCAGGCCGAGACCAGCAGCCCGGAAGCCGCGCGAGCCCAGGCCGAGCCCCTCGGCCCGGAAGCCGCGCGAGCCCAGGCACCCGGCCTCCTCGCCGCCCTCGCCCCGCTGCTCTCCGCCGAGTCCGACGCCGAGGCGCCCGCCGCAGGCGTCGACCCCGGAGACCTCGAACAGGCCGTCTGGCTCCGCCTCCTGGAGCAGCTCCAGGAGACCGGCACCGCACCCGAGCGGCCCGCCGAATGGCTGCGCCGCGCCGTCCGCGCGGAGGCGCGCCGCGCCCGCAGGACCCACGACCGGGAACGCCCCTACCGGGACGAACCCGTCCAAGAACCGGGCGGCGCCGTGCCCGAGGGCTCCCCCGAACACTCCCTGCTGGTCGCCGAGGGCCGCCGCACCCTGCGCGCCGCCGTCACCAGGACACCCGGCCGCTGCCCGAAGGTGCTGACCGCGATGCTCGACCCGGAGGACCCCACCTACCGGGAAATCGCAGGAGAGTTGGGTATCTCACAGGGCAGCCTGGGGCCGATGCGTTCCCGATGCCTGGGATGCCTGCGCAGAATGCTGGCTGCAGAGGTTCCCGCCCCCGGTCGACGGGGAAGGGTGCGGTAAACCGATGATCGACAGATGAGCGGGAGGCGTGCACACATGGGCCTGAGTGTGACCATCTCAGCGGCGGACGCGCAGGACGCGGAGCACATCCTGAAGCTGCAGTACCTCTGCTACCAGAGCGAGGCGGAGCTCTACGGGGACTGGTCCATCGAGCCGCTCACCCAGTCGCTCGACGCCCTGCGCGCCGAACTGGCCGAGGGATACGGGCTCGTGGCCCGGCTCGGCGACGAGGTCGTCGCCTCCGTGCGGGCCCGCCTCGACGAGGACGGCACCGTGCGGATCGCCAAGCTGATCGTCCACCCGCGCATGCAGCGCCACGGCCTCGGCAGCCGCCTCCTCGACGGCATCGAGCGCCACTTCGCGGCGGAAGCCGAGGAGTCGGCCCCGGCCAAGCGCTTCCAGCTCTTCACCGGCCACCGCAGCGAGGGCAATCTGCGCCTCTACCGCAGCAAGGGGTACGCGCAGGTCTCCACCCGTGAGCTCGGCCCGAAGCTCACCCTGGTGACCCTGGAGAAGGCCGCCTAGGCGGTCCTGGACCTCCGCAGCCACCAGATGCCGCTCAGCGGCAGCAGCACCGGGATGAAGACGTAGCCGTAGCCGAAGTCGGACCAGACCGTGGCGTCCGGGAAGGCGGACGGCTCGACCAGCGTCCAGGTCCCCACGATCAGCACGCCCGCGAGCTCGGCGGCGCAGCACACCAGCGCCGCCCTGCGGGCCTTCTCCCCGCCGCGTACCAGCGTGTACGTGATGAACACGTAGACGACGGCCGCCACCGCCGACAGGCCGTACGCCAGCGGCGCGCGGTCGAACTCACTGGCGATCTGGTAGATCGAGCGCGACACCGCGCCGACGGACATCACGCCGTACAGCCAGACGAGCAGCATGCCCGGGCCGGTGACGAGCCGGGTCTTTCCCTGGGTCTCGGTCTCGGTCGCGGTCATGGTCAGCCCACCGTCCAGATGTCGTAGAGACGCACTTCGAGCACGGCCAGGACGACCGCGCCGGCCGCCACCGTCGCCGAACCCCACCGGCTGCGCTCCGCGAGCGACATGAAGCCGGCGATGGGCACCGCGCACAGCGCGCCGAGCAGATAGGCGACGAAGATCGTCGTGCCCTCCTCGGCCTTCTCGCCGCGCGCCAGCCGCACGATGCCGACGATCAGCTGGACCAGGACCAGGAAGGTCACCACGGCCATGCCGATGAAGTGCCAGTCCTTGGTCGGCTGGTCCCGGAAGGCGGCGAAGCCGCACCAGGCGGCGAGGGCGAGCGCGGCCACGGAGACCGCGACCGTCAGGGCGTCAAGCATGCGCCCGAGGGTATTACGGCCCGAACCACCCGATGCGCCCGCCCCCGGCCCGCCGGGCCCCGCCGACCGCGTGGCCTGCGCCACATCCCGTACCCGATCACCCTCCCCGGCGCGGCCGCGTGCAGGGCCCTTCCCTCCAGGCCACGCACGGGAAGGCGCGCCGACGGCCCGGACGGGACGCGTCCGCATGCCGTCTCATCCGCGTCCGCTATTCGGACACCCCGCTTCCCTTCGCAGCTGCGCATGTTTTACTTGCAGACATGACCACGACGAGCAGCCGCACCCTTGCGACCGAGGCGAACACGACGCCCGGTGCTCGTTGTACGTGTCGAATGTGCGCCATCTGAGGGCCCCCGCCGAGCCTCGCGCCCCGAAGCGAGACCCCGACGGCCGAGCCGATCCGCCCGCCAACCGGCGCCGGACCGTGCCCGCCCCGCGCACCGCTGCCCCCGGCCACCAGTCGGCCGACAGCCCCCCGTGCGCCTGACTGTCCGAATGACGAATGCCCGTGCACGACGGACCCCGCGTCGCGCACTCGACAGTGACGGAAACCCCTGTGATCACCACTTCGGGCCTGACCAAGGTCTATGAGTCGCGCGGCCGGCAGGTCACCGCTCTGGACGGCGTCGACCTCCACGTCCGCGAGGGCGAGGTGTTCGGCGTCATCGGCCAGAGCGGCGCCGGCAAGTCCTCGCTCATCCGCTGCGTCAACCTCCTGGAGCGCCCCACCTCCGGCACCGTGACCGTCGACGGCGTCGACCTCACCGCCCTCGCCGGAAAGGGCCGCCGCGCCGGGAAGGACCTGCGCCGGGCGCGCAGCAGCATCGGCATGGTCTTCCAGCACTTCAACCTGCTGTCCTCCCGCACGGTCAAGGACAACATCGAGCTCCCCCTGGAGATCCTCGGCGTCTCCGGCGCCGAGCGCTCCCGCCGCGCCCTCGAACTCCTCGACCTGGTCGGCCTCGCCGACAAGGCGAAGTCCTACCCGGGCCAGCTCTCCGGCGGCCAGAAGCAGCGCGTCGGCATCGCCCGCGCCCTCGCCGGCAACCCCAAGGTCCTGCTCTCCGACGAGGCCACCAGCGCCCTCGACCCGGAGACCACCCGCTCCATCCTCCAGCTCCTGCGCGACCTCAACCGGCAGCTCGGCCTCACCGTCCTGCTCATCACGCACGAGATGGACGTCGTCAAGACGATCTGCGACTCCGCCGCCCTGATGCAGAAGGGCCGCGTCGTCGAGTCCGGCACCGTCGGCGAACTGCTCGCCACCCCCGGCTCCCAGCTGGCGGCCGAGCTGTTCCCGGTCAGCGGCGCCGCCACGGGCCCCGACCGCACCGTCGTCGACGTCACGTTCCACGGCGAGGCCGCGACCCAGCCGGTCATCTCCCAGCTCTCCCGCACGTACAACATCGACATCTCGATCCTCGGGGCGGCGATGGACACCGTCGGCGGCAAGCAGATCGGCCGGATGCGGATCGAACTGCCCGGACGGTACGAGGAGAACGTCGTCCCGGTCGGCTTCCTGCGCGAGCAGGGCCTCCAGGTCGAACTCGTGGAGGACGACGTGCTCGTCGAGGACATCGCCCACGTGCTGGTCAAGGAAGGTGCCAAGTGACCTGGTCGGAGATGCAGCCCCTGCTCGAACAGGGCACCGTCGACACCCTCTACATGGTCCTGTGGGCCACCGTCGTCACCATCGTCGGCGGACTGCCGCTCGGCATCCTCCTCGTCCTCACGGACAAGGGCGGACTGCTGCAGAACCGGCCCGTCAACAAGGTCGTCGGTGCGATCGTGAACGTCGGCCGTTCCCTGCCGTTCATCATCCTGCTGATCGCCCTGATCCCCTTCACCAGCTTCGTCGTCGGCACCTTCATCGGCCCGACCGCGATGATCGTGCCGCTCGCCATCGGCGCCATCCCCTTCTTCGCGCGCCTCGTCGAGACGGCGATCCGCGAGGTCGACCACGGACTCGTCGAAGCCGTCCAGGCCATGGGCGGCGGCATCCCCACCATCGTCCGCAAGGTGCTGCTCCCGCAGGCCCTGCCCTCGCTGGTCTCGGCCGTCACCACCACCGTGATCGTGCTCATCGGGTACTCCGCGATGGCCGGCGCGGTCGGCGGCGAAGGCCTCGGCTCCAAGGCCGTCACGTACGGATACCAGCGCTTCGACACGACGTTCATGCTGGTCACCGTCGTCGTCCTGGTCCTCATCGTGACCGTCGTCCAGCTCATCGGCGACGGAGCCGTCCGACTCCTCGCCCGCCGGGGCCGCACCGCGTAACGCCCCCCGGCCACCCCAGACTTCGATTGTCGAAGAACAGCCCGGACTTGTTGTCCAGGCGTCCACCGCTCCACCTGAAAGAGGCACTCTTCGTGCGCAAGAACATCAAGCTCACCGCCGGTATCGCCGCCACCGCCGCCCTGGCTCTCGGCCTCACCGCCTGCGGCACCTCCTCGGACCCGTCCTCCTCCAAGGACGCGGCCGGCGCCGCCGACAAGCCCCTCGTCGTCGCCGCGTCCCCGACGCCGCACGCCGAGATCCTGAAGTTCGTCCAGGACAACCTGGCCGCGAAGGCCGGCCTGAAGCTGGAGGTGAAGGAGTTCACGGACTACGTCCTGCCGAACACCGCCACCGAGACCGGCCAGGTCGACGCCAACTTCTTCCAGCACAAGCCGTACCTCGACGACTTCAACAAGAAGAACGGCACCCACATCGTCCCGGTGGCCGACGTCCACCTGGAGCCCCTGGGCCTCTACTCCAAGAACCTCAAGTCGGTGAAGGACATCAAGGCGGGCCAGACCATCGCCGTCCCGAACGACACCACCAACGAGGGCCGCGCGCTCCACCTCCTCGCCGACAACGGCCTCATCACCCTCAAGGGCGGTGTCGGCACCGACGCCAAGCTGTCCGACATCACCGACAAGAAGGGCCTGGAGTTCAAGGAGCTGGAGGCCGCCACCGTGCCCCGCGCCCTGAACGACGTGGACGCCGCCGTCATCAACGGCAACTACGCCATCGAGGCCAAGCTCTCCCCGACGAAGGACGCCCTCGCCCTGGAGAAGGCCCAGGGCAACCCGTACGCCAACATCCTCACCGTCAAGGCGGGCAACGAGAAGGACGCCCGCGTGCAGAAGCTCGTCAAGCTCCTGCACTCGCCCGAGGTGAAGAAGTTCATCGAGGACACCTACAAGGGCTCGGTCATCCCCGCCTTCGACGTCGCCAAGTAAGGCCCGGAGAGCAGGAACCACGTCCGAGGGACCGTCAGACCGGTTCCCCCGTACAGTCCTTGAGCAGAAGGCCCCCCGCACCCCGTCCGGTGCGCGGGGCCTTCGCCACACCCCCACCCGACACCCGACCCGGCCATGCGCACCGGCAGTCGCATGCTGCATGCTGTGCGTTCACGGTCGATTCGGACGGTCCACGGCATGGAGCTGCGCATGACTACCACCTTTCCGGACATCTCCATCAACACGGACCGGCTGGTGCTGCGCGCGCTCGAGGAGGCGGACGCCCCCGCCCTCGCCGAGATGATGAACGACGAGATGGTCGCCGCCTGGACGGCCGTGCCCCAGCCCTACACCGAGGCCGCGGCACACCGCTGGATCACCGAGTACGCCCCCACCGAACGCGCCGCGGGACGGGGCCTCGACCTCGCCGTCACCGAGTTCCTGACCCAGCGTCTGGTCGGCATCGTCCAGCTGGCCGACACCGACTGGCGCGTCCGCTCCACCGAGATGTCGTACATCATCGCCCCCTGGGCCCGCGGCGAGGGCTACGCCTCCGAGGCCGCGCTCGCCACCGCCCAGTGGCTCTTCGGCGACCAGAAGTTCGAGCGCCTCGAACTGCGCACCGCCGCCGACAACACCGCCTCCCAGCAGGTCGCCCAGAAGATCGGCTGCATCAGCGAAGGCGTCCTGCGCAACGCCTGCATAGCCCGCACGCGCACCGAGGACGGCAGCTGGACCGAACTGCGCACCGACTTCATCGTCTGGGGCCTCCTCCCCGAGGACCTCGACGGCGTCGCCGACCAGATGGCCGAGGCCGGCTACTCCTCGTACACCGACTGGAGCTGAGCCCCCGGAGAACGATCCCGGGGTACGCTCGGCACGCCCCCGACCTGCGACGACACAGGGAGACAGACGACGATGGCCGACCGCGTCACGGTGATCGGCTGGGACGGCTCGCCCCTCACCGCGGCGGCCAGGGCCGCGCTCTCCGCCGCCACCCTCGTGGCCGGCGCCGCCCACCACCTGGCGCTGCCCGAGGTGCCCCCCGCCGCCGAACGCATCCGCCTCGGCAGCGTCGACCTCGCCGCCCGCCGCATCGCCCTGCACCGCGGCACCGCCGTCGTCCTCGCCGACGGCGACCCCGGCTTCTTCGGCGTCGTCCGCACCCTGCGCGCCCCCGAACACGGCCTGGAGGTCGAGGTCGTCCCCGCCGTCTCCTCCGTCGCCGCCGCCTTCGCACGGGCCGGCATGCCCTGGGAGGACGCCCGGATCGTCGTCGCCCACCAGCGCACCCTGCGCCGCGCCGTCAACGTCTGCCGCGCCCACCCCAAGGTCGCCGTCCTCACCTCACCGGGTGCCGGCCCCGCCGAACTCGCCCTCCTCCTCGAAGGGGTCCACCGCACCTTCGTCGTCTGCGAGGAACTCGGCACCGACCGCGAACAGGTGTCCGTCCTCACCTCCGACAAGGCCGCCGACCACGTCTGGCGCGACCCCAACGTCGTCCTCGTCATCGGCGGCGCGGTCGGCGGCACCCCCACCGCCCCCTGGCTGATGGGCCAGGACCCGGCCGCGCGCACGGTCCGCGGCTGGGGACTTCCCACCGAGGAGTACGACTCCGAGGGCGAAGGCCCGGGAACCGGACAGGCCCACACCGGCGCGGGCACGGACCCCGCCCTCCGGGCCGCCCAACTCGCCCGCCTCGGCCCCCGCACGGGCGACCTCGTCTGGGACATCGGCTGCGCGGGCGGCGCCTTCTCCGTCGAGGCCGCCCGCTTCGGCGCCGCCGTCATCGCCGTGGACACCGACCCGGCCGCCTGCGCCCGCACCGAACGGGCCGCCCGCCGCCACGGGGTCCCCCTCCAGACCGTCCAGGGCCGCGCCCCGCACGTCCTGGAGAGCCTGCCCGAACCCGACGTCGTACGGATCGCGGCCGGCGGCGTCCCCGTCGTCACCGCCTGCACCGACCGGCGCCCGGAACGGATCGTCGCCCACGCCTCCACCCGCGACGAGGCCGAGGCGATCGGAGCCGCCCTCGGCGACGGCGGATACGCCGTCGAGAGCCTCCTCCTGCAGACCGTCGGACTCGATCCGGAGGACTGGTCGGAACGCGAGCGTTCGGTCGTGTTCCTGCTGTCCGGACGCAGGATCGACCGAGCCCCGTGATCCGGCCGCCCCACCGGGGCAGGGTAGGCTGGCCGATTGTTGTACCGCACCGGGACGTTCGGCGGTCTGTTCGTCAATGTCCCGAATGGGTGGCCGCTTTGTGCCACTGATGTGGTACGTGACAAGGGGGGACCGCGCGACGTGGCGCAGTCCACAGCGCACCGTGGCAGATCTCCCTGCCACGATGGCCGAATGCCGCGACAATGTGTGGGTGTCAGTGCGTGCTTCGTGCCGCGCGGCGCGCGCGCTCGTTCTTGTCGACGGGCGCAGGTCTGAAGGAGCACAAGCGATGGGCGAGGGGTACGCATGACGGACACCGGCCAGGTCCCGGGCGAGGGACTGCCGGAGAACGCAGGCATGGTCGAGCAGCCGGGCATCCCCGCTCCGGACGCGTACACCTTCCTGGACCCCTCCGGGCACACCACCGAGGACGAGGACATCCTGCTGATGCCGGGCGCCCAGGGCGCCTGGAGCGAGCACCCGCCGGGCTTCGTGCCCGCGCCGCCGGTCGCCGTACCGGCCCCCGTCCTTCCGCCCCAGGAAGTGCAGGCCGCCGTCCCGGCGCCGCAGGTCCCGATGGGCGACCCGCTCACCGACCCCCTGCCGGACCCGCTCACGGGCCCGCTCCCCGACGGGGTCGCGCTCGCCGACGTCCTGACGGCCCCCCAGGGCCAGACCCCGCCGCAGGGCGTGCCGCTCGGCACCCCGGCGCACGGCGTCCCCGTGGTCACCGACCACGGCTACGAGCCGGGCATCCTCGACACCGGCGCCCACGAGGCGGCCGGCCGTGACACCGGCTCCGTCGACCTCGGTGGCGTCCGCGTGCCCCCGCCCGCCGCCCCGGCCCCGCCGCCGGCCCGCCGCCCGCTGCACATGGGCCCGCCGGTGCCCGACGCCACCGGCGGCGTCGTGCTCTCGCTCGCCGACCGCGGCCCGGCCGCCGCTCCCGCGCCGGCCCCGCAGCCCGCACCGGTCCCCGAGCCGGTCGTGGCCACGGCCCCCGCCCCGATGCCGGTGCGGAACCCGGGCCCGCCGACCACCGGCCCCGAGTACTTCGAGATCGCGCAGGACCAGCAGCTCGCCCCGCAGGGTGCCGAGCCGTGGGTCGCGCAGCCGCAGGCACCCGCAGAAACGGTCGTCCCGCCGACGGCCCAGTTCGTCCAGGTCGAGGGCTCCGTCCCGACGACCCCGCACCTGGCCCCGATCCCGGCGGCCGAGGTGCCCCCGCTCGCCGAGCCCGCGCCGCTCGCGGAGCAGCCCGCCCCGGCCGAGGCGCCCGTGGCTCCGGCGGCTCCCGTGGCTCCGGTGGCGGAGGTCCCGGCCGAGGCCGTGGAGACGGCCCCGGAGGAGGCCCCCGAGCCCCAGGTCGTGGTCCCCGCGCCCCGCGAGGCCGAGCCCGCCGCAGAGGTGATCGCCCCGGCCCAGGAGCCCGAGCCGCAGCCGACCGAGCCCGCCGCCGAGGCCCCGGCCGAGCCCGCGCAGCCCGTGGAGGAGCCCGCCCAGGCCCCGCAGGCCGCCGTGGAGGAGCCCGCCCAGGCCGCCGAGGTCCAGGAAGAGCCCGCTCAGGAGGCCGTGGAGCCCGTCGTGGAGGCCCTCCTGGAGCCCGCCGTCGAGGAGCCGGCAGTGGCCGAGGCCGCGCCGGAGCTCCCGGTGGACGCCCCCGTGGAGGCGCCCGCAGCGGTCGAGGCCGCACCGACCGAGACCCCGGCCGCCGAGCCGACCCCCGAGCCCGAGGCTCAGCCGACCGCCGAAGCGCCGGCAGCCGAAGCACCGGCAGAGGCCCCGGCCGTCGAAGTCACCACCGACGAACAGCCGGAGACACAGCCGCAGGCGGAGACGCAGCCGCAGCCGGAAACGCAGCCGCAGTCGGCGCCGGAGCTGGAGACGGAGACGGAGACGGAGACGCGCCCCGACACCCCCCCGGCCCCCGGCTACGACGACGCCGAGCGCGAGGCCGTCCTCCGTGTGATGCGCGAGCGCCGCG
This sequence comes from Streptomyces sp. NPDC037410, assembly GCF_055602235.1. Taxonomy (NCBI): domain Bacteria; kingdom Bacillati; phylum Actinomycetota; class Actinomycetes; order Kitasatosporales; family Streptomycetaceae; genus Streptomyces; species Streptomyces sp. NPDC037410. The sequence goes on along the minus strand of NZ_JBVJWR010000010.1, from coordinate 209,496 downwards.
ACATCCGCAACGGCTTCCGCAGCGACCCGATCCCGCACGAGGTACTCCTCCGAGTCCTCGAAGCGGCGCACACCGCACCCAGCGTCGGGCACTCGCAGCCCTGGGACTTCGTCGTCATCCGTTCCGCCGAGACGCGGCAGACGATGCACGAGCTGGCGCAGCGTCAGCGCGAGGCGTACGCCAAGTCGCTGCCGAAGGCGCGGGCGAAGCAGTTCAAGGAACTGAAGATCGAGGCGATCCTCGACACCCCGGTGAACATCGTGGTGACCGCCGACCCCACCCGGGGCGGCCGCCACACGCTCGGCCGCTACACGCAGCCGCAGATGGCCCCGTACTCCTCGGCGCTCGCCGTGGAGAACCTCTGGCTCGCGGCCCGCGCCGAGGGCCTCGGTGTCGGCTGGGTCAGCTTCTTCGACGAGCGCGAGATGGTCCGTTCGCTGGGCCTTCCCGAGCACCTGGAAGTGGTCGCGTACCTCTGCGTGGGCTACGTCGACGAGTTCCCGGAGGAGCCCGAGCTGATGCAGGCGGGCTGGTCCAAGCGCCGTCCGCTGGCGTGGGTCGTCCACGAGGAGACGTACGGCCGCCGCGCCCTGCCGGGCGAGGAGCCGCACGACCTCCTCCAGGAGACCGTGGCGAACATCCGCCCGCTGGACGCGAAGGCGCTCGGCGAGGCGTGGGAACGCCAGAAGCGCATGACGAAGCCCGCCGGCGCGCTGGGCATGCTGGAGATCATCTCCGCGCAGCTCTCGGGCCTGTCCCGCGTCTGCCCGCCCCCGATCCCGGAGCCGGCCGCGGTCGCGATCTTCGCGGGAGACCACGGTGTCCACGCCCAGGGCGTGACCCCGTGGCCGCAGGAGGTCACGGGCCAGATGGTGGCCAACTTCCTGGGCGGGGGAGCGGTCTGCAACGCCTTCGCGAACCAGGTCGGGGCGGAGGTCTGCGTCATCGACGTGGGCGTCAAGTCGGAACTCCCGGCGACGCCCGGTCTCCTGCCCCGCAAGGTCCGCCCCGGCACGGGCGACTTCACCACGGGCCTCGCGATGACCCGCGAAGAGGTACTGGCCGCGATCGAGGTGGGCATCGAAACGGCCCGAGACCTCGTGGCGGCGGGCAACAAGGCCCTGCTCACAGGCGAGATGGGCATCGCCAACACGACCGCCTCGGCCGCCCTGATCTCGGTCTACACGGGCGTGGACGCCGCCGAGGTCACGGGCCGGGGCACGGGCATCAACGACGAGACGCACGCCCGCAAGGTGGACGTGGTCCGTCGCGCCCTGGACCTGCACAAGCCGGACCCGGCGGACCCGATCGGCGTCCTGGCGGCGGTCGGCGGCCTGGAGCACGCGGCCCTCGTGGGCCTGATCCTGGGCGCGGCCTCGCTCCGTACCCCGGTCATCCTGGACGGCGTCTCCACGGGCGCGGCGGCCCTCGTCGCCCGCGCCATCGCCCCCGAGTCCCTCGCGGCGTGCATCGCGGGCCACCGCAGCGCCGAGCCCGGCCACGTGGCGGCCCTGAACAAGCTGGGCCTGCGCCCGCTGGTCGACCTGGACCTGCGCCTCGGCGAAGGAACGGGCGCGCTCCTGGCCCTCCCGCTGGTCCAGAGCGCGGCCCGAGCGATGCACGAGGTGGCCACGTTCGACTCGGCGGGAGTCACCGAGAAGTAGCACCGCGGCGCGTCCCCCCGCCCACTCACGGGAGTGGGGGACGCGCAGGAACCGGGTTCGGGACGTAAAGCGTGATTTGTGGCGCGTGAGAAACGCCCAGGCATCTGATGGCCCCGCAGGCGCCGTAAATCATGCAGTCCCGAACCCGGTTCCGGAGCGTCCCCCACGCACCTACCCACCGGCCGGAAGCGTCCCCCCGCACCCACCCACCCACCCACCGGCCGGAAGCATCCCCCGCACCCACCCACCCACCCACCCACCGGCCGGGGCGGGACATCCATCACACCCAGCAACCCCCACGTCACCGCTATCGTGACCGTGCAGAGCCGCTCCACCGCAGCAGCGGCACCCTCGCCCGCACCGCACGCTCTCCGAGGAGCCGCTCACCCATGGCAGCAGAGAACACCGAGCACCCCGCCTACCCCGTAGGGCTGCGCCTCGCCGGCCGCCGCGTCGTCGTCCTCGGCGGCGGCCAGGTGGCCCAGCGCCGACTCCCGGCCCTGATCGCCGCGGGCGCGCAGATCACCCTGATCTCCCCGTCCGCGACCCCGTCCGTGGACGCGATGGCGGAGACGGGCGAGATCACCTGGATCAAGCGCAGGTACGAGGAGGGCGACCTGGCGGACGCCTGGTACGCCCTGGTGGCGACCACGGACGCGACCGCCAACGCGGCGGCCTCGGCCGAGGCGGAGCGCACCAGGACCTGGTGCGTACGAGCGGACGACGCGGAGGCGGCGACCGCCTGGACCCCGGCGACGGGCCGGGGCGAAGGCGTCACGGTGGCCGTGCTGACGGGCCACGACCCCCGCCGCTCGGCGGCCGTACGGGACGTGATCCTGGAAGGTCTGAGGGACGGTTCGATCGCCGCACCGACGCACCGCGCCCGCACCCCCTTCGTGGCCCTGGTCGGCGGCGGCCCCGGCGACCCGGACCTGATCACGGTCCGCGGCCGCCGGCTGCTCGCGGAGGCGGACGTGGTGATCGCGGACCGGCTCGGCCCGCGCGACCTCCTGGACGAACTGCCGCCGCACGTCGAGGTGATCGACGCGGCGAAGATCCCGTACGGCCGCTTCATGGCCCAGGAGGCCATCAACAACGCGCTCATCGAGCACGCGAAGCAGGGCAAGTCGGTGGTCCGCCTCAAGGGCGGAGACCCCTTCGTCTTCGGCCGCGGCATGGAGGAGGCCCAGGCCCTGGCGGCCGAGGGCATCGCCTGCACGGTGGTCCCGGGCATCTCCAGCTCGATCTCGGTCCCGGGGGCGGCCGGCATCCCGGTGACGCACCGAGGGGTGGCTCACGAGTTCACCGTCGTGAGCGGCCACGTGGCCCCCGACGACCCGCGCTCGCTGGTCGACTGGGCGTCGCTGGCGAAGCTCACCGGCACGCTGGTCATCCTCATGGGCGTGGACAAGATCGGCAAGATCGCCGAAGCGCTGATCGCCCACGGCAAGTCCCCCGACACCCCCCTCGCCCTGATCCAGGAGGGCACCACCGCGACCCAGCGCCGCGTGGACGCCACCCTCGCCACCGTCGCCGACGTCGTAGCGGCGGAGGAGGTGCGTCCGCCGGCGGTCATCGTCATCGGCCCGGTGGTCGCCGAGGGGCCGGACAAGCTCACGAAGTAACCCGGGGTAACGGAACCCCGTCGCACACATTGGCACCACACCCCGGACAAGGCAGTATCACCTCGTGGCCGAACTCATCACGATCGACGATCCCGACGACCCGCGCCTGCGCGACTACACCGGCCTGACCGACGTCGAGCTGCGCCGCAGGCGCGAGCCGGCCGAGGGCCTGTTCATCGCGGAGGGCGAGAAGGTCATCCGCCGGGCCAGGCAGGCCGGGTACGAGATGCGGTCGATGCTGCTCTCCGCCAAGTGGGTGGACGTCATGCGGGACGTCATCGACGAGGTCCCGGCGCCGGTGTACGCGATCCAGCCGGAGCTTGCCGAGCGCGTGACCGGCTATCACGTGCACCGGGGCGCGCTGGCCTCGATGCAGCGCAAGCCGCTGCCGGAGGCCGGCGACCTCCTCGCCGGCGCCCGCCGTGTGGTGATCATGGAGTCGGTCAACGACCACACGAACATCGGCGCCATCTTCCGCAGCGCCGCCGCGCTCGGCATGGACGCGGTCCTGCTGTCCCCGGACTGCGCGGACCCGCTGTACCGGCGCTCGGTGAAGGTCTCGATGGGCGCGGTGTTCTCCGTCCCGTACGCCCGTCTGGAGAGCTGGCCCCGGGGCCTGGAGACGGTACGGGAGGCGGGCTTCAAGCTCCTCGCGCTCACCCCGGCGGAGAAGGCGACCTCGATCGACGAGGCCGCCCCGCACCGCCTGGACCGCGTGGCGCTGATGCTCGGGGCGGAGGGCGACGGCCTGTCCACGCAGGCCCTGCGTGCCGCCGACGAGTGGGTCCGCATCCCGATGGCCCACGGCGTGGACTCGCTGAACGTGGGCGCGGCGGCGGCCGTCGCGTTCTACGCGGTGGCGACGGGCCGCCCGGAGGCCTGACCCTCGGCCTCAGCTCTGCAGGGCCTGCGCGGCGGCGATCCCCAGGGCCACGACGAGCGTCACGACCACGAAGACGAAGAGCCGCTGGCGCAGCAGACGGGGGTTGGCGGGCCGGCGCCCGGTCGAGGTGGAACGGGCGCCGGGCCGCGTACCGGAACGGGACTGGGGCCCGCGCGAACCACCGGTCCGGGGACCGGCCGAGGGCCGCGCCGCGGCCCCGGTCCCACGCTGCCCCCGATCGGCACCGCGCTCACGCTCCGCACCCCGCTCACGCTCCGCACCGCGCTCTCCGCCCCGCTCGGGGCCACGACCGGGCACGTCCCGCTCGGTGTACCGCTCGGTGGGCCGGACGGTGCTCCGCTCCTCGGCGCGCTCGCGCTGCACCGGCGGCCGGGAGACGGGCAGTCCCTGGGCCTCGCGCGCCGCGATCTCCTTGAGCCGCATCGACAGCTGGAGCGTGCTGGGCCGGTCCTCGGGGTCCTTCGCGAGGCAGGCCCGGATCAGCGGCGCCAGAGCGTCCGGCACCCCGTGCAGCTGGGGCTCCTCGTGCACGACCCGGTAGAGCATGACCTCGGAACTGCCGTGCCCGAAGGGGGAGTCGGCCATCGACGCGTACGCGAGGGTGGCACCGAGCGAGAAGACGTCGGTGGCGGGGGTGACGGCCGCGCCGCGCACCTGCTCGGGCGCGAGGAAGCCGGGCGATCCGACGGCGGTGCCGACATGGGTCAGGGTGCTGGCCCCGGTGGCCCAGGCGATCCCGAAGTCGATGATCCGAGGCCCCTTGGGCGACAGCAGGATGTTCGACGGCTTGAGGTCGCGGTGCACGACCCCGGCCTCGTGGACGGCGACGAGGCCCTCCGAGAGCGCCGCCCCGATCGAGGCCACGTCGGCGGCGCGCAGTCCGCCCTCCTCGGCGACCCGGTCGTGCAGCGAGGGGCCGGGCACGTACTGGGTGGCGAACCAGGGGCGGTCGGCCTCCAGATCGGCGGCGACGAGACGGGCCGTGCAGCCGCCGCGGATGCGCCGGGCCGCCGACACCTCGCGGGCGAACCGCGAGCGGAACTCCTGGTCCTCGGCGAGGTCGGGCCGGATCACCTTCAGCGCCACCCGCTGGCCGCGCCGGTCGGACCCCAGGTACACGACGCCCATCCCGCCGGCCCCCAGCCTGCGGTGGAGCCGGAACGACCCGACGATCCGCGGATCCTCGCGCCGGAGCCGCATCATCGCCATGTCCGTCCCCTCGTCCGTTCGACGTGGCACAGCTTACGTAGTGGCGCCCGCAGGCGCTCATAGGCCGCGCCCTCGCACCGGGATCGATTGTCAGTGCTGAGGGGGACACCGGGGGACCGGCGGCAACGGAGCCGGGCGCCAACCCCCCGTCGGGAAAACCCACTTGACGTGCGGACGCGAGCAGAGCAGCACGCCCCGGAGGGCGCCTCCGGGCCCCTCCGGACCCGGCCGGAGCGGAGGGCCGCGCACCCGGCACCCGGGGAAGTGACCGATGTCACTCTTGCGCACCGTCCCCTCCGGGAAGACCCCGGGTTCCGGACCCCCGTCTCCACCCAGGGGAGTACGCCGCACGGGCGGGCGTCATCCTCCGGGAGGCCCGGAAGTCGGTACGCGGGCATGACGTCCCGGAGCTTGCGGCTCCCTAGTGTTGAGGTCAAGCGGCGGGTGCAGCACTCGTCCCCCGAGGTCACGCACCCGCCGCGCCAGACACGACAGGAGAGGAACCATGGCCTACACGGCACCGCGGACGACCGCCCGGCCCTCCGGCCGCCGTCACCCCCTGGTGGCCACGGCCATGGTCCTCCCTCTCGCGGCCCTGCTCGTGGTCGTCTTCGGCGGCTGGGAAGCGGTGGTCACACAGGCGTCGTCCGTGGGCGTGATGCTGGGGCGCTGAGAGGCGCCCCGGACCCGGGAGAGCGGCCCGGGTCGGGACATCCGGCCATCAGCCCCGTGGGGACGGGGGTGCGGCGGACGGCAGCGTGGGGCCGGTCAGCTGGGGAGCTGACCGGCCCTCGCGCGTTCCCGGAAGGACGGCCGGCGGGGGAGCGCCCACCCCGTACGCTCCACGAGTGGCCGCAACACCGATACCCCCGACACCCTCCGCGCCCTCCACACCCTTCGCGCCCTCCGCACCCCCACTCCACCCCCTCGCCGCCCTGGCCCGCACCGCCGCGCATCCGGCGGGTGAGCCCTGCGGCTGCGCGGGCGCCGTCGTCGGCGTGCTGGCCGACCGGGACGACGGGACCGTCGTACGGCACGGGGATCTCGTCGCCAAGGCGCACGCGCCCGGGACCGACCCCGAGGCCCATCGCGTACGGCTCGCGCTGGCCGGCCACCAGGACGTCGCAGGCGTCTTCCTGCCGCCCCTGCCCGTACCCCTGCCGCGGCCCGGCACCGACGCGCTGGACGGGCGCCCGGTCACGGTCTGGCCGTACGGGCCGCCCGTCGACCCGGAGGACCCCGACGCCGCACCGTGGGAGGAGGCGGCGCGGCTCCTCGCCCTGCTGCACCGCACCCCGCCCCCGCCCGGCCGCGCCGAACGGCTCCCGGACATGAGGGCCCCCGTGAAGGTGGCCCTCGCCGTGGAGCGGATGCGCCGCACGGTCCCGCAGCACCCGGCCGCCGCCACCGTCCTGGACGCCTGGCGGACGGTCGCCGACGCCCCCGCGACGGCGCACCGACTCCTGTGCCACGGCGACTTCCACCTGGGCCAGCTGGTCCGAGCCCCCCGCCCCGGCACCGGGGAAGCGCCCTGGCGGCTGATCGACATCGACGACCTCGGCCTGGGTGACCCCGCCTGGGACCTGTCCCGGCCCGCCGCCTGGTTCGCCGCCGGCATCCTGCCGCCGGAGATCTGGACGCGGTTCCTCGGCGCGTACCAGGAGGCGGGCGGCCCGGCCGTGGACGGCGATCCGTGGGCCCGACTCGACGTGCCCGCACGGGCGCTGACGGTCCAGACCGCCGCGCTGGCCCTCGCCAAGTCCACGGCCGAGTGCCGGCCGCTCGACGAGGTCGAGGAAGTGATGATCGACACCTGCGCCCGCATCGCCGGGCATCGAACCGGGTAGGCCCTTTCGGCGTCCACGTAGGGTGAAGCCACCATTCGAACGGCAATGTCAGGGAGTTGAGCCGAGCATGCAGTGTCCCAAGTGCCATGCGGCCATGCACACGTACAACCGCAACGGCGTCCAGATCGAGCAGTGCAGCGGTTGCCGGGGCATATTCCTGGACTACGGCGAGCTGGAGGCCCTGACCCGCCTGGAGTCCCAGTGGGTCCAGCAGGCCCCGCCCGCCCCGCCGGCCTACCCGGCGCAGGGCGCGCCCGCCGCGCCGGCCTGGGGTGCCCCGCACCACGGCGGCCACCACGGTGGTCACCACGGCGGCCACTACCGCAAGGGCGGCTTCGGGCGGATGCTCTTCTCCTCCTGACCGGGGAACGGAGAAGCCCCCGGCCGCGAGCTGCGGCCGGGGGCTTCTCCGTGTGGTGCGCGATACTGGGATTGAACCAGTGACCTCTTCCGTGTCAGGGAAGCGCTCTCCCGCTGAGCTAATCGCGCGGGTACACCCGAGGGTGCCTGTACTGCGTGCGCGATACTGGGATTGAACCAGTGACCTCTTCCGTGTCAGGGAAGCGCTCTCCCGCTGAGCTAATCGCGCGGGCGCACCCGAGGGGTGCGTGAAGTGTGGTGCGCGATACTGGGATTGAACCAGTGACCTCTTCCGTGTCAGGGAAGCGCTCTCCCGCTGAGCTAATCGCGCGGGGGATCCGTGGATCCAGGATCCGAAGATCCAGTGGACGATACTGGGATTGAACCAGTGACCTCTTCCGTGTCAGGGAAGCGCTCTCCCGCTGAGCTAATCGTCCTTGGAGGTGGAGACGGGATTTGAACCCGTGTAGACGGCTTTGCAGGCCGTTGCCTCGCCTCTCGGCCACTCCACCAGGAGTGAATACGGGGGTTCGGGAAGATCCCCCACATCGAGCGGACGACGAGATTCGAACTCGCGACCCTCACCTTGGCAAGGTGATGCTCTACCAACTGAGCCACGTCCGCTTGTCGTTTCCGTTCCGCTTGCGCGTCCCGGCGACGTGTTGAACTCTAGCGGATTCCTGGGCCAGTACAAAAACGCGTTTCCGCAGCGTGCTGACCTGCGGGCCCTTCGCCGCGCCCGGCCGGGCCTCCCGGAGGGTTCGAACGCTGTTCACCCACCGTGCCCCCGGGACGACAGGAAGCCCCCGCCCACGCTCCACCCCTGCGCCGCCCACGCCCCCCTCGCACGCGACCGCCATGGTCCCCCTCCGCCCGACCTAGACTCGATGCGTGCACGACCTTGCTCCTCTGGCCCGCTTCGGCGGCCTCGTCGCGACCGACCTCCGGGACGTCACCCACGATCCCGAGGCACTCGACTCCGCAGGCTTCTGGGCCGTCTGCGCGGACTTCGAAGGGCGCCTCACCTGCGCGCGCTTCGGGGACGTCCGGCCCGATCCGGTCCCCGCGCCCGTCCCGGGCGCCTGGCGCGGTCCCTCCGCCGGTGACTGGACGTCCTCGCTCGACCGCGCCGCGTACACCGCGGGCGTACGGCGGGTGCGCGAGCACATCGCGCGCGGCGAGGTCTACCAGGCGAACCTCTGCCGGGTGCTGACCGCGCCGCTGCCCGACCCGGCCGGCGCCGACGTCGACGCCCTCACCGCGCTGCTCGCCCGGGGCAACCCCGCCCCCTACGCCGGAACGATTCGCCTGCCCGCCCACGGCGTGGAGATCGCCACCGCGTCCCCCGAGCTGTACCTGCGCAGGGAAGGGGCCCTGATCTCCTCCGGCCCCATCAAGGGCACCGGCCGCACCGCCGCCGACCTCCTGCCCAAGGACCACGCGGAGAACGTGATGATCGTCGACCTGGTCCGCAACGACCTGGGCCGCGTCAGCGAGACCGGCAGCGTCGCCGTCCCCGAACTCTGCGCGATCGAGGAGCACCCCGGGCTCGTCCACCTGGTGTCCACGGTCACCGGCCTCCTCCGCGAGGACGCCGGCTGGCCCGAGCTGCTCGCCGCCACCTTCCCGCCCGGCTCCGTCACCGGCGCGCCCAAGTCCAGCGCGCTGCGGATCATCGAGGCGCTCGAGACCGCGCCCCGGGGGCCGTACTGCGGAGGCATCGGCTGGGTCGACGCCGACGCGGGCACCGGCGAGCTGGCCGTGGGCATCCGCACCTTCTGGATCGACCGCCCCGAGGGTGTGCTCCGCTTCGGCACGGGTGCCGGGATCACCTGGGGTTCCGACCCGGAGCGCGAGTGGGAGGAGACCGAGCTGAAGGCGGCCCGGCTCGTCGCGATAGCGTCGGGCGCCTACGCGTCAGGCGCCCCGGGCGCGGACGTCTCCGAGGCGAGCGGAAGGGCCACTTCTCGATGAAACTCTGGGTCAACGGCGGACTGCACGACGCGGAGACCGCCCGGGTCTCCGTTTTGGACCACGGACTGACCGTCGGCGACGGCATCTTCGAGACGGTCAAGGCGGACCGCGGCGAAACGTTTGCTCTCACCCTCCACCTGGAGCGCCTCACCCGCTCGGCCCGCGGTCTCGGCCTGCCCGACCCCGACCTCGACGAGGTCCGCCGCGCCTGCGCGGCCGTCCTTGAGGCCAACCCGATGGAGCTCGGCCGGCTCCGCATCACGTACACCGGCGGTCTCTCCCCGCTCGGCTCGGAGCGCGGCGACGCGGGGACGAGCCTGGTCGTCGCCCTCGGCGAGACCGGCCGCCGCCCCGACTCCACCGCCGTGATCACCGTCCCCTGGACCCGCAACGAGCGCGGCGCGCTCACCGGTCTCAAGACCACCTCGTACGCCGAGAACGTCGTCGCCCTCGCCAGGGCGCGCGAGGAGGGCGCCTCCGAGGCGCTCTTCGCCAACACCGTGGGGCGGCTCTGCGAGGGCACCGGCTCCAACGTCTTCGTCGTGGTCGACGGCCGGATCCTCACCCCGCCGGTCTCCTCCGGCTGCCTCGCGGGCATCACCCGGGCCCTCGCCGTGGAGTGGACCGGCGCCGAGGAGACCGACCTGCCGTTCGAGGTCCTGGAGAGCGCCGACGAGATCTTCCTGACGTCGACCCTGCGCGACGTCCAGGCCGTGCACCGGGTCGACGGACGCGAGCGCGCGGGCGCGCCCGGCCCCGTCACCGCCAAGGCGATGCGGATCTTCGGGGAGCGGGCGGCGGGGGACCGGGATCCCCGGCTCGCGTAAATCCGGATGACGGGTGGTGCCCGGATGGGTAGAACACCCGTGATGACCACCACCCTGCGGCCGACCGAGCCGCTTCAGCAGTCCGCCGACGGCGGCCGTTCCCGCACCTTCGACATCTGCGTGAACAGCCGCCGGGTCGGCTCCGTCCACCTCGCCACCGATCAGGCCTTCGGCCAGGCCTCCGGCCTGATCGACCGCCTCCTGGTCGACGAGCCCGACCGGGGGCGCGGGCGGGGCACGGTGGCGGCGCTCGCCTCGGAGGAGGTGCTGCGCGGCTGGGGCTGCGGCGAGGTGCAGGTCTCGGTGCCGGCGGAGGCGGAGGCCGCGCTGCGGATGGCCCGCTCGCTCGGGTACACCGAGCGCAGCCGGAACATGCTCAAGGAGCTTCCGGCCGAGCCGCCGCGGCTCCCGGAGGGCTTCGAGCACCGGCCGGCGAGCCAGGAGGAGTTCGACGCGTGGTCGGCGAAGGCCCGGGCCGCCTTCGCGCAGAGCTGGATCGACCGGGGTGTCCCGGAGGAGCAGGCGCTCGCCAAGGCCGAGGGCAGCAGCCGCCGCTTCCTCCCGCAGGGCCTCGCGACCCCCGGCGTCGCCATCAGCGTCGGCGTGCGCGACGGGCAGGTCGTCGGCTATCTCTGGGTGGGCCGCCTGGAGCGCGAGCCCGGGAAGGCGACGGGCTTCGTCTTCGAGGTCGAGGTCGTCGAGGGGGAGCGCGGCAAGGGCTACGGCCGGGCCCTGATGCTGCTCGCCGAGCAGCACGCCCTGGAGGCCGGGGAGCGCCTCATCGAACTGCACGTGTTCGCGGGCAACACCCCGGCGATCCGGCTCTACGAGTCGCTCGGCTACCGCACGATCCTCGTGAACAGCGCCAAGCCGCTGCTCTGACCAGGCACAGGCCAGGCCCCGGCCATGATCCGCCGGACCGGGCCTAGGCCCCCAGGAGGCGGTCGGCGATCGTCCCGATCCGCTCCCGCAGGCCCTCCTGGCTCTGGCCGCCGTCCAGGCGCTCGCCGCCGATGACGTAGGTCGGGGTGCCGGTGACCTTGATCGCCTTGCCCTCGGCCTCGTCGGCGTCCACCGTCAGGAGGTGCCGTCCGTCGATCAGGGCGGTGTCGAACTCCTCGGCGTCCAGGCCCAGTTCGGCGGCCACCTCCAGGAGGACCGGCTCGCCCCGCTGGGCGAGCTCGGCGGTCCTGGCGAGCAGCGCCTCCGTGTACGGCCAGCCCTTGCCCTGCTCGAAGGCCTCCTCGGCGGCCTGCGCGGCCGCGTACGCGTGCTTGTGCTTGGCCAGCGGGAAGTGGCGCAGCTGTACGTCGAGCCGGTCGCCGTACGTCTCGCGCAGCGCGTGGACGTCGTCGAGGGCCTGGAAGCAGTCGGGGCACTGGAGGTCGAACCACGCCTCCAGGACGACGGGTGAGGCGGGTGCGGTGGTGGACTCGTTCATGGCAGCAGTCTCCCTCACTGCTCCCTGGGAAGGAGATCCCGGCCGGGGGACCCGGAGATCTCCCTGAGACCGGGCTCGGGGCATGGCCCCGGGCGGTCCCGGCGGTGCAGGATGGAAGGGACGTATCGCCCGGCACCTGGAGGATCGCATGCTCGCCGAGACCATCTGTTCCGCGGTGTCCGCGGCGGGCCTGGGCATCGCCGCGATTTCGGCGTACCGGAAGAAGTTCCTGTCCGCCGCCCGCATCGCGGCCTACTCCCTGGTGCCGCTCGGTCTGGTGATGACGGGCGCGGTCGACTGGCTCGTCGACACGGCCTTCAGCCCGGTGGCCTGGGCCGGCTTCGGCGTGCTCGGGCTCGCCTGGCTGCTCTTCCTGTCCACCCGGGCCGTGGAGCGGCGCCGGGCCGGGCGTGAGGTGACCGCCGGGGGAGCCGAGCAGAGAGCCGTGGCCCCGGCCGCGTCGGCGCCCTCGCGCGCCGTGACGTCGAAGCCGAAGGCCGCCCAGCCCGCCGGTGAGGACTTCAGCGACATCGAGGCGATTCTGAAGAAGCACGGAATCTGATCACTTCTGGCGATTCCGGTGTCCGTCCCCGTTCCGTGATCCACGGGAAGGGGTGAACGGCCCCCGCGGTGGGGCGTGTTGCGGGATTCGCCGGCCGCGGGGTGCGCCATCATCCCCCCGAGATGCTGGATACCTCGCGGGAGCCCGTGCCCGCCGCCACCGACGCCCCTGCCGAAGAGCCGCGCGGCTGCCTGTTCGCGCTCTCCCAGCCACCGCTGATGATCTTCCTCGGGGTGATCGGCTGTCTGCTCCTCCTGGCCGCGGTGCACGACCTCTTCGTGCTCTGACCCCCGTGGCGGGCCCCGTCAGCCCGCGGCCTCCTTGCGGCGCGCCCGGTACGCGGCCACGTGCAGACGGTTGCCGCAGGTGCGGCTGTCGCAGTACCGGCGCGAGCGGTTGCGCGAGAGGTCGACGAAGGCCCGGCCGCAGTCCGGCGCCTCGCAGCGCCGCAGCCGCTCCTGCTCGCCCGCCACGACGATGAAGGCGAGGGCCATGCCGCAGTCGGCCGCCAGGTGGTCGGCCACGGACGCGCCCGGCGCGAAGTAGTGCACGTGCCAGTCGTAGCCGTCGTGGTCGGTGAGCTGCGGGGTGGTGCCCGCACCCGCCACCAGCTGGTTGATCAGGGGGGCCGCGATCCGGGCCTCGGGGGCGGAGAAGACCGCCGCGAACTTCTCGCGCACGTCGCGCACGGCGCGCAGGTCGTCGGGGACGAGATCGCCCACGCCGCTGACCTTGTGCGCGTGCAGGAAGTCGTGGAGCTCCGGGAGGTCCGCGAGCTCGTCGGTGCGCTCGCCCTGGGGCGCGGTGTTCATCAGATCGACGACGGTGTCGAGGGCGATCCGGGTGTCGTGGGGGATCAGCACGATTCGCTCCCTTGCCGGCCGCGTGCGGGTGCCCGCGGAATGGCGGGTACTTTAGCGCGCCCCGGAAAACGACACCGGCGCCCTCCACCGCGCCGGCTGCGCGGTGGGAGCGCCGGATCTCGTGCCTATGTGACTGGCTGCGAGGCGCCGTCTCCCCGAGTCGGACGGCGCCGTGCGGCTCTCGGCCTGGCTCAGCTGTCGGCCAGGATGTGGGAGAGCTCCGTATCGAGATCGAAGTGCCGGTGCTCGGTGCCCGGTGGCACGGCGGCGTCGGTCCTCTTCAGGAACGACTCCAGGGCCCTCGCCGGGGCCTCGAGCAGGGCTTCTCCCTCGGGGGAGCTCAACGCGATGCAGACGACTCCCTGACCGTGACTACGGGACGGCCAGACGCGGACGTCGCCCGTGCCGGTGGGCCGGTGCAGCCCCTCGGCGAGAAGGTCGCGGGCGAAGACCCATTCGACAGTCTCCTCGGCTCCGGTGTGGAAGGTGGCGTGCACGGCATACGGATCGGCCGTGTCATACCGCAGGCCCGCGGGTACAGGCAGTGAGGACTCGCTCGACACAACGAGGCGCAGGTGCAGCTCGCAGCTGACCGTGGTGTTCATAAGCGCCAGGGCCTTTCGCTCAGTGTGCGCTCGGGGATTCGCACGTCGGCGAAATCGACATGCCACCTCCGGTGGCGTTGTAAACCCCTCTGTCGGTTTTGTGATCGTTCAGGTAGCTCGGATGGGTGCGTGTGACCTGCGGTAATACCGCCATTCCGGTGGGGGCTCCCGGTCCGGTAGGTTGGGGGCATGAATGCGGAGAGTGACGAGCGCGCCGGGGAATCCGCGGACGGCCAGGAAGCCGGACTGGGATCCCGTGCACCGGAGTTCATCAAGTCGCGGCGAGGGCTGCACCTGAGCTGGCAGGTCGGCGTCTTCATCGTGGGACTGGCCGTGGTCGGCGCCGGAGTGGTGATGCTGCCGCTCCCGGGGCCGGGCTGGCTGGTCATCTTCGGAGGCATGGCGATCTGGGCGACCGAGTTCGTCTGGGCGCAGCTCGTGCTCCGCTGGACCAAGCGCAAGGTCACGGAGGCCGCCCAGCGCGCCCTCGACCCCAAGGTCCGCCGCCGGAACATCATCCTCACCACCGTCGGTCTGGTGATCGTCGCCGCGCTGCTCGCCGTCTACTTCTGGAAGTTCGGCTTCGTCATGCCGTGGAAGATCGACGAGTGACCTTCCGATGGTTCGGAAGCACCGCTGACATGCGGTAATGTTTGCGGTGCGCCGGGGCGATTAGCTCAGCGGGAGAGCACTTCGTTCACACCGAAGGGGTCACTGGTTCGATCCCAGTATCGCCCACCACCCGGCCCGAAGGCCCGGAGACGGAACACCGTCTCCGGGCCTTCGGCGTCTCACCGCATCCGCGCGAGCCGCTCCCGCAGCCTCCGGGCGTCCCGCAGCCGCTGCTCGTACGTGGCACCCACCGCGAGCAGCACGAGACCCGCGAGGGCCGGCGGCAGCCAGCGCGGCAGCGCGCCCACCGCCTGCACCACGTACGGCGCCAGCTCGTGCAGCCCGTCCAGGGCGAGCACCGTCCCGCCGAGCACCAGGAGCGCCTGGAGCCGGAAGCGGGCCCCGAGCAGCGTCACCGCGAGCGCCGCGACCCCCAGGGCCAGCGGGCGCGCCCACTCCGGATCCGTCCAGGCCGCCGCCAGGCTCGGCAGCAGCGTCACCGCGAGCCCCGGGCCGTACGCCGTCCAGGACGAGGCCTCCGGGTCCCGGCGCCGCCGCAGGAACCCGACGACCAGCGCGGGCACGGTCACCGGGAGCGTGTACGCCTCCGGGGTCGTCACGTCCCAGACCGCGAGCCGTACCCACGTGGCGAGCAGGAACAGCACCGCCGCCGTCCACGAGGCGAACCGCCGCCGCTCGGGCCGGACGGCCTTCGCCGCCGCGATCACGCCGCCGAGGGCCAGCGCCAGCGCGAGGAACGCGGGGCGGGACGCGGCGATCCCCAGGGCGAGCAGCCCCACGGCCCCGCCCGTGATCTCGACCGCCAGGGCCACCGGCCGCGGCGCACGGGCCCCGATGGCGGCGGTCGCCGCCGGGACGAGCAGCAGCGCGAGCGCCGTCCACTGGTCCTCGAACCGGCCGGCGGCCGCCACCGCGAAGACGAGCCCCGTCGCCGCGAGCACGGCACCGGTGGCCGAGACCACCCGGCGCGCGTCCGTGCCGAGCACCGCGACGCCCGCGAGGAGCGCGAGGACCACGCCGAGCGCGGCGAAGGTGGCCGTCCGCACGTCCAGCGCGAGGGCGACCGCGCTCATGGCGGACGCGAGCCCGCCGGCGTACGCCGTCCACCCGAGGACGGTCCCGGGCTGCGGGGCCTGCGCCCGGGGCACGGAGGGCGCCCATGCGGGCCAGGGGGTGGCGGGCCCGAAGCCCTGGGGCGCGGCGGGTGCCTCCGTCGTGACCGGTCCGGTCTCCCCGGGGCCGTCGGCCTTCGCCGTGGCCCGGACGCCGGGGCGACCCACCGCTGTGGTGGCCGCGCGCAGGCCGCGCGTCAGCGGGCCCGGGCGGACCGCGGTCCACAGGGCGGCCGCCGTCGTCAGCAGCTGAAGGGCGAGCGTCGCCGCGTACGGCAGGTCGAGGGAGACGGGGAGCGCGGTGAGCAGCGCCCAGACGAGGGCCAGGGCCCCGCACCGGGCCCAGAGGCGGGGGACGACCGCGAGTGCGGCCACCGCCGCCGCCAGGACCAGGACCGCCGTCGCCGGGTAGGAGGTCAGCTCACGTGCGGCGTGCTCGCCGGACCAGACCTCCGTCGTCCGGGCCGCCGGCCCGAGAAGCCCCACCACCGCGGGCGGCAGCGCCCACACGACCCCGAGCGCCGCGACCCCGGCACCCGCGCCGGCAAGGCCGAGCCGGATCCCGCGCGGCAGCCGCCCACGGTCACCGACCGGCGCGGCCGGGCCGGATCCCGTACCGAGAGGGATCGCCGGTCCGAACCCCGTGCCCGCCGGGGCGGCCGGGCCGGACTCTCCGCCGGCCGCGGCCCCCGTGTCGGCCGTGCCCGCCGGGCCCGGCTCCGCGCCCGCCGAGACGGGCGTCGTCGTGCCGCCCAGGCGCCAGACCGTCGTCAGGGCCAGGGCGCACAGGACGTAGCCCGGGACCGACCAGTCCGTGGGGAGGGCCGTGCGGAGGAGGCCGCCGGTGGCCGCCAGGGTGGCCAGGCCCGTGATCGCCGAGGCCGCCGTCGCGACGGCGGGCGCGCGCCAGGCCGCGTACAGGGTGATCGCCGCGCCCGCCAGGAGCAGCGCGGCGCCGCTCCACGGGGAGACGAGGGAGAGCCGGCCGCCCGTCAGGAGGGCCCAGCCGCCCAGAGCCGTCGCCGCCGCGCCCGCCGCGATCCGGACCGCCACCGGGCGGGTCCACAGCACGACCGCCGCGTCCGCCGTCGCCGTCACGAGCGCCGCCCACGCGAGCGCCGTCGACCCGCCGCCCGCCGCGAGCACACCCAGCGGCAGCGGCAGCTGGGCCGCGACCACGGCCACCGGCCGGGGGAGCCGCAGCCGGGACAGCGCCGAGCCGTACCCCGTCCAGGCGCCCGCGAGGACCGCCGACGCCACGGCCGTGTACCCCAGGGCGTCCGTCTCCGGCAGCGCCACCCGGTGCAGCGCGTACGCGTCGAGAACCGTCAGGACCAGGCCGAGCGCCCCCACCGACTCGGCCGTCGACAGCAGGCCCTTGCGCAGCAGCGCCACCGGCGCCGCCAGCGCGGCACCGGTCACCACGGCCAGCACCGTCGCGCGGGCGCCGATCCCCATCGAGCCCCAGCTCACCAGGGTGAAGGCGACCGCCGCGATCGTCAGCAGCGTCCCGCCGAGCGTGAGCAGGACGTTCTGCGCGCTGCGCGGCGTCGAGTCCGCGAGCGGCGTGCGCGGGTGGAGCGGGGCCGCCGCGACCGGCGGGTACAGCACCTGGACCAGCCAGGCGCGGCGCGCCAGCAACTGGGACCGGCGGGAGTCGAGTTGCGCCAGCTCGCGGTCGACGAGCACCAGCTCGTCCGCGGGCGGCAGGGAGTTGTCCATACCCGGAGTGTGGCTCCGGCCGCAGCCGGCGGGAATGCGTCCCGGTACTCAGATTCCCGTCTGAGTACGTCCACACTGGGGGCATGGACTGGTGCCGGTACCGCTTCCGCTGTGTATGGCGGCTCGCCGCCCCGCCCGAGGCCGTCTACGCGGTCCTCGAACGCGCCGAGGAGTACCCGCGCTGGTGGCCCCAGGTCCGTGAGGTCGTGCCCCTCGACGAGACCACCGGGACCGCCCGCTTCCGCTCCCTCCTCCCGTACGACCTCGTCGTCACCGCCCGGGCCCTGCGCCACGACCCGGCCGCCCGCGTCCTGGAGATCGGCCTCGGCGGGGACCTGGAGGGATGGGCCCGCTGGACCCTCGCCCCGGAAGGGACCGGCACCCGCGCGCTGTACGAGCAGGAGGTCGAGGTCCGCGCCCGGCTCCTGCGGGCCCTGGCCGTCCCCGGGAGGCCCGTCTTCCGCGCCAATCACGCCCTGATGATGCGGGGCGGACGGCGCGGCCTCGCGGCTCAGCTGCGCGCGGTTTGAACGAAGGGCGCGAAGGCCTGTATGGTTCAACCCGTTCCCGGGCGATTAGCTCAGCGGGAGAGCACTTCGTTCACACCGAAGGGGTCACTGGTTCGATCCCAGTATCGCCCACCGGGAGAGGCCGGTCCGTCGAAAGACGGACCGGCCTCAGCCGTCTCCGGAGCCGATCACGCCGCCGTGCTCAGCTCCGGTCGCAGCGGCCACGCCGGGTCCACCGTCTCCGGCGTCCCCTGCCGGGTGAACCAGGCCTGCAGCCCCCGCGCCTGCGCCGCGTGCCACACCGCCTGGAGCGTGTGGAGCTCGCCCGGCGTCAGCCGCTCCAGACGGGACGAGAAGCGCCGCGCCACCGCCCGTACGACATCCATCGCCGCCGTCGCGTCCGCCGCCGCGTCGTGCGCGCCCGTCAGCTCGACCTCGTAGTGGGCGCACAGGTCCGTCAACGTCCTGCGGCCCTTCCGGTAGCGGTCCAGGTGCTTGTCCAGGACCCGCGGGTCGAGCACCGTCAGGGGGCTGCCCGCCGTGTAGTTCCCCAGCGACGAAGCCCGGTGCCGGCGCAGCTCGCGGTCCAGGATCGTCAGGTCGAACGGCGCGTTCATCACCACCAGCGGCCGCCCCGCCGCCGACTGGTCGGCCAGCGCCCGCGCCAGCTCCTCCATCACCGGCGCCGGCCACCGGCCGTTCCGCTGGAGGTGATCGTCCGTCAGGCCGTGGACGGCCGTCGCCCCCTCCGGCACCGGTATGCCGGGGTTGACCAGCCAGCGCGTCACCCGCGGACGCGCCCCCTCCGTGTCCTGGACGACGAGGGCGGCCGAGACGATCCGGTCCTCCTCGACGTCAACTCCTGTGGTCTCCGTGTCGAAAGCGGCCAGGGGCCCTTCGTACCAGTGCATCGACATCCCCGAACTCCCTGCACACGTGCGGCAGATGGCCAACCCCCTGCCCCGAAACGGTGATACCCGGACTGTTTGCGTCGTACGCGGACCGGTCACAACACAAGGGACGGGGAAGGAAGACGACATGGCGCTCGCCCAGCCCGAGTCGGGAGGGCTGCCGCCCCAGCGGGTGGCACCGACGCGCGGCTCACTCGCCACCACCGCCTGCATGGAGACCCTTCAGGTGGGATACCTGCACGCCGTCGCCGCCGCGGCCGGCTGCTCGCTGTCCCAGCCCTTTCCGGACAACGGCATCGACTGGCACGTGAGCCACAGCGCTCCCGGGCACACCGTCGACGACGAAGTGACCATCAAGGTGCAGCTCAAGTGCACCTACCAGATACCGCCGCGCCCCCCGGGCAGCACGTTCTCGTTCACTCTCGACAACGACCACCTGGTGAAACTCGCCCGGACACCGGTGTCCGTCCACAAGATCCTGGTCGTGATGCTCGTCCCGAGGGCGCCCGAGGACTGGCTGAGAGCGAGCCACGACCGGCTCGACCTGCGGCACTGCTGCTACTGGACCAACCTGGCCGGACACCCGGTCACGGGACGGCGCCGGACCACCGTGCGCATCCCGACGACGCGGATCTTCGACGACCGGGCGCTCTGCGAGATCATGACCCGGGTCGGCGTGGGAGGGAGACCTTGATGCACCGACCGATCGACGAACGAGGGTTCGGAGACGAGGGGGACGGGGCCGGGCGCGGCCCCGTCCCCCCGCCCTACCGGCCCCATCCGGCGCCCGGCGAGACCCCCGGACCCTGGACCGGCATCCCCGCCCCGCCCATCGGTCCCTGGGCCGACACGCAGGGCGCACCCGATCCGGGCAGGGTCGACCCGCGGGTCCTCGGCGCGCTCCTCGCCCGGCACGGCTGGCGGCGGCGCGGCGGCGCCGTCGGCCGCTACAGCCGCTGGACCCCGCCCGGCAGCGGCACCGGCACGAGCCTCCTCGTCCCGGAGAGCCGCGCCTTCCCGGACTGCGAGGACCTGCTCGGCGAGGCGCTCACCGCCCTCGCCCGCAGCGCCACGCCCTCCGCCCGCGAGGTCCTCACCGGCCTCTCCGTGCCCAGCGACGAGATCCGCTGGTGGCGCGACGTGCCCCCGGGCCCGGCCGGCACCGTCCCCTGGACCGTGCAGGAGCAGCTCAGGTCCGCCGCCCGCCAGCTCCTCCTGGCCGGCGCCCTCGCCGTGCGCGGCCGGGCCGGCTACCACGGCGCCCGGCACCGCAGGGCCGCCCAGGCCTCCCTGGAGACCGTCGTCGTCGGCGCGGCGCCCGGCGGCCGCGGCCTGACCGCCTTCCTGCCGGTCGAACCGGGCCGCCCGATCGCCGTCCGGCTCTACCACGCGCTGTACGCGGCCCGTGAGGCCGTCGACTACCAGCGGGCCACCGGCGGCACGGAGGCCTTCGACGCCGCCGTCGAGGCGGGCGTGAGCCGGGAGCTCACGGAGGCGCTCGTCGCCCTCGTCCGGGGCACCGAGGGCGCCCGCGTCGCCCTGGAGTGGGCGCCGGCCGCCGGCGCGCCCGCGGGGTGCGCGGCCCGGCCCGAACCGGTCGAGTTCTCGCCCGGTGACCTGCCCGCGCTGCGGGAGGCGAGCGCCCGCTACCTGACCGACGAGCCCTCCGTGCCGGTCCGGCTCACCGGCGCCGTCGTCCGCATGCGCCGCTCCGGGCCGCGCGGCGAGGGGATCGTACGGCTCCGGGTGCTCGGCGGCGCGGAGGTGCCGCACGTCCGGGTCGCCCTCGACGAGGAGGCGTACCGCACGGCCGGCCACGCCCACCTCGTCGGCCTCCCGATCCGGGTGGTGGGCCGCCTGGAGAGCCGCGGCGGCTTCCGCCGCCTCACCGACGCCTCCGGGGTCGTCCCCGTCCAGGTCGACGAGACGGAACGGGACCGGCTGCTGAAGTCCCTGCACGAGAACCTCGACTTCTTCGAGGAGGCGTGCGGGCCGGACGACGAGGAGTGAGGGAGGGGCGGGGCGCGCCGCCTGCCGGGGAACGGGGCGCACCGCCTGCCGGGGAAACCGTTTCGCGGGCAGTGGCGACCGCTCGGTAAGATCGGTGACGACGCGGCACCTCGTCTCTGCCGCGCGTCGCCGGCGCCGGCACCTCGTGTCTGCCTGCGCCCCTATGTATGGAGTACCCGTGTCTGATGTCCGTGTGACCGTCCAGTCCGCCTCGGAGGCAGAGGAGAGGGCGGTGAGCGCGGGCACCACCGCCGGCGCCCTGTTCGCCGACGACCGCACCGTCATCGCCGCCCGCGTGGGCGGCGAGCTGAAAGACCTGTCGTACGAGCTCCGCGACGGCGATGTCGTCGAGGGCGTCGAGATCTCCTCCCCGGACGGTCTCGACATCCTGCGCCACTCGACCGCGCACGTCATGGCCCAGGCCGTGCAGGAGCTCTTTCCCGAGGCCAAGCTGGGCATCGGCCCGCCGGTCCGGGACGGCTTCTACTACGACTTCGACGTCGAGAAGCCCTTCACTCCCGAGGACCTCAAGGTCATCGAGAAGAAGATGCAGGAGATCCAGAAGCGCGGCCAGCGCTTCGCCCGCCGCGTGGTGACCGACGAGGCCGCCCGCGAGGAGCTGGCGGACGAACCGTACAAGCTGGAGCTCATCGGCATCAAGGGCGCCGCGTCGACCGACGACGGCGCGAACGTCGAGGTGGGCGGCGGCGAGCTGACCATCTACGACAACCTCGACGCCAAGACCGGCGAGCTGTGCTGGAAGGACCTCTGCCGTGGTCCGCACCTGCCGACCACCCGGAACATCCCGGCGTTCAAGCTGATGCGCAACGCGGCCGCCTACTGGCGCGGCAGCGAGAAGAACCCCATGCTCCAGCGCATCTACGGCACCGCCTGGCCGTCGAAGGACGAGCTGAAGGCGCACCTCGACTTCCTCGCCGAGGCCGAGAAGCGCGACCACCGCAAGCTGGGCAACGAGCTCGACCTCTTCTCCGTCCCGGACGAGATCGGCTCCGGCCTCGCGGTCTTCCACCCCAAGGGCGGCATCATCCGCCGGGTCATGGAGGACTACTCGCGCAAGCGCCACGAGGAGGAGGGCTACGAGTTCGTCTACTCGCCGCACGCCACCAAGGGCAAGCTGTTCGAGAAGTCCGGCCACCTGGACTGGTACGCCGAGGGCATGTACCCCCCCATGCAGCTCGACGAGGGCGTGGACTACTACCTCAAGCCCATGAACTGCCCGATGCACAACCTGATCTTCGACGCGCGCGGGCGCTCCTACCGTGAGCTGCCGCTGCGCCTGTTCGAGTTCGGCACCGTGTACCGGTACGAGAAGTCGGGCGTCGTCCACGGTCTGACCCGCGCCCGTGGCTTCACCCAGGACGACGCGCACATCTACTGCACCCGCGAGCAGATGGCGGAGGAGCTCGACAAGACCCTCACCTTCGTCCTGAACCTGCTCCGCGACTACGGTCTGAACGACTTCTACCTGGAGCTGTCGACCAAGGACCCGGAGAAGTTCGTCGGCTCCGACGAGGTGTGGGAGGAGGCCACCGCGGTCCTCCAGCAGGTCGCCGAGAAGCAGGGCCTCCCGCTGACCCCCGACCCGGGCGGCGCCGCGTTCTACGGCCCGAAGATCTCCGTGCAGGCGCGGGACGCCATCGGCCGCACCTGGCAGATGTCGACCGTGCAGCTCGACTTCAACCTGCCGGAGCGCTTCGACCTGGAGTACACCGCGCCGGACGGCACCAAGCAGCGCCCGGTCATGATCCACCGCGCGCTGTTCGGCTCGATCGAGCGCTTCTTCGCCGTGCTCCTGGAGCACTACGCGGGCGCGATGCCGCCGTGGCTGGCCCCGGTCCAGGCGACCGGCATCCCGATCGGTGACGCGCACGTCGACTACCTGCACGAGTTCGCCGCGAAGGCGAAGAAGCAGGGCCTGCGGGTCGAGGTCGACTCCTCCTCGGACCGGATGCAGAAGAAGATCCGGAACGCGCAGAAGCAGAAGGTCCCGTTCATGATCATCGCGGGTGACGAGGACATGGCCGCCGGCGCCGTCTCCTTCCGCTACCGCGACGGTTCGCAGGAGAACGGCATCCCCGTCGACGAGGCGATCGCCAAGCTCGCCAAGGTCGTCGAGGACCGCGTCCAGGTCTGATGAGCTGAGCGGTTCAGGAGGCCCCCGGGGAACCCCCCGGGGGCCTCTCGTCGTCCCGGGTGAACGCCTGGATCAGCCAGGACGAGAACGAACCCGTCACCGCGCCGAGCAGGGCGAGACCGACGCCCATCATGCCCACGGCCGTGAGGCGGCCCATCGGTGTCACCGGGGTCACGTCGCCGTAGCCCACCGTCGCCAGGGTCGCGCACGCCCACCAGACGGCGTCCCCGAAGGTGCGGATCGTCGCGCCCGGGGCGGTGTACTCGAAGTGGTAGACGGTCAGCGCCCCCGCGAAGCCGAGCAGGCTCGCCGTCATTCCCGCGTACGCCATGACCCGGGCGTAGAGCGTGAGCCGGGGCTTGTCACGGCGGCGCTGCACCCGGTCGTAGACGCTCACCATCCGCAGCGGGCGCAGCAGCGGAAGGATCACCACCACCGTGTCGAGGAAGTGGTGGCGCACGAAGCGGAGCAGGCCGAGACCGCTCAGCCTGACGCGTACGACGAAGTCCACGAGGAAGATCGCCCAGCCGGCAAAGGTCAGCGCGAGACACAGGTCGCGCAGGGCCCCGGACAGACCGTGCCCCAGGATCCGCAGCGCGTAGGCGGCGAGGAAGACCAGGGCCGTCACCGTCAGCGGGGTCTCCATCCAGCGATCCCAGCGTTCCTGCGCGGGCGGGATCAGCGGCCTGTCTCTCATCGGATCAGCATGGCCGCTGCATGGATCTTCCGCCCCGGCGACACGTTCCGAACGGACGACGCAATATGCTGCTCAGCATGACGACTGAGCCGGAGCAGCAGATCGGAGTGGGGACGCAGGACGCGTTCCAGCGCCTGTGGACGCCTCACCGGATGGCGTACATCCAGGGCGAGAACAAGCCGACCGGGCCGGGGTCCGAGGACGGCTGTCCGTTCTGCGTGATCCCGTCGAAGTCGGACGAGGACGGCCTGGTGATCGCGCGCGGCCAGGGTGTGTACGCGGTGCTCAACCTCTACCCGTACAACGGCGGTCACCTGATGGTCGTCCCGTACCGCCACGTCGCCGACTACACCGACCTCGACGAGGCGGAGACGGTCGAGCTCGCCGCCTTCACCAAGCGGGCGATGGTCGCGCTGCGGGCGGCGTCCGGGGCGCACGGCTTCAACATCGGCATGAACCAGGGCGCCGTCGCGGGCGCCGGCATCGCCGCGCACCTGCACCAGCACGTGGTGCCCCGCTGGGGCGGGGACACCAACTTCATGCCGGTCGTCGGGCACACCAAGGTGCTGCCCCAGCTGCTCGCCGACACCCGGAAGATGCTGGCCGACGCCTGGCCGGCCACGCTCTGACCGGCTGACGCGTCCGTGGGAGACCCGGGTCAGGCCTCGTAGACGTCGGCCTTCTTCGGACCCGGGTCCTGGATGCCGCCGCTGAGGACGAGCGAGCGGTTGGTGAAGCGCTCCGTGTCCACGTTGTGCTCGTCGAGCACCTTGATGGTCGCGGCGTGCACGGCGCGGAGCACGGGCGTGGCCATGCGGATGGCGTCGTCGGACATGAAGCGGTTCTTCCAGAGCGGCCCGGCCCAGACGTGCCGCAGGCCGAACGGCTCGGGCAGGGTCATCTTGCCGCCGAGGAAGTCCAGGACCGGCGGGTACCAGGTGAGCGGCGCGCGCACGGCGAGGCGCACGATGTCGTTGGTCCCGAGGAGGGGCTGCTGGATCTCCTTCGTCTCCCAGAAGCGGACGGTCTTGGCGACCTCCTTGGTCTTCGCCTTCGGCTTCGTGGTGAAGAGGCCGTGGACGGGCCCGAGCGCATGGCCGGTGACCTCGATCCGGAGCGTGTGGTGGAGCGAGGTGACGGTGACCATCATGGTGAGGACGAGGTTTCCGTCGTAGAGCGTGAACTGCACGCCGAGGTAGTGACGGTTGCCCGCCCCGAACTGCTGCTCGTTGCAGATGCGCTGTATCTCGTGCGGCTTCACCTGGTAGTGGACGATGTTGTCGCCCTCGGGGCGGGTGACCTCGTCGGCGCCCTCGCCGACCGGGGAGACGATCCAGTGCTTGACGGTCGGCTTGGGGAAGCCGGTCTTCAGCGAGCCGCGCTCCAGGAGCGCCAGCTCGTCGTGGATCTTCCGGACGACGTCCCAGGCGCGGAACGCGTGGAGCTCGCGGCCGGGCTGGGGCTCCAGCTGCTCGGCGAGCGACCAGCTGCCCCAGCGGGTGCCCAGACCGAGGATCCCCTTCGGGCCCGCGTAGAAGACGATGTTGGACTGCTGCTCCGCCGAGAGCTTCTCCAGGTTGACCCGGAGGGCCTCCGCCGACTTCTCGCCCGGGTCCTGGGGGACGGACTTGGGGACGTGGGGGCCGACCCCGCCGCCGCCGAGCAGGCCCGACCAGCGCTCGCGCAGGTCGACGGCGGCGTTCAGGCAGATCCGGCCCGCGAGGTACCAGCCGACGACCGGGGCGACGACCATCGCGCGCAGGTAGTTCGGCAGGATCCCGTCGAAGGGCAGCTTGATCAGGACGAGCGCCGCGAAGATCCCGGCGATCCACAGGAGGCCGGTGCCGATGGCGCTGTGGCGCTTGTTGTCGGCGCCGGCGACGAGGCGGCG
The DNA here is from genome assembly GCF_055602235.1 of Streptomyces sp. NPDC037410. Taxonomy (NCBI): domain Bacteria; kingdom Bacillati; phylum Actinomycetota; class Actinomycetes; order Kitasatosporales; family Streptomycetaceae; genus Streptomyces; species Streptomyces sp. NPDC037410. The sequence goes on along the minus strand of NZ_JBVJWR010000010.1, from coordinate 183,975 downwards.
CAGCTGGATGACGCCGAGCCAGAGCAGCAGGCCGGGCAGGAAGAGGACGCCGCAGAAGAAGGTGACCAGGGTCAGCTTGATGTCGCGCTGTCTGCGCAGGTGGGTGGCGGCCAGGCAGTGCTCGACGACCGGCTGCGGCTCGGCACCGAAGGACTGGATCAGGGCCTTGCGGGCACCCCCGAGCATGCGGACCTGGACCGCCCGGGAGAAGGCCTCGCCGAGGTCGGGGCTGAAGAGCCCCCACTTCCCCTCCTTGACCGTGGTCTTGTAGAGGTCGTTGTCGGCTTCCTGGATGGTCTTCAGAGGGCTGTCCCGGTACGCGGCGGACGCGAGCGCGTTCGTCGCGCCCGTACCGCCTCCCGAGTTCTGGAGGGGGATCTGAGCCCCGGGTCCGAAACCGTCGATCGCCACTGCCGCCCCCATCGCGCGCGAGTATCTGTGCGGGCTGTTCCCAACTGCCGTGCCCCGCACACCTTCTGAGCTGGGCACCACAGCGTAACCGGGTACGGCCGGATGCGTCACGGCCTGTGGATATCGTCGGCCGAATGACGTCCGCCCGGCAAGCGCCGGGCGGACATGGCCCCCTGTCATTCCGTCAACTATGAGCCCTTTTCGGCCTGTTCACGGATCTTCTCCGCCAGGTGCGGCGGCATCGGCTCGTGCCGGGCGTACGTGCGGTCGAACCGGCCGGTGCCGTGCGAGATCGCGCGCAGGTCGATCGCGTACCGCCCGATCTCGATCTCCGGCACCTCTGCCCTGACCACGGTCCGTCCGGGACCGGCCTGGTCGGTGCCGACGACCCGGCCGCGCCGCCCCGACAGGTCGCTCATGACCGGGCCGACGTACTCGTCGGGGACGAGGACCTCCACCTGGGCGACCGGTTCGAGGAGGTGGACGGGCACGTCGGCGGCCGCCTCGCGCAGGGCGAGGGCCCCAGCGGTCTGGAAGGCGGCGTCGGAGGAGTCCACCGAGTGGGCCTTGCCGTCCCGCAGCGTGACCCGGATGTCGACCAGCGGATGGCCGGTGGCGAGCCCGCGCGCCGCCTGCGCCCGTACGCCCTTCTCGACGGACGGGACGAACTGGCGCGGCACGGCCCCGCCGACCACCTTGTCGACGAACTCGATGCCGCTGCCCGGCGGCAGCGGCTCCACGTCGATCTCGCAGATGGCGTACTGGCCGTGGCCGCCGGACTGCTTGACGTGCCGGCCCCGGCCCGAGGAGGCGCCGCCGAAGGTCTCGCGCAGCGCCACCTTGTACGGCACGGCGTCGACCTGCACGCCGTACCGGCCGCGCAGCCGGTCGAGGGCGACCTCCTGGTGGGCCTCGCCCAGGCACCACAGCACCACCTGCCGGGTGTCCTGGTTCTGTTCGAGCCGCAGCGTCGGGTCCTCGGCGACGAGCCGGGCGAGGCCCTGCGAGAGCCGGTCCTCGTCGGCCTTTCCGTGGGCCTGGACGGCCAGCGGCAGCAGCGGCTCCGGCATGGTCCACGGCTCCATCAGGAGCGGATCGTCCTTGGCGGAGACGGTGTCGCCGGTCTCCGCGTGGCCGAGTCGGGCGACACAGGCGAGGTCCCCGGCGATGCACTCCGCGAGCGGGCGCTGCTGCCTGCCGAACGGGGAGGTGAGCCCGCCGACCCGCTCGTCCGCCTCGTGCAGCTCGTGGCCGTCGCGGGACCCGTCCAGACCGTGACCGGAGACGTGCACGGTCTCGTCGGGGCGCAGGGTGCCGGAGAAGACCCGGACCAGGGAGATCCTTCCCACATAGGGGTCGGCGGCCGTCTTGACGACCTCGGCGACCAGCGGCCCGTCCGGGTCGCAGGTGAGCGCGGGCCGGGAGCGGCCGTCGGGGGTGGTCACGGAGGGCGCCTCGTGCTCCAGGGGGGAGGGGAAGCCGCCGGTGATCAGCTCCAGGAGTTCGAGGGTGCCGAGCCCCTGCGTCCCGCCGTCGGCGGCGGGGGCGGCCGCGAGCACCGGATGGAAGGCGCCGCGGGCGACGGCCTTCTCCAGGTCGTCGACGAGGGTCTTCACGTCGATCTCCTCGCCGCCGAGATACCGGTCCATGAGGGTCTCGTCCTCGCTCTCGGCGATGATCCCCTCGATGAGCCGGGCGCGGGCCTCGGCGATGAGCGCCCGCTGCCCCTCGTCGGGCGCCTCCTCCCGGCGCACCCCGGACGAGTAGTCGAAGATCCGCTCCGAGAGCAGGCCGACGAGACCGGTCGCGGGCGCGTGCCCGTCGGCGCCCTCGGCGCCGCGCACCGGCAGGTAGAGGGGGAGGACGGCGTCGGGGTCGTCCCGGCCGAAGAGCCCGGCGCAGACGGCGGTGAGCTCGGTGAAGTCGGTGCGGGCCGTGTCGAGGTGGGTGACGACGATGGCCCGGGGCATGCCGACGGCGGCGCACTCCTCCCAGATCATGCGGGTGGAGCCGGCGACGGCGTCGGCCTCCTGGGCGGCCGAGACGACGAAGAGGGCCGCGTCCGCCGCGCGCAGACCGGCCCGCAGCTCCCCGACGAAGTCGGCGTACCCGGGGGTGTCGAGGAGATTGATCTTGCATCCGTCCCAGCCGACCGGGACGAGGGAGAGCTGTACGGAACGCTGCTGGCGGTGCTCGATCTCGTCGTAGTCGGAGACGGTGCCGCCGTCCTCGACCCGCCCGGCCCGGTTCACCGCTCCCGCGGTCTGCGCCAGGGCCTCGACGAGGGTCGTCTTGCCCGATCCGCTGTGGCCGACCAGCACCACGTTCCGCACGGCCGAGGGCCGGTCGGCCGTAGGAGCCCTGCCGGCGGCTCCGGCGGGGGTCTTCGCCTTGTCACCCATGATGTGTTCCTCCCGACTGCTCGCACGGTGCGGCGGGACGCGGGCGCGGGGGAGTGGTGTGTCGCGGTACGGCTCCTGCGGTGCCCGCGGTGGTCCTTCGAGCTTTGCACCGACGCCAGGAAGCGTCCATACGTCGTACACGCGGCACCTCCCCGGAGGGCCGTCGGTGGGACGCCGGAGGGACGCCGGAGGGACGCGGACGCGGCGGGGCGGGTGCCCGCCGGTGCGCCGGGACGCGCGTGGATACGATGGGCGGGCCGGTGGTCGTAGGGGCCGCGCGGCCCACCGAACCTCGGGAAGGCCATGCTGAACAAGTACGCGCGTGCCTTTTTCACGCGTGTCCTCACACCGTTCGCCGCGTTTCTGCTCCGCCGGGGCGTCAGCCCCGACGCGGTCACGCTCATCGGCACGGCGGGGGTGATGGCCGGTGCGCTGGTCTTCTTCCCCCGCGGAGAATTCTTCTGGGGCACGATCGTCATCACCCTGTTCGTCTTCTCCGACCTCGTCGACGGCAACATGGCCCGGCAGGCGGGGATCTCCAGCCGCTGGGGCGCCTTCCTCGACTCGACGCTCGACCGGGTCGCCGACGGCGCGATCTTCGGCGGCTTCGCGCTCTGGTACGCCGGCACGGGCGACGACAACATCCTGTGCGCCGTCGCGATCTTCTGCCTGGCCAGCGGCCAGGTCGTCTCGTACACCAAGGCACGAGGCGAAGCGATCGGCCTGCCCGTCGCCGTGAACGGCCTCGTCGAGCGCGCCGAGCGCCTGGTGATCTCCCTGGTCGCCGCGGGCCTCGCGGGGCTCCACACGTTCGGCGTGCCCGGCGTCGAGGTCCTGCTGCCGATCGCCCTGTGGATCGTGGCCGTCGGCAGCGCCGTCACCCTGGGCCAGCGGGTCGTGACCGTGCGCCGGGAGTCGGCCGAGGCGGACGCCGCCGCGGCCGGGGGCGGCGGGGCGGCCTCGTGAGCACTTTCAGGGAACGGCTGAGCGACGGTCTTTACGGCGCCGGCTGGGCGACCGTGAAGAAGCTGCCGGAGCCGGTGGCGACGGGCCTCGGCCGGCGGATCGCCGACCTCGCCTGGAAGCGGCGCGGCAAGAGCGTCCTGCGGCTCGAATCGAACCTCGCGCGCGTGGTGCCGGACGCCACGCCCGAGCGGCTCGCCGAGCTGTCCAAGGCCGGCATGCGCTCGTACATGCGGTACTGGATGGAGTCCTTCCGGCTGCCGACCTGGAGCAAGGAGCGGGTCGAGCGGTCCATCGACATCAAGGACCGCCACTATCTGGAGGACGGCCTCGCCTCCGGGCGCGGGGTCATCCTCGCGCTGCCGCACCTGGCCAACTGGGACCTCGCGGGCGTGTGGGTGACCCGCTCGGTCGGCGTGCCGTTCACCACGGTCGCGGAACGGCTCAGGCCCGAGTCGCTGTACGACCGGTTCGTCGCCTACCGCGAGTCCCTCGGCATGGAGGTCCTGCCGCACACCGGCGGCTCCGCCTTCGGCACCCTCGCCCGGCGGCTGCGGGCCGGCGGCCTCGTCTGTCTGGTCGCCGACCGCGACCTCTCGGCCTCCGGCACCGAGGTCGCCTTCTTCGGGGACACCGCGCGGATGCCGGCCGGCCCGGCGATCCTCGCCCAGCAGACCGGCGCGCTGCTGCTGCCGGTGACGCTCTGGTACGACGACACGGCGGTCATGAAGGGCCAGATCCACCCGCCCGTCGACGTGCCCGAGTCAGGTACGCGGGCCGAGAAGACGTCCGTCATGACACAGGCGCTCGCCGACGCGTTCGCCGCGGGCATCGCGGACCACCCGGAGGACTGGCACATGCTGCAACGACTGTGGCTCTCGGACCTGGAGGAGCGGGAGGAGCCGGCCGCGTGAAGATCGGGATCGTCTGCCCGTACTCCTGGGACGTGCCGGGCGGCGTCCAGTTCCACATCCGCGACCTCGCCGAGCACCTCGTCCGGCTCGGCCACGAGGTCTCCGTCCTCGCCCCCGCCGACGACGAGACCCCGCTGCCGCCGTACGTCGTCTCCGCGGGCCGCGCCGTGCCCGTCTCGTACAACGGCTCGGTGGCCCGGCTCAGCTTCGGCTTCCTCTCCGCCGCGCGGGTCCGCCGCTGGCTGCACGACGGCACCTTCGACGTCGTCCACATCCACGAGCCGACCTCGCCCTCCCTGGGGTTGCTCACCTGCTGGGCGGCGCAGGGGCCGATCGTGGCCACCTTCCACACCTCGAACCCCCGCTCGCGGGCCATGATCGCCGCGTACCCGATCCTCCAGCCCGCCCTGGAGAAGATCAGCGCCCGGATCGCCGTCAGTGAGTACGCGCGCCGGACGCTGGTGGAGCACCTCGGCGGCGACGCCGTCGTCATCCCGAACGGCGTCGACGTCGACTTCTTCGCCCGCGCCGAACCGAAGAAGGAGTGGCAGGGCGAGACCCTCGGCTTCATCGGCCGCATCGACGAGCCGCGCAAGGGCCTGCCCGTCCTCATGCGGGCGCTCCCGAAGATCCTCACGGAGCGGCCCGGCGCCCGGCTCCTCGTCGCCGGGCGCGGCGACGAGGAGGAGGCCGTGGCCTCGCTGCCGTCCGCGATGCGCTCCCGGGTCGAGTTCCTCGGCATGGTCAGCGACGAGGACAAGGCGCGGCTGCTGCGCAGCGTCGACGTGTACGTGGCGCCCAACACCGGCGGCGAGAGCTTCGGCATCATCCTGGTCGAGGCGCTGTCGGCCGGCGCGCCGGTCCTCGCCGCCGACCTGGACGCCTTCGCGCAGGTCCTCGACCAGGGCGCGGCGGGCGAGCTCTTCGCCAACGAGGACGCCGACGCGCTCGCGGACGCGGCGATCGCGCTCCTCGGCGACGCGCCGCGCCGCGCGGAGCTGAGCGCCCGGGGCTCGGCGCACGTGCGCCGCTTCGACTGGTCGACGGTCGGGGCGGACATCCTGGCGGTGTACGAGACGGTGACGGACGGGGCGGCGTCGGTCGACACCGACGAACGCCCACCGGGCCTGCGGGCGCGGCTGGGCTTGTAGTCCCGGACCGCGCGAGGGGCTGCACCCGCGCCTGGGGGCGGGGCGCGGGTTCCATGGCCGTGACCTTGGGGAAGGTGTGCCGCCGTCGCCCCGGTAGCCTGTGCGCCCGTGACCGAAACCCTGATCTGGACCGTCGTCGCGCTGATCCTCATCGGCGTCTATCTGAGCTGGACCGCCGGGCGGCTGGACCGGCTGCACACGCGCATCGACGCGGCCCGCGCCGCCCTGGACGCGCAGCTGCTGCGCCGGGCCTCGGTCACCCAGGAGCTCGCCACCTCCGGCGTCCTCGACCCGGCCGCCTCGATCGTGCTGTACGAGGCCGCGCACGCCGCCCGCCAGGCGGAGGAGGACCACCGGGAGGTCGCCGAGAGCGAGCTGAGCCAGGCGCTGCGGGCGGTCTTCGGCGAGCCCGAGCAGGTGGAGCTCGTACGGCAGGCGCCGGGCGGCGAGGAGGCCGCGGGGGAGCTGGCGCAGGCCGTCCGCCGGGTGCCGATGGCCCGCCGTTTCCACAACGACGCCGTACGGGCCGCCCGCGCCCTGCGCCGGCACCGCAAGGTCCGCTGGTTCCGGCTCGCGGGCCACGCGCCGTTCCCTCTGGCCTTCGAAATGGACGACGAGCCTCCTGCGGCCCTTGCTGATCGTCCGGCCTGACCCTCGTAGCCTGGGAAAACGATCCACCGGGTCCACATTGGCCCTTGATGTGGACCGAGGGTGGCCTGTTTCCTCTTCTTGTCGTCAACCCCTGTTGTCACGAGTGAGGTATCCGTGTCCACCACGCCTTCCACCACCTTCCAGTCCCCCGAGACCGGCACCGCGCGCGTGAAGCGCGGCATGGCCGAGCAGCTCAAGGGCGGCGTGATCATGGACGTGGTCAACGCCGAGCAGGCGAAGATCGCCGAGGACGCCGGCGCCGTGGCCGTCATGGCCCTGGAGCGGGTCCCCGCGGACATCCGCAAGGACGGCGGCGTCGCCCGCATGTCCGACCCGAACATGATCGAGGAGATCATCGGCGCGGTCTCCATCCCGGTCATGGCCAAGTCCCGCATCGGCCACTTCGTCGAGGCCCAGGTCCTCCAGTCCCTCGGCGTCGACTACATCGACGAGTCCGAGGTCCTGACCCCGGCCGACGAGATCAACCACTCCGACAAGTGGGCCTTCACGACCCCCTTCGTCTGTGGCGCCACCAACCTGGGCGAGGCCCTGCGCCGCATCGCCGAGGGCGCGGCCATGATCCGCTCGAAGGGCGAGGCCGGCACCGGCAACGTCGTCGAGGCCGTCCGCCACCTGCGCCAGATCAAGAACGAGATCGCCAAGCTGCGCGGCTTCGACAACAACGAGCTGTTCGCCGCCGCCAAGGAGCTGCGCGCCCCGTACGAGCTCGTCAAGGAGGTCGCCGAGCTCGGCAAGCTGCCGGTCGTGCTGTTCTCCGCCGGTGGTGTCGCCACCCCCGCCGACGCCGCGCTCATGCGCCAGCTCGGCGCCGAGGGCGTCTTCGTCGGCTCCGGCATCTTCAAGTCGGGCGACCCGGCCAAGCGCGCCGCCGCCATCGTGAAGGCCACGACCTTCTACGACGACCCGAAGGTCATCGCGGACGCCTCCCGCAACCTGGGCGAGGCCATGGTCGGCATCAACTGCGACACCCTCCCCGAGTCCGAGCGCTACGCGAACCGGGGCTGGTAAGCACCGATGAGCACCCCCGTAATCGGTGTCCTGGCCCTCCAGGGCGACGTACGGGAGCACCTGATCGCCCTGGCCGCGGCTGACGCCGTGGCCAGGCCGGTCCGGCGTCCCGAGGAGCTCGCCGAGGTCGACGGCCTGGTCATACCCGGCGGTGAGTCCACCACCATCTCCAAGCTGGCCGCCCTCTTCGGCCTGATGGAGCCGCTGCGCGAGCGGATCGCGGGCGGCATGCCCGTGTACGGCACCTGCGCCGGCCTGATCATGCTCGCCGACAAGATCCTCGACCCGCGCTCGGGCCAGGAGACCTTCGGCGGCATCGACATGATCGTCCGCCGCAACGCCTTCGGGCGACAGAACGAGTCCTTCGAGGCCGGTGTCACCGTCACGGGAATAGAGACCCCCGTCGAGGGCGTCTTCATCCGTGCCCCGTGGGTCGAGTCCGTCGGTGCCCAGGTCGAGGTGCTCGCCGAGCACGACGGCCACGTCGTCGCCGTCCGGCAGGGCCGGGCCCTCGCGACCTCCTTCCACCCCGAGCTCACCGGCGATCACCGGATCCACGAGCTGTTCGTGGACATGGTGCGCGCGGAACGGTGACACGATCCCGGTAGGATCTCTGGGGTTCGTTCAAGAAGTTGGTTACGCGAAGGAGACAGGCAGATGTCCGGCCACTCTAAATGGGCTACGACGAAGCACAAGAAGGCCGTGATCGACGCCAAGCGCGGCAAGCTCTTCGCGAAGCTGATCAAGAACATCGAGGTCGCGGCGCGCACGGGCGGCGCCGACCCGGAGGGCAACCCGACGCTGTTCGACGCCATCCAGAAGGCGAAGAAGAGCTCGGTCCCCAACAAGAACATCGACTCCGCGGTCAAGCGCGGCGGTGGTCTTGAGGCCGGCGGCGTCGACTACGCCACGATCATGTACGAGGGCTACGGCCCGAACGGTGTCGCGGTGCTCATCGAGTGCCTCACCGACAACCGCAACCGTGCCGCCTCCGACGTGCGCGTCGCCATGACCCGCAACGGCGGTTCGATGGCCGACCCGGGCTCGGTCTCGTACCTGTTCAACCGCAAGGGCGTCGTCGTGCTCCCCAAGGGCGAGCTGTCCGAGGACGACGTCCTGGAGTCGGTGCTCGAGGCCGGCGCCGAGGAGGTCAACGACCTCGGCGAGTCCTTCGAGATCATCAGCGAGGCCACCGACCTGGTCGCGGTCCGTACCGCCCTCCAGACGGCCGGCATCGACTACGACTCGGCGGAGTCCAGCTTCGTCCCGACCATGCAGGTCGAGCTCGACGAGGAGGGCGCGCGCAAGATGTTCAAGCTGATCGACGCCCTGGAGGACAGCGACGACGTGCAGAACGTCTTCGCCAACTTCGACGTCAGCGACGAGGTCATGGAGAAGGTCGACGCCTGATCGCGGTCTTCGCACGCAGCGGGGGGGGGGGGGGGGGGGGGGGGGGGGGAGGGGGGGGGTGGGGGGGGGTGTGGGGGGGGGGGGGGGGGAGGGGGAGGGGGAGGGGGA
>NZ_JBVJWR010000010.1:42455-174926 GCF_055602235.1 Streptomyces sp. NPDC037410 | reverse complement strand
AAGCAACAGGGCTGCACGGTTGCGGCCATCGCCCCCCCCCTCCCCCAGCGGCCAGTTCCCGGGGGGGAGCGCAAAAGCCAGAAAAAACCCGCCCCTCCCCCCCCTCCTCCCCCCCCCCCCCCCCCCCCCCCCCCCCCCCCCCCCCCCCCGCTGCGTTGTCAGTGCCTGCCGATAGCCTGCACAAACAGACTTGCGATCAGGGAGGCGGCGGTGCGCGTACTCGGGGTGGACCCCGGACTGACCCGGTGCGGCGTCGGTGTGGTCGAGGGCGTCGCCGGACGGCCCCTGACCATGCTCGGGGTCGGCGTCGTGCGCACGGCGGCGGACGCCGACATCGGCGTCCGCCTGGTCGGCATCGAGCGCGGCATAGAGGAGTGGCTCGACCGCTTCTCGCCCGAACTCGTCGCCGTGGAGCGGGTGTTCAGCCAGCACAACGTGCGTACGGTGATGGGCACGGCCCAGGCCAGCGCCGTCGCGATGCTCTGCGCGTCCCGGCGCGGCATCCCCGTCGCCCTGCACACCCCCAGCGAGGTCAAGGCCGCCGTCACCGGCAGCGGCCGCGCCGACAAGGCGCAGGTCGGGGCCATGGTGACCCGACTCCTTCGGCTCTCCGCCCCGCCCAAGCCGGCCGACGCCGCCGACGCCCTCGCCCTCGCCATCTGCCACATCTGGCGGGCCCCCGCGCAGAACCGTCTGCAGCAGGCCGTCGCCGCTCAGAACCGTCTCCAGCAGGCCGTCGCCCTGCACGCCACGAAAGGCCGCACGTCATGATCGCCTTCGTCAGCGGCCCCGTCGCCGCCCTCGCCCCCACGACCGCCGTCGTCGAGGTCGGGGGAGTGGGCATGGCCGTCCACTGCACCCCGAACACCATCGCCGGCCTGCGCGTCGGCGAGCACGCCCGGCTCGCCACCTCCCTCGTCGTCCGTGAGGACTCCCTCACCCTGTACGGCTTCGCCGACGACGACGAGCGGCAGGTCTTCGAGCTCCTGCAGACCGCCAGCGGCGTCGGCCCCCGCCTCGCCCAGGCCATGCTCGGGGTGCACAGCCCCGACGCGCTGCGCCTCGCCGTCTCCACCGGAGACGAGAAGGCCCTCACGGCCGTCCCCGGCATCGGCAAGAAGGGCGCCCAGAAGCTCCTCCTCGAACTGAAGGACAAGCTCGGCGCCCCACTGGGCAGCAGCGGCCTGGTCGGCGCCCAGCGTGCCGCCGCCTCAGGCCCCGCGCCGTGGACCGAGCAGCTGTCCGCCGCCCTGATCGGCCTCGGCTACGCGAGCCGCGAGGCCGAGGAGGCCGTCAGCGCCGTCACCCCGCAGGCCGAGGCCGCGATCGCCGCCGGCGGCTCGGCCCCGGTCCCGCAGCTGCTGCGGGCGGCACTGCAGACCCTGAACCGCGCACGCTGACGGCGAACCGCCGCGCCCCGCACCCCACACCACCACCGAGAAGGCAGACCACGTGAACTGGGACGACGAGACGGACACCGCCGCGGAGCGCATCGTCGGCGCCTCCGCCGAGGGTGACGACCAGGCCGTCGAGGCGGCCCTGCGCCCCAAGGACCTCAGCGAGTTCGTCGGCCAGGAGAAGGTCCGCCAGCAGCTCGACCTGGTCCTCAAGGCCGCCCGCCAGCGCGGAGCCACCGCCGACCACGTGCTGCTCTCCGGTGCCCCCGGCCTCGGCAAGACCACCCTCTCGATGATCATCGCCGCCGAGATGAACGCGCCGATCCGCATCACCTCGGGCCCCGCCATCCAGCACGCCGGAGACCTCGCCGCGATCCTCTCCTCCCTCCAGGAGGGCGAGATCCTCTTCCTCGACGAGATCCACCGCATGTCCCGGCCCGCCGAGGAGATGCTGTACATGGCGATGGAGGACTTCCGCGTCGACGTCATCGTCGGCAAGGGCCCCGGCGCCACCGCCATCCCGCTCGAACTCCCGCCCTTCACCCTGGTCGGCGCCACCACCCGGGCCGGCCTCCTGCCGCCCCCGCTGCGCGACCGCTTCGGCTTCACCGCCCACATGGAGTTCTACGACCCGGCCGAGCTCCAGCGCGTCATCCACCGCTCCGCCGGACTCCTCGACGTCGAGATCGACCCCGACGGCGCCGCCGAGATCGCCGGCCGCTCCCGCGGCACGCCCCGCATCGCCAACCGCCTGCTGCGCCGGGTCCGCGACTACGCCCAGGTCAAGGCCGACGGAGTGATCACCCGGGAGGTCTCCGAGGCGGCCCTCAGCGTGTACGAGGTGGACAGCCGCGGCCTCGACCGGCTCGACCGCGCGGTCCTGGAGGCCCTGCTCAAACTCTTCGGCGGCGGACCCGTCGGCCTCTCGACCCTCGCGGTCGCCGTCGGGGAGGAGCGCGAGACCGTCGAGGAGGTCGCCGAGCCCTTCCTCGTACGCGAAGGACTGCTGGCCCGTACGCCCCGTGGCAGGGTCGCCACTCCGGCGGCGTGGACGCACCTCGGACTCGTTCCGCCGCAGGCAGCGGGCCCGGGCGCCGCAGGGTACGGCACGGGAACGGGACAACAGGGGCTCTTCGGGGCGTGACGGTGTCGACACTCGCCCGGACCGGAACCAGGGTGCGATGCTGGACGTTGTTCCATTGATGCGGACTCGCCTAGACTCCGCCGTTGCCGCCCTTTCTGGTCGGCGCGCCCACCCCCGAAGATCAGGCCGCGGGTTCTCCGCGACCGTGCGAAGGAAACCCGTCCCGTGAGCATCGTGACCCTCCTCCCCTTCATCGTCCTCATCGGGGCCATGTTCCTGATGACCCGCTCTGCCAAGAAGAAGCAGCAGGCGGCGGCGCAGATGCGCAACGAGATGCAGCCCGGCACCGGCGTACGGACGATCGGGGGGATGTACGCCACCGTCAAGGAGATCGGCGACGAGACCGTTCTCCTCGAAATCGCGCCGGGCGTGCACGCGGTCTTCGCGAAGAACGCGATCGGCGCCGTCCTCGAGGACTCCGAGTACAACCGGATCGTCCACGGCGACGACGAGTCGGACACCGACACCGTCGTCCCGGACGACGCCTCCTCGCTGACCGAGGCCGCCGAGGCCGAGGTCAAGGACGCGGAGACCGTCGAGGACGCGCCGAAGGCCGACCTGACGAAGAAGTCGGACGCGGCCGAGGCCGCCGCCGAGGGGCAGCAGGACGGCAAGGCCGACGGCGAGACCGACGCGAAGTAGTCGCGGCCGGGGACCGCGCGCACGCCCACCGGCGAGCGCGGTCCCCGTCACGGTTCCACGTCTGCGGGGGCAGGTCCCCACACACACTTCGTGGCCGTCTCACGCATACCCGGCGTGAGGCGGTTGGACAGGGAGATACGACAGGTGGCAGCACCGAAGAAGGGCCGAAGGCCGGCGGGGGGACAGAGCCGTCCGGGCCGCGCCCTGGCACTCATCCTGATCGCCATGGTCGCGCTCACCGGCGGGATGTTCTGGTCGGGGCACACCACCCCGCGCCTCGGCATCGACCTCGCCGGCGGTACGTCGATCACGCTCAAGGCGAAGGCCGACCCCGGCCAGGAGTCGGCGGTCAACGAGACCAACATGAACACGGCGGTCGGCATCATCGAGCGCCGTGTCAACGGTCTGGGTGTCTCCGAGGCCGAGGTTCAGACGCAGGGCGCCGAGAACATCATCGTCAACATCCCTCGCGGGACGAACGAGAAGCAGGCCCGCGAGCAGGTCGGCACCACCGCCCAGCTCTACTTCCGGCCCGTTCTCGCCGTCGCGGCCGCCGCGCCGCAGACGGCACCGAGCGCCACGCCTTCGGGCAAGCCCTCGGGCTCGCCGAAGCCCTCCGCCTCCTCCGGCGCGACGGTGGGTGAGAAGTCGCCCACCCCGAAGGCCACCGCCTCCACCCAGGGCCGGGCGCTCACCGAGGCCCTCAAGGCCCCGAGCCCGACGCCCACCGCGAGCTCCTCCGCGAAGCCGAAGGCGACCGGGACCCCGCAGGCGACCCCGAAGCCCGACCCCGCCACCGCGGCGCTCCAGCAGAAGTTCGCCACCCTGAACTGCCTCGACCCCAAGGCGCGCACCGCCGCCGGTCAGGGCGTCAAGCCGACCGACCCCACCGTGGCCTGCGGCAAGAACGCGATCGGCCAGTGGGAGAAGTACCTCCTCGGCCCGGCCGAGGTCGACGGCAAGGACGTCGACAACGCCAGGGCCGGCCTGGACCAGCGCACCGGCCAGTGGATCGTGGACATGGAGTTCACGGACGCCGGTTCGAAGAAGTTCCAGTCGATCACCAGCAAGCTGTCGCAGCAGACCGAGCCGCAGAACCAGTTCGCGATCGTCCTGGACGGCGAGGTCGTCTCGGCGCCCCGCGTCCAGACCACGCTGAGCGCCAGCGCGCAGATCTCCGGCAGCTTCAACCAGCAGTCGGCCCAGGACCTCGGCAACATCCTGTCCTACGGTGCCCTGCCGCTGTCCTTCCAGACCCAGAGCGTCGACACCGTCACCGCCGCGCTCGGCGGCGACCAGCTGCAGGCCGGCATCATCGCCGGCGCCATCGGTCTCGGCCTGGTCATCATCTACCTGGTGGCCTACTACCGCGGCCTGTCGCTGATCGCCATCATGAGCCTCGCCGTCTCGGCCCTGCTCACCTATGTGCTCATGGCCCTGCTCGGCCCGGCCATCGGCTTCGCGCTGAACCTGCCGGCCGTCTGTGGCGCCATCGTCGCCATCGGCATCACCGCGGACTCGTTCATCGTCTACTTCGAGCGCATCCGCGACGAGCTCCGCGAGGGCCGCACGCTCCGCCCGGCCGTCGAGCGCGCCTGGCCGCGCGCCCGCCGCACGATCCTGGTCTCCGACTTCGTGTCGTTCCTGGCCGCGGCCGTGCTGTTCATCGTCACCGTCGGCAAGGTCAAGGGCTTCGCGTTCACGCTCGGCCTGACCACCCTGCTCGACATCGTCGTGGTGTTCCTCTTCACCAAGCCGGTCATGACGCTGCTCGCCCGGACCAAGTTCTTCGGCAACGGCCACAAGTGGTCCGGCCTGGACCCGAAGCGTCTCGGCGCCAAGCCGCCGCTGCGCCGCACCCGCCGTCCCCACGCCCCCGTCGACACGAAGGAGGCGTGAGATGTCGAAGCTCGGCGATCTCGGCGCCCGGCTGCACCGCGGTGAGGTCGGTTACGACTTCATCGGCAACCGCAAGATCTGGTACGGCCTGTCCATCCTGATCACCATCACCGCCATCGTCGCCCTGGCCGTCCGCGGCCTCAACATGGGCATCGAGTTCCAGGGCGGTGCCGTCTTCACCACCCCGAAGACGGACGTCTCCGTCAGCCAGGCCCAGACGTACGCGGAAGAGGCCTCCGGCCACGACGCGATCGTCCAGAAGCTCGGCAACGGCTCCCTCCGCATCCAGGTCGGCGGCCTCGACACCGCGAAGTCCGACAAGGTCCGCGCGGAGCTCGCCAAGGACCTGAACGCCCCTGAGGACAAGATCGCGGCCGAGATCGTCGGCCCCAGCTGGGGTGAGCAGATCGCCACCAAGGCCTGGACCGGCCTCGGCGTCTTCATGATCCTCGTGGTGATCTACCTGGCCATCGCCTTCGAGTGGAGAATGGCGGTCGCGGCACTCGTCGCCCTCATCCACGACCTCACGATCACGGTGGGCATCTACTCCCTGGTCGGCTTCGAGGTCACCGTCGGTACGGTCATCGGTCTGCTGACGATCCTCGGCTACTCGCTGTACGACACGGTCGTCGTCTTCGACTCCCTCAAGGAGCAGACGAAGGACATCACCAAGCAGACCCGCTACACCTACAGCGAGCTGGCCAACCGCTCGATCAACGGCACCCTGGTCCGTTCGATCAACACCACCGTCGTCGCGCTGCTGCCGGTCGCCGGCCTGCTCTTCATCGGCGGCGGCGTCCTCGGCGCCGGCATGCTCAACGACATCTCGCTGTCGCTGTTCGTCGGTCTCGCCGCCGGCGCGTACTCCTCGATCTTCATCGCCACCCCGCTCGTGGCGGACCTCAAGGAGCGCGAGCCGTCGATCAAGGCGCTCAGGAAGCGCATCCTGGCCAAGCGCGCCAGCGCCGCCGCCAAGGGCGAGCCGCTGGACGCGGCGGACGACCTGTCCGCCGAGGCCGCCGTCGTCGGCCCCCGGGCGGGCCGTCGCGGCTCCCAGGAGCGCCGAGGATGACCGCCGAGGCCCAGGACGTCACCGCACTCCTGCTCAGCCGCATCCGTGACGTCCCCGACTACCCGAAGCCGGGCGTGCTGTTCAAGGACATCACGCCGCTGCTCGCGGACCCGGACGCCTTCACGGCGCTGACCGACTCCCTCGCCGCCCTGTGCACCGCGCACGGCGCGACGAAGATCGTCGGCCTTGAGGCCCGCGGCTTCATCCTGGCCGCCCCGGTGGCCGTCCGCGCGGGCCTGGGCTTCATCCCGGTCCGCAAGGCCGGCAAGCTCCCCGGCGCCACGCTCCGCCAGGCGTACGAGCTGGAGTACGGCACCGCCGAGATCGAGGTGCACGCCGAGGACCTGGCCGCGGGCGACCGCGTCATGGTCATCGACGACGTCCTCGCCACCGGCGGCACGGCCGAGGCCTCCATCGAGCTGATCCGCCGCGCGGGCGCCGAGGTCGCGGGCGTCGCCGTCCTCATGGAGCTCGGCTTCCTCCCGGGCCGCGCCCGGCTGGAGCCGGCCCTGGGCGGAGCTCCGCTCACGGCGCTGATCACGGTCTGACATCGGGGTTCACCCCGATCGGGGCGCTCCGGGGAATCCCCGGGGCGCCCCTCCGCGTTCTCCCTACGTCCCCGGAGCCCGGGGCGCTGCCCCTCCGGGAGCCGTCCGAAACGCGGGCGCGTGAGCACAGCCACTCCTGGCTCGATACGATGGCCTTTCCGGGCCTGACCGGGGGACCCGGAACCTCCCCCAGACTCCGTCCGGGGGGACCCCAGAGGAGCGCTTCTTGCCAGACGAGGCCCAGTCACTCTCCGCCGCGCAGCCCGACCCGAAGGCCGAGAAGGCCGCGCCGGGGACCGGCACGCCCCAGAACGAGCCGGCGGAGACCAGGCCCGCGCCTGCTGCGCCCGCCCCCGCGCCCGCCACCCCCGAGCGGCCCGCGCCCGCCCGCTCCGGCGGCTCGTCCAACCGCGTCCGCGCCCGCCTCGCCCGCCTCGGCGTCCAGCGCTCCTCCCCGTACAACCCGGTCCTCGAACCGCTGCTGCGGATCGTCCGCTCCAACGACCCCAAGATCGAGACGGCGACGCTCCGCCAGGTCGAGCGGGCCTACCAGGTCGCCGAGCGCTGGCACCGCGGCCAGAAGCGCAAGAGCGGCGACCCGTACATCACGCACCCGCTCGCCGTCACCACCATCCTCGCCGAGCTCGGCATGGACCCGGCGACCCTCATGGCCGGGCTGCTCCACGACACCGTCGAGGACACCGAATACGGCCTGGAGGACCTGCGCCGCGACTTCGGAGACCAGGTCACGCTCCTCGTCGACGGCGTCACCAAGCTCGACAAGGTCAGGTTCGGCGAGGCCGCGCAGGCCGAGACCGTCCGCAAGATGGTCGTCGCCATGGCCAAGGACCCGCGCGTCCTGGTCATCAAGCTCGCCGACCGCCTGCACAACATGCGCACCATGCGCTACCTCAAGCGGGAGAAGCAGGAGAAGAAGGCCCGCGAGACCCTCGAGATCTACGCGCCCCTGGCCCACCGCCTGGGCATGAACACCATCAAGTGGGAGCTGGAGGACCTCGCCTTCGCGATCCTCTACCCCAAGATGTACGACGAGATCGTCCGGCTCGTCGCCGAGCGCGCCCCCAAGCGGGACGAGTACCTCGCCATAGTGACCGACGAGGTCCAGACCGACCTGCGGGCCGCCCGGATCAAGGCCACCGTCACCGGCCGCCCCAAGCACTACTACAGCGTCTACCAGAAGATGATCGTCCGCGGCCGTGACTTCGCGGAGATCTACGACCTGGTCGGCATCCGCGTCCTCGTGGACACCGTCCGCGACTGCTACGCGGCCCTCGGCACCGTCCACGCGCGATGGAACCCGGTCCCCGGCCGGTTCAAGGACTACATCGCGATGCCGAAGTTCAACATGTACCAGTCGCTGCACACGACGGTCATCGGACCCAACGGCAAGCCCGTCGAGCTCCAGATCCGCACCTTCGACATGCACCGGCGCGCCGAGTACGGCATCGCCGCGCACTGGAAGTACAAGCAGGAGGCCGTCGCCGGCGCCTCCAAGGTCCGCGCCGACGTGCCGAAGAAGGCCGGCAAGGACGACCACCTCAACGACATGGCGTGGCTGCGCCAGCTCCTCGACTGGCAGAAGGAGACCGAGGACCCCAGCGAGTTCCTGGAGTCCCTGCGCTTCGACCTCTCCCGCAACGAGGTCTTCGTCTTCACGCCGAAGGGCGACGTCATCGCGCTGCCCGCCGGCGCCACCCCCGTCGACTTCTCGTACGCCGTCCACACCGAGGTCGGCCACCGCACGATAG
Source organism: Streptomyces sp. NPDC037410 (assembly GCF_055602235.1). Lineage (NCBI taxonomy): Bacteria > Bacillati > Actinomycetota > Actinomycetes > Kitasatosporales > Streptomycetaceae > Streptomyces > Streptomyces sp. NPDC037410. Next base: position 166,455 of record NZ_JBVJWR010000010.1, on the reverse strand, counting down.
GGGCGCGGGTCAACGGGCGGCTCGTCCCGCTCGAATCGACCCTCGACAACGGCGACCTGGTCGAGGTCTTCACCTCCAAGGCCGCCGGCGCCGGGCCCTCCCGCGACTGGCTGGGCTTCGTCAAGTCCCCGCGCGCCCGGAACAAGATCCGCGCCTGGTTCTCCAAGGAGCGCCGCGACGAGGCCATCGAGCAGGGCAAGGACGCCATCGCGCGGGCCATGCGCAAGCAGAACCTGCCGATCCAGCGGATCCTGACCGGCGACTCCCTCGTCACCCTCGCCCACGAGATGCGCTACACCGACATCTCCTCGCTGTACGCGGCGATCGGCGAGGGCCACGTCACGGCCCAGTCCATCGTGCAGAAGCTGGTCCAGGCCCTCGGCGGCGAGGAGGCCGCCGTCGCCGACATCGAGGAGGCCGCCCCGCCGACCCGAGGCCGCTCCAAGCGCCGCTCCAGCGCCGACCCCGGCGTCATCGTCAAGGGCGTCGAGGACGTCTGGGTGAAGCTGGCCCGCTGCTGCACGCCCGTGCCCGGCGACCCGATCATCGGGTTCGTCACCCGCGGCAGCGGCGTATCGGTCCACCGCAGCGACTGCGTCAACGTGGAGTCGCTCTCCCGGGAGCCGGAGCGGATCCTGGAGGTCGAGTGGGCCCCGACCCAGTCCTCGGTCTTCCTCGTCGCCATCCAGGTCGAGGCCCTGGACCGCTCCCGGCTCCTCTCCGACGTCACCCGGGTCCTCTCGGACCAGCACGTCAACATCCTCTCGGCGGCCGTCCAGACCTCCCGCGACCGGGTGGCCACCTCCCGCTTCACCTTCGAGATGGGCGACCCGAAGCACCTGGGCCACGTCCTCAAGGCCGTACGGGGCGTGGAGGGCGTCTACGACGTGTACCGCGTGACCAGCGCCCGGCGTCCGTAGCCGTATGTACGAGGAAGGCCCCCGGCACGGAGCCGGGGGCCTTCCTCGTACAACCGGGTTCAGGCCATCAGCCGCCGAACTCCTCCAGGCCCTTCATCGCCTGGTCGAGCAGGGCCTGACGGCCCTCCAGCTCACGCGCCAGCTTGTCGGCCTTGGCGTCGTTGCCGGCGGCACGGGCCGCGTCGATCTGCTTGCGCAGCTTCTCCACGGCGTCCTGGAGCTGACCGGTCAGACCCGCGGCACGCGCGCGTGCCTCCGGGTTCGTCCGGCGCCACTCGGCCTCCTCGGACTCCTGGATCGCCCGCTCCACCGTGTGCATCCGGCCCTCGACCTTGGGACGGGCGTCACGCGGGACGTGGCCGATGGCCTCCCAGCGCTCGTTGAGGGAACGGAAGGCCGCACGCGCCGCCTTCAGGTCCGTCACCGGCACCAGCTTCTCGGCCTCGGTCGCGAGCTCCTCCTTCAGCTTGAGGTTCTCGGTCTGCTCCGCGTCCCGCTCGGCGAACACCTCGCCGCGCGCCGCGAAGAAGACGTCCTGGGCGCCGCGGAAGCGGTTCCACAGGTCGTCCTCGTGCTCGCGCTGGGCACGGCCGGCCGCCTTCCACTCCGCCATCAGCTCGCGGTAGCGGGCCGCCGTGTTGCCCCAGTCGGTGGAGTTCGACAGCGACTCCGCCTCGGCGACCAGACGCTCCTTCGCCTTGCGGGCGTCCTCGCGCTGGGCGTCGAGCGACGCGAAGTGGGCCTTGCGGCGCTTCGAGAACGCCGAGCGGGCGTGCGAGAAGCGGTGCCACAGCTCGTCGTCGGACTTGCGGTCGAGCCGGGGGAGGCCCTTCCAGGTGTCCACGAGAGCCCGCAGCCGCTCGCCCGCGGAGCGCCACTGCTCGCTCTGGGCCAGCTCCTCGGCCTCGGTGACGAGCTTCTCCTTGGCGGTGCGCGCCTCGTCGGTCTGCTTGGCCTTCTGGACCTTGCGCTCCTCACGGCGCGAGTCCACCGTCTCGACGAGCTTGTCCAGACGGGTCGCGAGCGCGGCCAGGTCGCCGACGGCGTGGTGCTCGTCGACCTGCTGGCGGATGTGCTCGATCGCCACGGTGGCGTCCTTCGCCGAGAGGTCGGTGGTCCTCACCCGCTTCTCGAGGAGGCCGATCTCGACAACCAAGCCCTCGTACTTGCGCTCGAAGTAGGCCAGGGCCTCCTCAGGGGTGCCGGCCTGCCACGATCCGACGACCTGCTCACCCTCGGCCGTCCGCACGTACACGGTGCCCGTCTCGTCGACACGGCCCCACGGGTCGCTGCTCACAGCGCCTCCTCACCATGATGCCGTCGCGGGGTCGTACCCCCCGGGCATCGTCCACAGTTTCCCGGCGGGCCTCGCCCGCCTTCCGCAACGCGGCCGACGGCCCACGCTGCACAACGCCAATCTAGGCGAACGGCGGCCCGGCTGTCCGCACTCAGCGCGACCGAGATTCGGCGGTCACGCGCGCGTGCGGAAGGAAAGGTCACGCGCGCGTGCCGACGAGCGGGCTCACTTCTTCGTGACGGTCGCCTTCTCGATGGTGACGGGCTTCTTCGGGGCGCCGTCGCCGGCGCCGCCCTCGACGCCCGCCTTCGCCACGTCCTGGACCGCCTTGAGGCCGGCCGCGTCGATCTTCCCGAAGGGGGTGTAGGTCGGCGGCAGCTTGGTGTCCTTGTAGACGAGGAAGAACTGCGAGCCGCCCGAGCCCGGCTGCCCGGTGTTGGCCATGGCGACGGTGCCGGCCGGGAAGGTCACCGTGCCGTCCGCGCCCGCCTTGCCGAGGGCGCCCAGGTTCTCGTCGGGGATCGTGTAGCCCGGGCCGCCGGTGCCGTCGCCCTTGGGGTCGCCGCACTGGAGCACGTAGATGCCCTGGGTCGTGAGGCGGTGGCACTTGGTCCCGTCGAAGTACTTCTTGTCGGCGAGGTGCTGGAAGGAGTTCACCGTGTGCGGGGTCTTCGCCGCGTCCATGGTGATCGTGATCGCGCCCTCGTTCGTCTGCAGAGCCATCGCGTACGTGGCCGTCTTGTCGACGGTCAGCTTCGGCTCGGGGCTCTTCGACTCGGTCTCCGTGGGCGTCGGGGTGCCGGTCGGGTTCTCGCCCGCCGCGCTGTCCGAGCCCTTCGAGGAGTCGTCCGTCAGCGCCACGGAGGCGTAGACGGCACCGCCCGCGGCCAGCACCACCGCGAGGGCGGCCGCGATGACGGTGTTGCGGCGCTTCGCCTTGCGCCGGTTCTCCTCCCGCCGCTGCTGCTGCCGTGCGTACTTCTCCCTGGCAAGCTGCCGCCGCCGCTGATCGCTGGTGACCACCGGGTCCGCTCCTGTCGCTCGTCTGTTCCTGTCCTGGCCGGATGTGCCCGTACCGTATACGGGTTGGCTGTGGAACCGGCACCGCCGGTAGGCTCTGATCTGCCGCATTCCGTGATTTCCGCGCCTCCGAGCCGGACGACCCTAAGGACGAACGTGCTGATTGCCGGGTTCCCCGCCGGGGCCTGGGGGACCAACTGCTACCTGGTCGCCCCCGCCGCAGGCGAGGAGTGCGTCATCATCGACCCGGGCCACCAGGCCACCCAGGGTGTCGAGGAGACGCTGAAGAAGCATCGGCTCAAGCCCGTCGCCGTCGTCCTCACCCATGGACACATCGACCACGTCGCCTCCGTCGTTCCGGTGTGCGGCGCCCATGACGTCCCCGCGTGGATCCACCCGTCCGACCGCTACATGATGAGCGACCCGGAGAAGGCCCTCGGCCGCTCCATCGGGATGCCCCTCATGGGCGAGCTGACCGTGGGAGAGCCCGACGACGTGCGCGAGCTCACCGACGGCGCCCGGCTGAAGCTCGCCGGTCTCGACTTCTCCGTCGCCCACGCGCCCGGTCATACCAAGGGGTCGGTGACCTTCCGGATGCCCGAGACCACGGAGATCCCCTCCGTGTTCTTCTCCGGGGATCTGCTGTTCGCCGGCTCCATCGGACGCACCGACCTTCCCGGCGGTGACATGGACGAGATGCTCGCGTCGCTGGCCCGCGTGTGCCTGCCGCTCGACAACTCGACCGTGGTCCTGTCGGGACACGGTCCCCAGACGACCATCGGCCAGGAGCGCGCCACGAACCCCTACCTGAGGGACGTGGCCGTCGGCCTCGGGAGCACGGACGCTCCCCGACGAGGAATGTGACGAGACTTTCGTGAGCACCTTCAAGGCCCCCAAGGGCACGTACGACCTGATCCCGCCCTTCTCCGCCACGTACCTGGCGGTCCGCGAGGCGATCTCCGCGCCGCTGCGGAAGTCCGGCTACGGCTACGTCGAGACCCCCGGCTTCGAGGACGTGAACCTCTTCGCCCGCGGCGTCGGCGAGTCCACCGACATCGTCAGCAAGGAGATGTACGCCTTCGAGACCAAGGGCGGCGACAAGCTCGCCCTGCGTCCCGAGGGCACCGCCTCCGTGCTCCGCGCCGCCCTGGAGGCCAGCCTCCACAAGCAGGGCAACCTGCCGGTCAAGCTCTGGTACTCCGGCTCGTACTACCGCTACGAGCGCCCCCAGAAGGGCCGCTACAGGCACTTCTCCCAGGTCGGCGCCGAGGCGATCGGCGCCGAGGACCCGGCGCTCGACGCCGAGCTGATCATCCTGGCCGACGAGGCGTACCGCTCGCTGGGCCTGCGGAACTTCCGCATCCTGCTGAACTCGCTCGGCGACAAGGAGTGCCGCCCCGTCTACCGCGAGGCCCTGCAGACCTTCCTGCGCGGTCTCGACCTCGACGAGGAGACCCTGCGCCGCGCCGAGATCAACCCGCTGCGCGTCCTCGACGACAAGCGGGCCGACGTTCAGAAGCAGCTGGCCGACGCGCCGCTCCTGCGCGACTACCTGTGCGACGGGTGCAAGGCGTACCACGAGGAGGTGCGCGCCCTGATCACCGCGGCGGGCGTCGTCTTCGAGGACGACCCGAAGCTGGTCCGCGGCCTGGACTACTACACGCGGACCACGTTCGAGTTCGTCCACGACGGTCTCGGCTCGCAGTCCGCGGTCGGCGGCGGCGGCCGCTACGACGGCCTCTCCGAGATGATCGGCGGCCCCGCGCTGCCGTCGGTGGGCTGGGCGCTCGGCGTGGACCGCACGGTCCTCGCCCTGGAGGCGGAGGGCGTCGAGCTCGACATCCCGGCCACCACCAGCGTCTTCGCCGTCGCCATCGGCGAGGAGGCCCGCCGCCTCCTCTTCGGCAAGGTCACCGAGCTCCGCAGGGCTGGCGTCGCCGCCGACTTCTCCTTCGGCGGCAAGGGCCTCAAGGGCGCCATGAAGGACGCCAACCGCTCGGGCGCCCGCCTCGCCGTCGTCGCCGGTGAGCGCGACCTCGCCGAGGGCGTCGTCCAGCTCAAGGACATGGAGTCCGGCGAGCAGCAGGCCGTCTCCCTGGACGAGCTCGTGGACGCGGTCCGGGCCAAGCTGGCCTGATCCGACGTACGGAAGGGCCCGGACCACGCTCTGGTCCGGGCCCTTCCTTATCTCCGGCGAACGGCCGGACCACAGGTCGGTGTTGCAGAATGACCCTGCCCACAAGGCCGGTCGAGCGAGGGAACAGGTGACATGGCGAAGGCAGCGGTGGACGAGATCGGGTCCGGCCGGGACGGCGGCGGCACGGTCGGGGCGAGCCGGGCCTTCTCCTGGCTCCTCGTGATCACCGGAGCGGCCGGACTGCTCGCCGCCTGGGTCATCACCATCGACAAGTTCAAGCTGCTCGAGGACCCGAACTTCACCCCGGGGTGCAGCCTCAACCCGATCGTCTCCTGCGGGAACATCATGAAGAGCGAGCAGGCCTCGGTCTTCGGCTTCCCGAACCCGATGCTCGGCCTCGTCACGTACGCCATGGTGATCGCGATCGGCGTGGGCCTGCTCGCCGGGGCCCGCTACCGCCGCTGGTACTGGCTCGGCCTCAACGCCGGAACGCTCTTCGGCGTCGGCTTCTGCACCTGGCTGATGTACCAGTCGCTGTACGAGATCAACTCGCTCTGCCTGTGGTGCTGCCTCGCCTGGGTCGCCACCATCGTCATGTTCTGGTACGTGACCTCGCACAACGTGCGCCTCGGCGTGATCCCCGCCCCCGGCGGCCTCAAGACCTTCTTCGACGAGTTCACCTGGATCCTGCCCGTCCTGCACATCGGGATCATCGGCATGCTGATCCTGACCCGCTGGTGGGACTTCTGGACCAGCTGAGCCGGGGCCGCTCTGTCAGTGCGCTGACTTAGGCTTCATCACTGTGGAGCCCGATCTCTTTACCGCAGCAGCCGAAGACCGCCAGGAGAAGGACCCGGCCAGCAGCCCGCTGGCCGTCCGGATGCGCCCCCGCACCCTCGACGAGGTGGTGGGCCAGCAGCACCTGCTCAAGCCCGGATCGCCGCTGCGCCGGCTCGTCGGCGACGGCGACGGCGGCCCCGCCGGTGCCTCCTCGGTGATCCTCTGGGGCCCGCCCGGGATCGGGAAGACCACGCTGGCGTACGTCGTCTCGAAGGCCACGAACAAGCGCTTCGTCGAGCTCTCCGCGATCACCGCGGGCGTCAAGGAGGTCCGGGCCGTCATCGACGGCGCCCGGCGCGCGGTCGGCGGGTACGGCAAGGAGACCGTCCTCTTCCTCGACGAGATCCACCGCTTCTCCAAGGCCCAGCAGGACTCGCTCCTGCCCGCCGTCGAGAACCGCTGGGTGACGCTGATCGCCGCCACCACCGAGAACCCCTACTTCTCCGTGATCTCCCCGCTCCTCTCCCGCTCCCTGCTCCTCACCCTGGAGCCGCTGACCGACGAGGACCTCAAGGGCCTGATGGCCCGGGCGCTCACCGGCGAGCGGGGACTGGGCGGGGCCGTGACCCTGCCGGAGGACGCCGAGGCGCACCTGCTGCGCGTCGCCGGCGGCGACGCCCGCCGGGCCCTGACCGCCCTGGAGGCGGCGGCCGGTGCGGCGATCGCCAAGGGCGAGGCGGAGATCACCCTCCAGACCGTCGAGGAGACCGTCGACCGTGCGGCCGTGAAGTACGACCGGGACGGCGACCAGCACTACGACGTGGCGAGCGCGCTCATCAAGTCGATCCGCGGCTCGGACGTGGACGCCGCCCTGCACTACCTGGCGCGGATGATCGAGGCGGGGGAGGACCCTCGCTTCATCGCCCGGCGGCTGATGATCTCCGCGAGCGAGGACATCGGCCTCGCCGACCCGAACGCCCTGCCGATCGCCGTCGCCGCCGCCCAGGCCGTCGCCATGATCGGCTTCCCCGAGGCGGCCCTCACCCTGAGCCACGCCACCATCGCCCTGGCACTGGCCCCGAAGTCGAACTCCGCGACGACCGCGATCGGCGCCGCCCTCGCCGACGTGCGGAACGGCCTGGCGGGTTCGGTCCCGCCGCATCTGCGCGACGGCCACTACAAGGGCGCGGCCAAGCTCGGCCACGCCCAGGGCTATGTGTACCCGCACGACGTGCCGGGCGGCATCGCGGCTCAGCAGTACGCCCCCGACACGATCCACGGCCGCCAGTACTACGAGCCCACCCGCTACGGCGCGGAGGCGAGATACGCGGACGTGGTGGAGCGGGTGCGCGAGCGGTTGAAGGGCGAGGGGGGCTGACCCCCGGGGTGGTGCGAGCGCGCTCCGCGGAGCCGGTACACTGGTCCGGATTGCTGCGTCCCGTGCCCGACTCCGGTCGGCACCACCAGAACGGGACAGTCAGCCGGAGACCCGGCCCTCGGGCGGGGTTTCCAGGAGCGTCGCGCACCTTCGAAGGTGTCGCGGGCCACCCATCACCACCCGGATTCCCGGGAGCGGCGGTGGGTCGTTCGCGTGCTGCACGTATGTGCCCAGACCTGGGAGCGGCTGCCCGCCACGTCCGTCCCGTACGGACCGGACGGGTTTCCCGGGCTGCGGATGCGACCTCCCCTAACCCTGGTGAAGCCGTATTCGTACAGATAGAGAGGTTGGTTCATGCCGAACCAGTCCCGTCCCAAGGTCAAGAAGTCGCGTGCCCTCGGCATCGCGCTGACCCCGAAGGCCGTCAAGTACTTCGAGGCCCGCCCCTACCCGCCGGGCGAGCACGGCCGTGGCCGCAAGCAGAACTCGGACTACAAGGTCCGTCTGCTCGAGAAGCAGCGTCTGCGCGCCCAGTACGACATCAGCGAGCGCCAGATGGCGCGCGCCTACGACCGCGCCAAGAAGGCCGAAGGCAAGACGGGCGAGGCGCTGGTCGTCGAGCTCGAGCGTCGCCTCGACGCCCTGGTCCTGCGTTCGGGCATCGCCCGCACCATCTACCAGGCCCGCCAGATGGTCGTGCACGGTCACATCCAGGTCAACGGTGGCAAGGTCGACAAGCCGTCGTTCCGTGTCCGTCCGGACGACGTCGTCATGGTCCGCGAGCGCAGCCGCACCAAGCCGCTGTTCGAGATGGCCCGTGAGGGTGGCTTCGCCGCCGACGGCGAGACCCCGCGCTACCTGCAGGTCAACCTGAAGGCCCTGGCCTTCCGCCTCGACCGCGACCCGAACCGCAAGGAAATCCCGGTCATCTGCGACGAGCAGCTGGTCGTCGAGTACTACGCCCGCTGATCTCAGCAACGGCGTAGTACCACCCTCGCGGTGTTCAGCCCGCCGCTTCCCCGCCCTTTCCGGTGGGGGAGCCGGCGGGCTTCCGCGTTCCCGGGACCGCCGCCGACCTGCCCGTACGGAACGGACGCGGGGCCGTCGCGCCCCCCGGGCCGCCGAGGGCCGGATCCCGGCGCCCGGCGAGCGCGCGCTCCACGACCGCGTCCAGCGACAGACGCCCGCCCTCCTGGACCGCGCTGCCGAAGGCCTCCGCGCCCAGGGCATCCGCCGCCCGCTGCTCGCACAGGGCCCTCGGCCCGTCGAAGGCCTCCGAGCCGAACAGCCGGATGCCCACCGTGTCCCACACCGGCACCGCGGCCCCCTGGAGGACCGCGGCCTCCGCCGGGTCCCCCTCGCTCACCGTCACGAGCGCGAGCAGCTCGATCGCCAGGACGAGACCGACCAGGTCACGGAAGGTGTGATTGATCGAGACGCACTCGGTGAGCAGCTCCCGCGCCTCGCCGAACGCGTCCCGGGTCCACGCCGAGAACGCCAGGACGTAGAGCGCGTAGGCCCGGGTCCACAGCTCCCCGCGCTCCTCGCAGACCTCCCGTACCTCCCGGCAGATCGCGACCGCCCCCTCCAGGTCGCCCCGGAAGGCCAGCGCCATCGCCACCTCGACCTGCCCCATCAGCACGTTGCTGTTCAGCTCGCCGAGCTCCCGGTAGGAGTCCAGGGCCCGCCCGATCAGCGCCTCGGCCCGCGGCAGATCGTCCGAGAGCAGCGCGAGGCAGCCCATCCGGTGCGTCGCGTACGCCTCCGCCAGCGCGTTCCGCGAGGAACGGGCCCGCTCCCGGCACTCGTGCAGGGCCGCCACCGCCGCCGTGCCGTCCCCCTGGAGCACCGCCACGTAGCCGAGCACCCACAGCGCCTTGAGCCGCGCCTCCTCGTGCCCCGACTCCAGCGCGACCGCCCGCTCCAGCCAGTGCCGGCCCTCCGACAGGCGCCCGCAGCCCACCCAGGCGAACCAGAGCGTGCCCGCCAGGTGCTGAGCGAGGTGCGCGTCGTCCGGGAGTTCGAGACACAGGTCGAGCGCCGCCCGCAGATTGGGCAGCGCCGCGTCCGTACGGGCCGCCACCTCCGCCTGGCGCGGGCTGAACCACTCCAGCTCGCACCAGGTGGCCAGGCCCATGTACCAGTCGCGGTGCCGCCGCCGCAGCCGCTCCGTGTCGCCGAGCGCCGCCAGCCACTCCGCCCCGTACGCGGCGACCGTGTCCAGGAGCCGGTAGGCGGGGCCCGCGGGCGTGTCCTCCCGCGACACCAGCGACTGGGCGAGCAGGCCCCCGAGGTGGTCGAGGATCCGTTCCGGCGGCAGCTCCCGGCTCCCGCACACGTACTCCACCGCCTCCAGGTCGAAGGGGCCGGCGAAGACCGAGAGCCGCGCCCAGAGCAGCCGCTCCTCCGGGGTGCACAGCTCGTGGCTCCAGCCGATCGCGGTGCGCAGCGTCTGATGGCGGGGGAGCACCCCGCGCTCGCCGTCCGTCAGGAGCCGGAAGCGGTCGTCGAGGCGGTGCAGCATCTGCTCGACCGTGAGGAGGGGGAGGCGGCCTGCGGCCAGTTCGAGCGCGAGCGGGATCCCGTCGAGCCGCCGGCACAGCTCCCGCACGGCCGCGACACCGGTCGGCGGGTGCGCTCGCACGGCAGCGTGACGCGTGGGCGGGTGCGCCCGCGGGGCCTCCGGGCTGGTCGCCGGATCCGCTGGGAAGTCCGCTTCGCCAGGCCCCGCGGAGAAGTCCCCTTCGCCAGGCCCCGCGGGGAAGTCCGCTTCCCCAGGCCCCGCGCACAAGTCCGCTTCGCCGGTGCCCGCGGCGAGGTCCCCGGCCACCGGCGCGCCCGCCTCCGCCGCCCGCTCGGCGAGCAGCGCCATCGCGTCCGTCTCGTCCATCGGGGCCAGCGGGAACACCGACTCGCCCGCCACCCGCAGCGGCCGCCGGCCGGCCGCGAGCACGGTGAGGCCCGGCGCGTGGGCCAGGAGCTCCCGCAGCAGCGGCGCGCAGGCCTCCACCAGGTGCTCGAAGCCGTCCACCACCAGCAGCATCCGCCGCTCCGCGAGGTGCTCGACGAGGACCTCGCGCGGGGCCTTCGGCGTGTGGTCGGTCAGACCGAGCGCCTCCACCAGCGCGTACGCCACCAGGTCCGGGTCGCGCAGCGGCGCGAGCTCGGCCAGCCTGACCCCTTCGCCGTAGCGTTTCTGCGCCCCCGCGGCAGCCCGCAGCGCGAGCCGTGTCTTGCCGACACCGCCCACGCCCACGACCGTGACCAGACGGGACGTCTGGAGGAGCGCCGTGAGTGCGGCCTGCTCGGCGGCCCGTCCGACGAACCGGTTCAGCTCCGCCGGGAGATTGCTCCGTCGCATGGGACACGGAGCGTACTCACCCGCGCGCGCTCCGTACAATCGAGATCGCGTAACTCCCGTCCCACGGGCGGTAATGCGGTACGGCAGGACAGCCCGGGCGCGATAGGGTCGGGGGACGACTTTCACAAGGCCCAACGACAGCAGAGAGCGGTGCACAGTGACCGGTGGAGAGGTTGCCGGGATCCTGGTGGCCGTGTTCTGGGCGATCCTCGTCTCCTTCCTCGCCGTGGCACTGGTGAGGCTGGCGCAGACGCTCAGGGCGACCACCAAGCTGGTGGCGGACGTGACCGAGCAGGCCGTTCCCCTGCTGGCCGAGGCGTCCGCGACCGTGCGCTCGGCGCAGACCCAGCTCGACCGGGTCGACGCCATCGCCTCGGACGTCCAGGAGGTCGCCTCCAACGCCTCCGCGCTGTCCACGACCGTCGCCTCCACCTTCGGCGGCCCGCTCGTCAAGGTGGCCGCCTTCGGCTACGGCGTCCGCAGGGCGCTCGGCCGGGGCCGTGAGGCGGAGGGGGCGCCGACGGCCTCCGACCGCCGGACCGTGATCGTCGGCCGTACCGTGCCGTCCTCGCGACGCCGGAAGCAGAAGGGCTGAGCCGCGATGTTCCGCCGCACGTTCTGGTTCACGGCCGGCGCAGCCGCCGGCGTGTGGGCCACCACCAAGGTCAACCGGAAGCTGAAGCAGCTGACCCCCGAGAGCCTCGCGGCCCAGGCGGCGAACAAGGCCGTCGAGACCGGGCACCGGCTCAAGGACTTCGCCCTCGACGTGAGGGCGGGCATGCTCCAGCGTGAGGCCGAGCTGGGCGACGCGCTCGGACTGGCCGCACCGGTGGAGCACGCCCGGGAGCTCCCCGAGCCGCGCCGCAGGGCCGCGCTGGGCCCGGTCGCGCACCCGGCCACCTCGTCGTTTTCCAAGATCCCCACGAGTTCGTACAACCGGAATGAGGACCACTGATGGAGTCGGCTGAAATCCGCCGCCGCTGGCTGAGCTTCTTCGAGGAGCGCGGGCACACCGTCGTCCCTTCGGCGTCGCTCATCGCGGACGACCCGACTCTGCTGCTCGTCCCGGCCGGCATGGTGCCCTTCAAGCCCTACTTCCTGGGCGAGGTCAAGCCGCCCTTCTCGCGCGCCTCCAGCGTGCAGAAGTGCGTGCGCACGCCGGACATCGAGGAGGTCGGCAAGACCACCCGGCACGGCACGTTCTTCCAGATGTGCGGCAACTTCTCCTTCGGCGACTACTTCAAGGAAGGCGCCATCAAGCTCGCCTGGGAGCTGCTGACCACCCCGGTGGAGCACGGCGGCTACGGGCTCGAGCCGGAGAAGCTCTGGATCACCGTCTACCAGGAGGACGACGAGGCCGAGCAGATCTGGCGTGACGTCGTCGGCGTCCCGGCCGAGCGCATCCAGCGCCTCGGCAAGGCGGACAACTACTGGTCCATGGGCGTCCCCGGCCCCTGCGGCCCCTGCTCCGAGATCAACTACGACCGCGGTCCCGAGTTCGGCGTCGAGGGCGGCCCGGCCGTCAACGACGAGCGGTACGTGGAGATCTGGAACCTGGTCTTCATGCAGTACGAGCGCGGTGAGGGCTCCGGCAAGGACGACTTCCCGATCCTCGGCGAGCTCCCGTCGAAGAACATCGACACGGGCCTCGGCCTGGAGCGCCTGGCGATGATCCTCCAGGGCGTCCAGAACATGTACGAGACGGACACCCTCCAGGTCGTCATCGACAAGGCCACCGCCCTCACCGGCGTCGCCTACGGCAAGGCCCACGACAGCGACGTCTCGCTCCGCGTGGTCGCCGACCACATGCGCACCTCCGTGATGCTCATCGGCGACGGCGTCACCCCCGGCAACGAGGGCCGCGGCTACGTGCTCCGCCGCATCATGCGCCGCGCCGTCCGCAACATGCGCCTGCTCGGCGCCACCGGCCCGGTCGTCCAGGACCTCGTCGACACCGTGATCGACACGATGGGCGAGCAGTACCCGGAGCTGGTCACCGACCGCAAGCGCATCGAGACCGTCGCCCTCGCCGAAGAGGCCGCCTTCCTGAAGGCCCTCAAGGGCGGCACCAACATCCTCGACACCGCCGTCACCGAGACCAAGTCCGCCGGCGGCACGGTCCTCGCCGGTGAGAAGGCCTTCCTGCTCCACGACACCTGGGGCTTCCCGATCGACCTCACCCTGGAGATGGCCGCCGAGCAGGGCCTCTCCGTGGACGAGGACGGCTTCCGCCGCCTGATGAAGGAGCAGCGGGACCGGGCCAAGGCCGACGCCAAGGCCAAGAAGACCGGTCACGCCGACATGACCGCGTACCGGGAGATCGCCGACGGCAACGGCGCCACCCAGTTCACCGGTTACACCAACACCGAGGGCGAGACCACGGTCGTCGGCCTCCTCGTGAACGGCGTCCCCTCGCCGGCCGCCTCCGAGGGCGACGAGGTCGAGGTCGTCCTCGACCGCACCCCGTTCTACGCCGAGGGCGGCGGCCAGATCGCCGACCAGGGCCGCATCAAGCTGCACAGCGGCGCCGTCATCGAGGTCCGCGACGTCCAGCAGCCGGTCCCGGGCGTCTCGGTCCACAAGGGCTCCGTGCAGGTCGGCGAGGTGACCGTGGGCTCCACCGCCTACGCCACCATCGACGTCAAGCGCCGCCGGGCCATCGCCCGCGCCCACTCCGCCACGCACCTGACGCACCAGGCCCTGCGTGACGCCCTCGGCCCGACGGCCGCCCAGGCCGGTTCCGAGAACCAGCCCGGCCGCTTCCGCTTCGACTTCGGCTCGCCGAACGCCGTCCCCGGCGCGGTCCTCACCGACGTCGAGCAGAAGATCAACGAGGTCCTCTCGCGCGAGCTGGAGGTCCACGCCGAGGTCATGCCGATCAACGAGGCCAAGCGCCAGGGCGCCATCGCCGAGTTCGGCGAGAAGTACGGCGAGCAGGTCCGTGTCGTCACCATCGGCGACTTCTCCAAGGAGCTGTGCGGCGGCACGCACGTCGGCAACACCGCCCAGCTGGGCCTGGTGAAGCTGCTCGGCGAGTCGTCCATCGGCTCCGGCGTGCGCCGCATCGAGGCCCTCGTCGGCGTCGACGCGTACAACTTCCTCGCCCGCGAGCACACGGTCGTCGCCCAGCTCCAGGAGCTCGTCAAGGGCCGCCCGGAGGAGCTGCCGGAGAAGATCTCCACCATGCTCGGCAAGCTGAAGGACGCCGAGAAGGAGATCGAGAAGTTCCGCGCGGAGAAGGTCCTCCAGGCCGCCGCCGGTCTCGTCGACTCCGCCCGCGACATCCGCGGCGTCGCCCTCGTCACCGGGCAGGTCCCGGACGGCACCGGCGCCGACGACCTGCGCAAGCTGGTCCTCGACGTCCGCGGCCGCATCCCCTCGGACCGCCCGGCCGTCGTGGCCCTGTTCACCACCGTCGGCGGCAAGCCGCTGACGGTCATCGCCACCAACGAGGCCGCCCGCGAGCGCGGCTTCAAGGCCGGCGAGCTGGTCCGCACGGCCGCCAAGACCCTCGGCGGCGGTGGCGGCGGCAAGCCGGACGTCGCCCAGGGCGGCGGCCAGAACCCGGAGGCCGTCGGCGAGGCCATCGCCGCCGTCGAGCGTCTCGTGGTGGAGACGGCGTGACGATGCGCCGCGGCCGCCGTCTCGCGGTCGACGTCGGGGACGCCCGGATCGGGGTCGCCTCGTGCGACCCCGACGGGGTCCTCGCGACGCCGGTGGAGACCGTGCCGGGACGCGACGTCCCGGCGGCCCACCGGCGGCTCCGCCAGATCGTCGAGGAGTACGAGCCGATCGAGGTCGTCGTGGGCCTGCCCCGCTCGCTCAGCGGGCGGGAGGGCCCGGCCGCGACCAAGGTCCGCGCCTTCGCCGGCGAGATGGCCAAGGGCATCGCCCCGATCCCGGTCCGCCTCGTCGACGAGCGGATGACCACCGTCACCGCGACCCAGGGCCTGCGCGCCTCGGGCGTGAAGGCGAAGAAGGGGCGGTCCGTCATCGACCAGGCCGCCGCTGTGATCATCCTTCAGAACGCTCTTGAGTCCGAACGGGTATCAGGTAATCCGCCCGGTGAGGGCGTCGAAGTGGTCATCTGATCGCGATACGGTAACGTTCCGCGCGATGCGGCGGTGTTCGAACAGCTGCTGCACTACGTAGAGGCGGATCGTCCGGAAGCCTCGCGGCTGTTTGGGGATCGATGACTGAGTATGGCCGGGGCCCTGGCTCCGAACCGTGGCACCCGGGGGACCCGCTCTATGGGGACCAGGGGTGGGAGGGCCAGCAGCAGTACCCGCAGCAGCAGGCGAGCCAGTACGGCCACGGCGGCCAGGGCTACGCGGACCCGTACGGCCAGGGCTACGGGGGTGACCCGTACCAGCAGCAGGCGCAGCAGCAGTACCAGCAGCCTCAGCCTCAGCAGCAGTACCAGCAGCAGCCTCAGCAGCAGTACGTCGATCCCCAGTACCAGCAGCAACAGCAGCAACAGCAGTACCAGCAGCAGTACGGGACGGGGTACCCGGGCGTCGGCTACGACACGCCCGGGAACCCCGGACAGCAGTACGACGGCAACTGGGAGACCGGCCAGGCGGCGATGGCCTACGGCGCGCCCCCGGCCGATCCGTACGGCGGCCAGAACCCCGACCTCTACGGCACGCCCGAGGCCTACCCGCCGCCCCAGCCGCCCGGCCGCCGGCAGAACCCGCCGGAGCCGGTCGTCGACTGGGCGCCGGAGGAGGAGACGCACCCCGAGGCGGAGCCGGAGGAGGAGACGCACCCCTTCTTCACCGGTGAATCCGATGACGACGACGCCGACTACGACGAGGAGCCGGGCCGCGGCGGCCGCGGCTCCCGCGACGGCGACCGCGAGCGCCGGAGCAAAGCGAAGAAACGCAAAGGCAAGAACGGCGTGGCCTGCCTGGTCGTCGCCGCCGTCCTGGTCGGCGGCCTGGGCGGCGTCGGCTACTTCGGCTACAAGTTCTGGCAGGGCCAGTTCGGCGCGGCGCCCGACTACGCGGGCAGCGGCAGCGGGGTCGTGCAGGTCGAGATCCCGAAGGACGCCGGCGGCTACGAGATCGGCAACATCCTCAAGAAGGCCGGCGTCGTCAAGAGCGTCGACGCCTTCGTCTCCGCACAGCAGAAGAACCCCCGGGGCCTCTCGATCCAGGCGGGCGCGTACGCGCTGAAGAAGGAGATGTCGGCGGACAGCGCGGTCACGCTGATGCTGAACCCGGCCAGCCAGGCGAACCTGATCATCCCGGAGGGCAAGCGGAACGCCTGGGTGTACGAGAAGCTCGACGAGCGACTCGACCTCGCGCCCGGGACGACGCAGGGCATCGCAAAGGCGAAGGCGGACAGCCTCGGTCTCCCGGACTGGGCGAAGAACCACAAGAACGTGAAGGACCCGCTGGAGGGCTTCCTCTTCCCGGCGAGCTACCCGGTGGCCAAGGGCAACAAGCCCGAGGACGTCCTGCGCAAGATGGTGAGCCGCGCGAACCAGGAGTACATGAAGTTCGACCTGGAGGCCAAGGCGAAGTCGCTCGGTGTCGACAGCCCCTGGGAGCTCGTCACGATCGGGAGCCTGGTCCAGGCGGAGGGTACGTCCCACGACGACTTCCGCAAGATGGCCGAGGTCGTCTACAACCGGCTCAAGCCGTCGAACCCGCAGACCTACGGCGGGCTCGAATTCGACTCGACGTACAACTACATCAAGAACCAGAGCAAGATCGACCTCACCCTCGAAGAGCTGCGGAAGTACGACAACCCGTACAACACGTACTTCGTCAAGGGTCTGCCTCCCGGTCCCATCGGCAACCCCGGCGCCGAGGCGATGCAGGGCGTGGTCAGCCCGACGCACGACGGCTGGTACTACTTCGTCTCGATCGACGGCAAGACCTCCGAGTTCACGAAGACCAACGCCGAGCACCAGAAGCTCGTCGAAAAGTTCAACGAGTCGAGGAAGAACTGATGGCGACAGCACGCCGGGCGGCCGTTCTGGGATCGCCCATCGCCCACTCGCTCTCCCCAATCCTGCACCGCGCCGCGTACGCCGAGCTCGGGCTCGACGACTGGGCGTACGACCGCTTCGAGGTGGACGAGGCCGGGCTGCCCGGCTTCGTCGGCGAGCTGGACGACAGCTGGGCCGGGCTCTCGCTGACCATGCCGCTCAAGCGGGCGATCATCCCGCTGCTCGACGAGATCAGCGACACGGCCGCCTCCGTGGAGGCCGTCAACACCGTCGTCCTCCGTGAGGACGGGCGACGGGTCGGCGACAACACCGACGTCCCCGGCATGATCGCCGCCCTGCGCGAGCGGGGCGTCGAGGAGGTGGAGTCGGCGGCCGTCCTCGGCGCCGGCGCCACCGCCTCCTCCGCGCTCGCCGCCCTCGCCCGGATCTGCGCGGGCCCCGTCACCGCGTACGTACGCAGCGAGGCGCGCGCCGAGGAGATGCGCGGCTGGGGCGAGCGGCTCGGCGTGGACGTCCGTACGGCCGACTGGGAGCGGGCGGCGGAGGCCTTCGAGGCGCCGCTGGTCATCGCGACCACCCCGGCCGGCACCACCAACGCCCTGGCGACCGCCGTCCCCGACCGCGTCGGCACCCTCTTCGACGTCCTGTACGACCCCTGGCCGACCGCGCTCGCCGCCGCCTGGTCCGACCACGGCGGCAAGGTCGTCGGCGGCCTCGACCTCCTCGTCCACCAGGCCGTCCTCCAGGTCGAACAGATGACGGGCGTCCCGAAGGCCCCGCTCGCGGCCATGCGGGCGGCGGGGGAGCGGGCGCTGGCGGCTCGGTAGGCTCCACCCCGTACCGAGTCGATCATGGGGGAGCGGTTGTGGACACGGGCGGGGAACTCGTACTGGCGTCGCGGTGGAGCGTGTCCTGGGACATCGCGCGACTGGTCTTCGCGGTGTTCCACCACCACTTGCCCGAATGGGTGAGGTATCCGCTGCTCGCGTTCGGCTGCGCCGTGGTCGTCCACCTCGGCCTCGGCTGGCTGCGTGAGCGATTCGGCGCGCCCCTGGAGGAGAGCGAGGCCGACCGCGAGAGCGGCGAGGCCGTCCAGGAGAGCGAGGCCGACGTCCGATAGCTGGACCGGAGGACGGGTTCGTCCCCCGGACGTGGGAGGATCGGGGTTGGCGGGCCAGGGCCGCGCACCCGGCCGCGTCGTCGCAGTGCCCAGGCGCGAGCATGAGGAGCATCGTTGAGCAGGTTGCGTTGGCTGACCGCTGGGGAATCCCACGGACCCGCGCTGGTCGCGACCCTTGAGGGTCTTCCCGCCGGCGTCCCGGTCACCACTGAGCTGGTGGCGGACCACCTCGCCCGGCGACGCCTCGGCTATGGGCGTGGCGCCCGCATGAAGTTCGAGCAGGACGAGGTCACCTTCCTCGGCGGTGTCCGCCACGGGCTCTCCCTCGGCTCGCCGATCGCCGTCATGGTGGGCAACACCGAGTGGCCGAAGTGGGAGAAGGTCATGTCGGCCGATCCGGTCGACCCCGCGGAGCTGAAGGAGACGGGTCGCAACGCGCCCCTGACCCGGCCCCGGCCCGGCCACGCCGATCTCGCCGGCATGCAGAAGTACGGGTTCGACGAGGCCCGGCCGATCCTGGAGCGCGCCAGCGCCCGCGAGACCGCGGCCCGGGTCGCGCTCGGCGCCGTCGCACGGTCCTTCATCAAGGAGGCCGCCGGCATCGAGATCGTCTCCCACGTGGTGGAGCTGGCCGCGGCCAAGGCGCCTTACGGGGTCTACCCGACCCCCGCCGACGTCGAGAAGCTCGACGCCGACCCCGTCCGCTGCCTCGACGCCGACGCGTCGAAGGCGATGGTCGCGGAGATCGACCAGGCCCACAAGGACGGCGACACCCTCGGTGGCGTCGTCGAGGTCCTCGCGTACGGCGTGCCCGTCGGCCTCGGTTCGCATGTGCACTGGGACCGGCGGCTCGATGCCCGCCTCGCCGCCGCGCTCATGGGCATCCAGGCGATCAAGGGCGTCGAGGTCGGCGACGGCTTCGACCTGGCCCGCGTGCCCGGCTCCCAGGCACACGACGAGATCGTCCGCACCGAGGACGGGATCAAGCGCACCACCGGCCGCTCCGGCGGCACCGAGGGCGGCCTGACCACCGGCGAGCTGCTCCGCGTCCGCGCCGCGATGAAGCCCATCGCGACCGTCCCGCGCGCCCTGGCCACCATCGACGTCGCCACCGGCGAGGCCGCGGCCGCCCACCACCAGCGCTCCGACGTGTGCGCCGTCCCCGCCGCCGGCATCGTCGCCGAGGCCATGGTCGCGCTCGTCCTCGCGGACGCGGTCGTCGAGAAGTTCGGCGGCGACAGCGTCCCCGAGACCCGCCGCAACGTGCGGTCGTACCTCGACAACCTGAACATCCGGTGACCGCCGGACCCCTGGTCGTCCTCGTCGGCCCCATGGGCTCCGGCAAGTCCACGGTGGGCGCGCTCCTGGCCGAACGGCTCGGCGCGCCCTACCGGGACACCGACGCCGACATCGTCGCCGCCGAAGGACGCGAGATCTCCGACATCTTCGTCGAGGACGGCGAGGAGCACTTCCGCGCCCTGGAGCGGGCCGCGGTCGCCACGGCCGTCGCCGAGCACGAGGGCGTCCTCGCCCTCGGCGGCGGCGCGATCCTGGACGCCGGGACCCGCGCCCTGCTCGCCGGGCTGCCCGTCGCGTACCTCTCCATGGACGTCGAGGAGGCCGTACGGCGGGTCGGACTCAACACCGCCCGGCCGCTCCTCGCCGTCAACCCGCGCCGCCAGTGGCGCGAGCTGATGGAGGCGCGCCGCCACCTGTACACCGAAGTCGCACGGGTCGTCGTCGCCACGGACGACCGCACCCCCGAAGAGGTCGCCCAGGCGGTCCTCGACGCTCTGGAGTTGAAGGACGTATGACGGACCAGGACCAGGTGACCCGTATCCAGGTCGGCGGTTCCGCGGGCACCGATCCGTACGAGGTACTGGTCGGCCGGCAGCTCCTCGATGAGCTCCCCGCGCTGATCGGCACCCAGGCCAAGCGGGTCGCCGTGATCCACCCGGAGGCGCTCGCCGACACCGGCGAGGCGCTCCGCGCCGACCTGGCCGAGCAGGGCTACGAGGCCGTCGCCATCCAGGTGCCGAACGCCGAGGAGGCGAAGACCGCCGAGGTCGCCGCCTACTGCTGGAAGGCCCTCGGGCAGACCGGCTTCACCCGCAGCGACGTCGTCGTCGGCGTCGGCGGCGGCGCCACCACCGACCTCGCGGGCTTCGTCGCCGCGACCTGGCTGCGGGGCGTGCGCTGGATCGCCGTGCCCACCACGGTCCTGGCCATGGTCGACGCGGCCGTCGGGGGCAAGACGGGCATCAACACCGCCGAGGGCAAGAACCTCGTCGGCGCCTTCCACCCGCCGGCCGGCGTCCTCTGCGACCTCGCGGCGCTCGACTCGCTGCCCGTGCACGACTACGTCAGCGGTCTCGCCGAGATCATCAAGGCCGGCTTCATCGTCGACCCGGTGATCCTCGACCTCATCGAGGAGGACCCGCAGGCCGCCCGTACCCCCGCCGGGCCGCACACCGCCGAGCTGCTCGTCCGCTCGATCAAGGTCAAGGCGGAGGTCGTCTCCGGCGACCTCAAGGAGTCCGGCCGCCGGGAGATCCTCAACTACGGCCACACCCTCGCCCACGCCATCGAGAAGAACGAGCGGTACAAGTGGCGCCACGGCGCCGCCGTCTCCGTCGGCATGGTCTTCGCCGCCGAGCTCGGCCGCCTCGCCGGGCGGCTCGACGACGCCACCGCCGACCGGCACCGGGCGATCCTGGAGTCCGTCGGCCTGCCGCTCACCTACCGCGGCGACCAGTGGCCCAAGCTCCTGGAGACGATGCGGGTCGACAAGAAGTCCCGCGGCGACCTGCTGCGCTTCATCGTGCTCGACGGGCTCGGCAAGCCGACCCTCCTGGAGGGTCCCGACCCGGCCGTCCTGATCGCGGCGTACGGCGAGGTGTCGGCGTGAGCGAGACGCGTCCGGTGCTGGTGCTCAACGGCCCCAACCTGGGCCGTCTCGGCTCCCGCGAGCCCGACATCTACGGCGCCACCTCGTACAAGGGGCTCGTCGAGTCCTGCCGGACCCTCGGCGCGGAGCTCGGCTTCGACGTCGAGGTGCGGGAGACCAACGACGAGGGCGAGATGATCCGCTGGCTCCACGAGGCCGCGGACGGCTCGGTCCCCGTGGTGATCAACCCCGGCGCCTTCACCCACTACTCGTACGGAATGCGGGACGCCGCCGCCCAGCGGACCGCCCCGCTGATCGAGGTGCACATCTCGAACCCGTACGCCCGTGAGGAGTTCCGGCACACCTCGGTCATCGCGGCCGTGGCGACCGGCACGGTCGCCGGGTTCGGGATCGGTTCCTACCGGCTGGCGCTGCGGGCGCTCGCCGAGGAACTCACCGACTGACAGGGCCTTTCAGGGCACCAGGAGGCGTCCCCGGTCGTTCCCCCTGTGGGGGGCCGGGGCGGTAACGTTCCGGCGACCACGGACACACCTGTCCGGGGATCCAGCAGGCGCACGAGACGGAGTGGCACCGGATGCAGCACGCAGTGGGGGGCCCGCTGCCACCGCCCGAACAGCCGGGCGGACCGCCCGGCCCCGGCCCGGGTCCGGGACCCGCGCCCGGTCCGGGACCTGTGCCTGGTTCCGGACCTGGGCCTGGTCCGGGACTCGCGCCTGGTTCCGTACACGCCCCGGGGTCCGTACACGCCCCGGGGTCCGTACGCGCGCCTGGTTCCGTACCCGCGCCCGGGTCCGTGTCGGGTCACGTGGTCGGCGGTGGGGAGCTCGGTGGGCAGGTGCCCGTTCCTCCGCCGCTTCCGCCCGGCACGCCGTACCCCGCGCCGCCGTCCGGACCCCGGCTCGGCGTGCACCCGACCGTCCAGGCCGGCGCTCCCCGGCCCCCGCACGCCCCGCCGCCCTCCGGGCCCGGCCCGGGGCCCGGCTGGGGCACGCCGGGAGGCATACCTCAGCACCAGCACCCCGCCGCGCCCCCGCCGCACCCCGCCGCCGGGCCGCAGCATCCCTCCTCCGCCCCGCCGCGCGGGGACCTGACCGGGCACGTGCCGCTGCCGCCCGTGAGCGCGCCGCTCGCGCCGCCCGCGGAGCTCGGCGCCGGGACCGGTGCGGCCACCCTCGCCGTCCTGCTCATCGGCCCCGCGGGCGCGGGCAAGACGACCGTCGCCCGGCACTGGGCGCAGCGCCGCCGCGTGCCCACCGCGCACATCAGCCTGGACGACGTCCGCGAATGGGTCTGCTCCGGCTTCGCCGACCCGCAGTCCGGCTGGAACGAGCACTCCGAGGCGCAGTACCGGCTCGCCCGCCGCACCTGCGGCTTCGCCGCGCGCAACTTCCTCGCCAACGGCATCTCCTGCATCGTCGACGACGCCGTCTTCCCGGACCGGCCCGTCGTCGGGCTCGGCGGCTGGAAGCGGCACGTCGGCCCCGGCCTGCTGCCCGTCGTCCTGCTGCCCGGCCTGGAGATCGTCCTGGAGCGCAACGCCGAGCGCAGCGGCAACCGGCGCCTCTCGGACGAGGAGGTCGCCGCCATCCACGGCCGGATGGCCGGCTGGTACGGCTCGGGCCTGCCGATCATCGACAACTCCACGTACGACGTCGAGACCACCGCGCGCGTCCTCGACGACGTCCTCGCCCGCGCGATCGCGAGCCCGCCCACCTGGTGACCCCGCCCGGACGGCCGTCCTGAACAGGCCGTCGCGGCGCGGCGCTCGTACGCTCGGAGCATGTCAGAGGTGTATGCGGACCGCCGGGTGCGGCTGCGCGACCGGTGCGCGGCCGCGGGCAGCCCGGCGGCCCTGGTCTCCCGCCCCGCCAACGTCCGCTATCTCGCGGGTGGTTCACCGCCCGGCTCCGTCCTGCTCGTCGGGCCGGAACCGGAGTCGGACGTGCTGCTCTGCCCCGTCCCGCCCGGCGGCGAGCCGGCCGACGGGCGGCTCGACGAGCTGCTCCGGCAGCAGGTCCTGCCCACCGGAGGGGGCGATCCGGCGGTCGCCGCCGTCGACCTCGCCCGCCGGGCGGGCGCCGACGCGCTCGCGGTCGAGGAGCACCACCTGACGGTCGCCCGGCACCGGGCCATGGGCTCCGTCGCCCCCGCCCTGCGCCTCGCCGACCTCGCCTGCGCCGTCGAACAGCTCAGGATCGTCAAGGACGAGGACGAGATCGCCTGCCTGCGGATCGCGGCGGAGATCGCCGACCAGGCGCTCGGCGAGCTCCTGGAGTCGATCCTCGTGGGGCGGACCGAGCGCCACCTCGCCCTGGAGCTGGAGCGGCGGCTCGTCGACCACGGCGCCGACGGGGCCGCGTTCCCCACCTCCGTGGGGACCGGCCCGCACTCCGGGCGCCGCGGGCACCGGCCCACCGACCGCCGGGTCGAGGAGGGTGATTTCCTCACCGTCTGCCTCGGCGCGGACTACCGCGGCTACCGGTGCGAGATCGGCCGTACGTTCGTCATCGGCACCACCCCCGCCGACTGGCAGATCGAGCTGTACGAGCTCGTCTTCGCCGCTCAGCGGGCCGGACGCGAGTCCCTCGCGCCCGGCGCGGAGTACCGCGACGTGGACCGGGCGGCCCGCCAGATCCTGGACGCCGCGGGGCACGCGGAGGCCGCCGTGCCCCTCACCGGGCACGGGGTGGGGCTCGAAATCGACGAGGACCCGCAGCTCTCACCTTCGGCCATGGGTAAACTGGACGCTTGCGTGCCGGTCACCGTCGAACCGGGGGTCCACCTCCCGGGCCGGGGCGGGGTCCGGATCGATGACACGCTCGTCGTACGCCAGGAGGCGGACGGCGGACCCGAGCTACTCACCATCACGACCAAGGAGCTGCTCGCGCTGTGAGGCGCGTACGCCTCCTCGGTCCACGTCAGTCCAGGAGATTCCGCAACCGTGGCTTCCACGAACGACCTCAAGAACGGCATGGTGCTCAAGCTCGACGGGGACCAGCTCTGGTCCGTCGTCGAGTTCCAGCACGTCAAGCCCGGCAAGGGCCCGGCTTTCGTGCGCACCAAGCTCAAGCACGTGCTCTCCGGCAAGGTCGTCGACAAGACCTTCAACGCTGGTACGAAGGTCGAGACGGCCACCATCGACCGCCGCGACATGCAGTTCTCCTACATGGACGGCGACTACTTCGTCTTCATGGACATGGAGACGTACGACCAGCTGCACATCGACCGGAAGAACGTCGGTGACGCCGCCAACTTCCTGATCGAGGGCTTCACCGCCTCCGTGGCGCAGCACGAGGGCGAGGTGCTCTACGTCGAGCTGCCGGCCGCCGTCGAGCTGACGATCAAGCACACCGACCCGGGCGTCCAGGGCGACCGCTCCACCGGCGGCACCAAGCCCGCCACGCTGGAGACGGACTACGAGATCCAGGTCCCGCTCTTCATCACCACCGGTGAGAAGGTCAAGGTCGACACCCGCACCAGCGACTACCTCGGCCGGGTGAACAAGTAACCGTGGCCGCTCGGAGCAAGGCCCGCAAGCGCGCCTTCCAGATCCTCTTCGAGGCGGACCAGCGTGGTGCCTCCGTCCAGGAGGTCCTCGCGGACCAGGTGCGGCTCGCGCGGTCGGACGACCGTCAGCCGCCGGTCAACGACTTCACCATGCAGCTGGTCGAGGGATACGCCGCCCACGTGGCGCGGATCGACGAGCTCATCGAGACCTACTCGGTGGACTGGACCCTCGACCGGATGCCCGTCGCCGACCGGAACATCGTGCGCCTCGGTGCGTACGAGCTGATCTGGGAGGACGGCACGCCCGACGCGGTCGCGATCGACGAGTCGGTGCAGCTCGCCAAGGAGTTCTCCACGGACGAGTCCCCGGCTTTCGTCAACGGCCTTCTGGGACGCTTCAAGGACCTGAAGCCGCGCCTGCGCAGGGATGCGGACGTCTAGTCCCGTACGGCACGCGAAGGGGCCCGCAGCACTCGGTGCTGCGGGCCCCTTCGCGTATCGCCGGCCCGTGCGGGGAAGAAAGAAGCCGGGCCCGTGGTCGTCGGATGACGTCCACGGGCCCGGCGGTACGTTTCTGCTGTGCCCTCGTAAGGGGTCAGTTGTCCTCGTGGGCGACCGCGCGGCGCGCGTCCGCGTCGAGGACGCCCCAGCTGATCAGCTGCTCGGTGAGGACCGAGGGGGACTGGTCGTAGATGACGGCGAGGGTGCGCAGGTCGTCCTGGCGGATCGACAGCACCTTGCCGTTGTAGTCGCCGCGCTGCGACTGGATCGTCGCCGCGTAGCGCTGGAGCGGGCCCGCCTTCTCCTGCGGGACGTGGGCGAGGCGCTCCAGGTCAAGGACCAGCTTCGGCGGCGGCTCGGCGGCCCCGCCCGGGGTCGTGCCCGGCAGGAGCTCCTGCACCGGCACTCCGTAGAAATCGGCCAGCTCGGCAAGACGCTGCACGGTCACCGCGCGGTCTCCGCGCTCGTACGAGCCGACCACGACCGCCTTCCAGCGGCCCTGGGACTTCTCCTCCACCCCGTGGAGGGAGAGACCCTGCTGGGTGCGGATGGCACGGAGTTTGGCCCCGAGCTGCTTTGCGTATTCGCTGGACATAACGCTCCCGGACGCTGTGACGACATGCGGCTGCGCCGCGCGGCTGGTAACTCACTGTGAGGTTACGCAGCGTTACACCCACCCGTCAAGCCGAATGGTCCGTACCGCCCCCTCCCGGGGGACGGCGCCCGGAGTGGCGGCAGGGGTGCGCGGGACCGGCCTCCCCACCCCTGGTAGAGTGAACGGCGCAAATCCGACGTCCTTTAAGAGCCGTCCCGTGAGGCGGAGAAGGAGGTCCGTTTCCCATGGACACTCAGCAGCATTACGGCGACGAAGCGCGGCCCGTTCTCGAGGCCCCTGACATCGCGCGGGTCCTGACCCGCATCGCCCACGAGATCGTCGAGCGCGCCAAGGGCGCCGACGACGTGGTCCTCCTCGGCATCCCCACCCGTGGCGTCTTCCTCGCCCGCCGGCTCGCCGAGAAGCTCGAATCGATCACCGGCTCCAAGATCCCGGTCGGTTCCCTCGACATCACCATGTACCGGGACGACCTGCGGCTGAAGCCCGCCCGCGCCATCGGCCGCACCGAGATCCCCGCCGACGGCATCGACGGCCGCCTCGTCGTCCTCGTCGACGACGTCCTCTTCTCCGGCCGCACCATCCGCGCCGCCCTCGACGCCCTCGGCGACATCGGCCGCCCGCGCGCCGTCCAGCTCGCGGTCCTCGTCGACCGCGGCCACCGCGAACTTCCGATCCGCGCCGACTACGTCGGCAAGAACCTCCCCACGTCGCTGCGGGAGACGGTCAAGGTCCTGCTCGCCGAGGAAGACGGTCGCGACACCGTCCTGCTCGGCGGCAAGCCCGCCTCCTCCTAACCGGACCGGCACCCCCGACGGGGCCGGGGCACAGCCCTGCGCACCCGCATGCCCTCACCCTCCCACCACGGAGCGAAAACCCGATGATGCGTCACCTCATCTCGGCCGCCGACCTCACCCGCGACGACGCCGTCCAGATCCTCGACACCGCCGAGGAGATGGCCCGGGTGGCCGACCGGCCCATCAAGAAGCTGCCGACCCTGCGCGGCCGGACCATCTGCAACCTCTTCTTCGAGGACTCCACCCGGACCCGGATCTCCTTCGAGGCCGCCGAGAAGCGCCTCTCCGCCGACGTCATCAACTTCGCGGCCAAGGGCTCCAGCGTCTCCAAGGGCGAGTCCCTCAAGGACACCGCGCAGACCCTGGAGGCCATGGGCGTCGACGCGGTCGTCATCCGGCACAGCGCCTCCGGCGCCCCGTACCGGCTCGCCACCTCCGGCTGGATCGACGCCCCCGTCATCAACGCGGGCGACGGCACCCACCAGCACCCCACCCAGGCCCTCCTGGACGCCTTCACCATGCGCCGCCGCCTCGTCGGCCGCGACGCCGGCCTCGGCCAGGACCTCGCGGGCAAGCGCATCACCCTCGTGGGCGACGTCCTGCACAGCCGGGTCGCCCGCTCGAACGTCGACCTGCTGCACACCCTTGGAGCCGAGGTCACCCTGGTGGCCCCGCCCACCCTGGTCCCCGTCGGCGTCGAGACCTGGCCCTGCGACGTCTCGTACGACCTCGACAGCGTGCTGCCGAAGTCCGACGCGGTGATGATGCTGCGTGTGCAGCGCGAGCGGATGAACGCCGCCTTCTTCCCGACCGAGCGCGAGTACTCGCGCCGCTACGGGCTCGACGGCGAGCGGATGGCGAAGATGCCCGAGCACGCCATCGTCATGCACCCCGGCCCGATGGTCCGCGGCATGGAGATCACCGCCGAGGTCGCCGACTCCGACCGCTGCACGGTCGTCGAGCAGGTCGCCAACGGTGTCTCCATCCGGATGGCCGTCCTCTACCTGCTGCTCGGCGGCAACGACTCCGCCACCCCCGCCCGTACCGAGGAGAACAAGTAACCATGAGCAAGATCCTTATCCGCGGTGCGAAGGTCCTCGGCGGCGACGTCCAGGACGTCCTCATCAACGGCGAGTCCATCGCCGAGGTCGGCACGGACCTCTCCGCCGAGGGCGCCACCGTCATCGAGGCCGACGGCCAGATCCTGCTGCCCGGCCTGGTCGACCTCCACACCCACCTGCGCGAGCCCGGCCGCGAGGACTCCGAGACCGTCCTCACCGGCACCCGCGCCGCCGCCTCCGGCGGCTACACGGCCGTCTTCGCCATGGCCAACACCCACCCGGTCGCCGACACCGCCGGCGTCGTCGAGCAGGTCTACCGCCTCGGCCGGGAGCACGGCTACTGCGACGTCCAGCCCATCGGCGCCGTCACCGTCGGCCTGGAGGGCAAGAAGCTCGCCGAGCTCGGCGCCATGCACGACTCCGCCGCCGGCGTCACCGTCTTCTCCGACGACGGCAAGTGCGTCGACGACGCCGTGATCATGCGCCGCGCCCTGGAGTACGTGAAGGCCTTCGGCGGCGTCGTCGCCCAGCACGCCCAGGAGCCCCGCCTCACCGAGGGCGCCCAGATGAACGAGGGCGTCGTCTCCGCCGAGCTCGGCCTCGGCGGCTGGCCCGCCGTCGCCGAGGAGTCGATCATCGCCCGCGACGTCCTCCTCGCCGAGCACGTCGGCTCCCGCGTCCACATCTGCCACCTCTCCACCGCCGGCTCCGTCGAGATCGTCCGCTGGGCCAAGTCCCGCGGCATCGACGTCACCGCCGAGGTCACCCCGCACCACCTCCTCCTCACGGACGAGCTGGTCCGCTCGTACAACCCGGTCTACAAGGTCAACCCGCCGCTGCGCACCGAGAAGGACGTGCTCGCCCTGCGCGAGGCGCTGGCCGACGGCACGATCGACATCGTCGCCACCGACCACGCCCCGCACCCGCACGAGGACAAGGACTGCGAGTGGGCCGCGGCCGCCATGGGCATGGTCGGCCTGGAGACCGCCCTCTCCGTCGTCCAGCAGACGATGGTCGAGACCGGCCTCCTCGACTGGGCCGGCGTCGCCGACCGGATGTCCTCCGCGCCCGCCCGCATCGGACGGGCGAAGGGCCACGGACGCCCCGTCTCGGCAGGTGAGCCCGCGAACCTGACGCTGGTCGATCCGGCTTACCGTGGTGTCGTGGACCCCGCGGACTTCGCCTCCCGCAGCCGCAACACCCCCTACGAGGGCCGTGAGCTGCCGGGACGCGTCACCCACACCTTCCTGCGGGGCCGGGCAACGGTCGTGGACGGGAAGCTGGCGTGACACCACTCATCGCAATCGCCGCAGAGGCAGCCGAGCAGAAGTCGGCGGAGGTGACCGACTGGGCCGGACGGCTCGGCTGGGTCGCAGGACTCCTGCTCTTCGTCGCCTTCGTGTACTGGCTCATGCGCCAGGGATGGAAGTGGCGCGGCAGCCTCCAGTCCGACCTCCCCGAGCTCCCCACCGCGCCGGAGGCGACCGGTGAGGCGAGACTGACTCTCAGCGGGCGCTACCACGGGTCCACGACCGCCGGGCAGTGGCTCGACCGGATCGTCGCCCACGGCCTCGGCACCCGCAGCCGCGTCGAGCTCACGCTCACCGACGCCGGCATCGAGGTCGTCCGCCCCGGGGCGAACGACTTCTTCGTGCCGGCCGCCGCGCTGCGCGAGGCCCGTCTCGACAAGGGCATCGCCGGCAAGGTCCTCGCCGAGGGCGGGCTCCTGATCGTCACCTGGGAGCACGGCGGCAAGCAGCTCGACTCCGGCTTCCGCTCCGACCGGGCGGCCGAGCACGCGGCCTGGACCGAAGCCATCAACTCCATGATCAACACGACGGAAGGCATCGCACGATGACGACCTCCACCAGGGGAGCCGCCAAGACTCCCGCCGTACTCGTCCTGGAGGACGGCCGCATCTTCCGCGGCCGCGCCTACGGGGCCGTGGGGGAGACCTTCGGCGAGGCCGTGTTCTCCACCGGCATGACCGGCTACCAGGAGACGCTCACCGACCCGTCGTACCACCGGCAGGTCGTCGTCATGACCGCCCCCCACGTCGGCAACACCGGCGTCAACGACGAGGACCCCGAGTCCGCGCGGATCTGGGTCTCCGGCTACGTCGTCCGCGACCCCGCCCGCGTCTCCTCCAACTGGCGCTCGCAGCGCTCCCTCGACGAGGAGCTGCGCGACCAGGGCGTCGTCGGCATCCAGGGCATCGACACCCGCGCCCTCACCCGCCACCTGCGCGAGAGCGGCGCCATGCGCGTCGGCATCTTCTCCGGCAGCGCGCTCCCCGACGAGGGCACCATGCTCGCCGAGGTCCGCCAGCAGCCCGAGATGAAGGGCGCGAACCTCTCGGCCGAGGTCGCCACGAAGGAGACGTACGTCGTCCCCGCCATCGGTGAGAAGAAGTTCACCGTCGCCGCCGTCGACCTCGGCATCAAGGGCATGACCCCGCACCGGATGGCCGAGCGCGGCATCGAGGTCCACGTCCTCCCCGCCACCGCCACCGCCGAGGACATCTACGCCGTCAGCCCCGACGGCGTGTTCTTCTCCAACGGCCCGGGCGACCCGGCCACCGCCGACGGCCCCGTCGCCGTCATGCAGGCCGTCCTGGAGCGCAAGACGCCGCTCTTCGGCATCTGCTTCGGCAACCAGATCCTCGGCCGCGCACTCGGCTTCGGCACCTACAAGCTGAAGTACGGCCACCGGGGCATCAACCAGCCGGTCCAGGACCGCACCACCGGCAAGGTCGAGGTCACCGCGCACAACCACGGCTTCGCCGTCGACGCGCCCCTCGACAAGGTCTCCGACACCCTGTACGGGCGTGCCGAGGTCTCCCACGTCTGCCTGAACGACCAGGTCGTCGAAGGCCTCCAGCTGCTCGACCAGCCGGCCTTCTCCGTCCAGTACCACCCCGAGGCGGCCGCGGGCCCGCACGACGCCGCGTACCTCTTCGACCGCTTCGTATCCCTGATGGAGGCCGAGCGTGCCTAAGCGCACCGATATCCAGTCCGTCCTGGTCATCGGCTCCGGCCCGATCGTCATCGGCCAGGCCGCCGAGTTCGACTACTCCGGCACCCAGGCCTGCCGCATCCTCAAGGCCGAGGGCCTGAGGGTGATCCTGGTCAACTCCAACCCGGCCACGATCATGACCGACCCGGAGATCGCCGACGCCACGTACGTCGAGCCGATCACCCCCGAGTTCGTCGAGAAGATCATCGCCAAGGAGCGCCCCGACGCCCTCCTGCCCACGCTCGGCGGCCAGACCGCGCTCAACACCGCGATCTCCATGCACGAGCAGGGTGTGCTGGAGAAGTACGGCGTCGAGCTCATCGGCGCCAACGTCGAGGCCATCAACAAGGGCGAGGACCGCGACCTCTTCAAGGGCGTCGTCGAGGCCGTCAAGGCCAAGATCGGCTACGGCGAGTCCGCCCGCTCCGTCATCTGCCACTCCATGGACGACGTCCTCAAGGGCGTCGACGAGCTCGGCGGCTACCCCGTCGTCGTCCGCCCCTCCTTCACCATGGGCGGCGCCGGCTCGGGCTTCGCCCACGACGAGGAGGAGCTGCGCCGCATCGCCGGCCAGGGCCTCACGCTCTCCCCGACCACCGAGGTGCTCCTGGAGGAGTCCATCCTCGGCTGGAAGGAGTACGAGCTGGAGCTCATGCGCGACAAGCACGACAACGTCGTGGTCGTCTGCTCCATCGAGAACTTCGACCCGATGGGCGTCCACACCGGTGACTCGATCACCGTCGCCCCGGCGATGACGCTCACCGACCGCGAGTACCAGCGCCTGCGCGACATCGGCATCGCGATCATCCGCGAGGTCGGCGTCGACACCGGCGGCTGCAACATCCAGTTCGCGGTCAACCCGGACGACGGCCGGATCATCGTCATCGAGATGAACCCGCGCGTCTCCCGCTCCTCCGCGCTCGCCTCCAAGGCGACCGGCTTCCCGATCGCCAAGATCGCGGCCCGTCTCGCCGTCGGCTACACGCTGGACGAGATCCCGAACGACATCACGGAGAAGACCCCGGCGTCCTTCGAGCCCACGCTCGACTACGTCGTCGTCAAGGCCCCGCGCTTCGCCTTCGAGAAGTTCCCGCAGGCCGACTCCACCCTCACCACCACGATGAAGTCGGTCGGCGAGGCCATGGCCATCGGCCGCAACTTCACCGAGGCGCTCCAGAAGGCCCTGCGCTCCCTGGAGAAGAAGGGCTCGCAGTTCACCTTCACCGGCGAGCCCGGCGACAAGGCCGAGCTCCTCCGCGAGGCGGTCCGCCCGACCGACGGCCGCATCAACACGGTCATGCAGGCCATCCGCGCCGGCGCCACCCCGCAGGAGATCTTCGACGCCACGAAGATCGACCCGTGGTTCGTCGACCAGCTCTTCCTGATCAAGGAGATCGCCGACGACCTGGCCGCCGCCGGCAAGCTCGACCCCGAGCTGCTCGCCGAGGCCAAGCGCCACGGCTTCTCCGACGCCCAGATCGCCGAGATCCGGGACCTGCGCGAGGACGTCGTCCGCGAAGTCCGGCACGCCCTGGGCGTCCGCCCGGTCTACAAGACGGTCGACACCTGCGCCGCCGAGTTCGCCGCCAGGACCCCGTACTTCTACTCGTCCTACGACGAGGAGTCCGAGGTCGCCCCGCGCGAGAAGCCCGCGGTGATCATCCTGGGCTCCGGCCCGAACCGCATCGGCCAGGGCATCGAGTTCGACTACTCCTGCGTCCACGCCTCCTTCGCCCTGAGCGACGCCGGCTACGAGACCGTGATGGTCAACTGCAACCCGGAGACCGTCTCCACGGACTACGACACCTCCGACCGCCTGTACTTCGAGCCGCTCACGCTCGAAGACGTGCTTGAGATCGTCCACGCCGAGACCCTCGCGGGACCCGTCGCCGGTGTCGTCGTCCAGCTCGGCGGCCAGACCCCGCTGGGTCTCGCCCAGGCGCTCAAGGACAACGGCGTGCCGGTCGTCGGCACCTCCCCGGAGGCCATCCACGCCGCCGAGGACCGCGGCGCCTTCGGCCGCGTCCTCGCCGAGGCCGGGCTCCCCGCGCCGAAGCACGGCACCGCGACCACCTTCACCGGCGCCAAGGCCATCGCCGACGAGATCGGCTACCCCGTCCTCGTACGCCCCTCGTACGTGCTCGGCGGCCGCGGCATGGAGATCGTGTACGACGAGGCCCGCCTGGAGTCGTACATCGCCGAGTCCACCGAGATCAGCCCCACCCGGCCGGTCCTGGTCGACCGCTTCCTCGACGACGCCATCGAGATCGACGTCGACGCGCTCTACGACGGCACCGAGCTCTACCTCGGCGGCGTCATGGAGCACATCGAGGAGGCCGGCATCCACTCCGGCGACTCGGCCTGCGCCCTGCCCCCGATCACCCTCGGCGGCTTCGACATCAAGCGCCTGCGCGCCTCCACCGAGGCCATCGCCAAGGGCGTCGGCGTCCGCGGCCTGATCAACATCCAGTTCGCCATGGCCGGCGACATCCTCTACGTCCTGGAGGCGAACCCGCGCGCCTCCCGGACCGTCCCCTTCACCTCGAAGGCGACCGCCGTGCCGCTCGCGAAGGCCGCCGCCCGCATCTCGCTGGGCGCCACCATCGCCGAGCTGCGCGCCGAGGGCCTGCTGCCGAAGAACGGCGACGGCGGCACCCTGCCGCTCGACGCGCCGATCTCCGTCAAGGAGGCCGTGATGCCGTGGTCGCGCTTCCGCGACGTGCACGGCCGCGGCGTCGACACGGTCCTCGGCCCGGAGATGCGCTCCACCGGCGAGGTCATGGGCATCGACGCGGTCTTCGGCACGGCCTACGCCAAGTCGCAGGCAGGCGCCTACGGCCCGCTGCCCACCAAGGGCCGCGCGTTCATCTCGGTCGCCAACCGCGACAAGCGCTCGATGATCTTCCCGGCCCGCGAGCTCGTCGCCCACGGCTTCGAGCTGCTCGCCACCTCCGGCACCGCCGAGGTCCTCAAGCGCAACGGCATCAACGCCACGGTCGTCCGCAAGCTCAGCGAGGGCGAAGGCCCGAACGGCGAGAAGACCGTCGTCCAGCTCATCCACGACGGCCAGGTCGACCTGATCGTCAACACCCCGTACGGCACCGGCGGCCGCCTCGACGGCTACGAGATCCGTACGGCCGCGGTGGCGCGCAGCGTCCCCTGCCTCACCACGGTCCAGGCGCTCGCCGCGGCCGTCCAGGGCATCGACGCGCTCAACCACGGCGACGTGGGCGTCCGCTCGCTCCAGGAGCACGCGGAGCACCTGACCGCGGCCCGCGACTAGCAAGCCCGTACGAGGAGGGGGACACCGGCAGCACTGCGGTGTCCCCCTCGTCATGACCTGGAGCCACCCCAGCATGTACAAGTTCTTCTTCGACCTGGTCTTCAAGCGCATGGACCCCGAGCAGGCCCACTACATGGCCTTCCGCTGGATCCGCCTCGCCGCCCGGATCCCCGTCCTGCGCACCCTCGTCGCCGCCGTCCTCGCGCCCCGGTACAAGGAGCTGCGCACCGAGGCCCTCGGCCTCCGCATGCACGGCCCCTTCGGGCTCGCCGCAGGCTTCGACAAGAACGCCGTCGCCATCGACGGCATGTCGATGCTCGGCTTCGACCACGTCGAGATCGGCACCGTCACCGGCGAGGCCCAGCCCGGCAACCCCAAGAAGCGCCTCTTCCGGCTCGTCCCGGACCGCGCCCTGATCAACCGCATGGGCTTCAACAACGAGGGCTCCGCCGCCGTCGCCGAGCGCCTGGCCACCCGCAACCCCGTCTTCAAGACGGTCGTCGGGGTCAACATCGGCAAGACCAAGGTCGTCCCCGAGGCCGAGGCCGCCGCCGACTACGTGAAGTCCACCGAGCGCCTCGCCGCGCACGCCGACTACCTCGTCGTCAACGTCTCCTCGCCGAACACCCCGGGCCTGCGCAACCTCCAGGCCACCGAGTCCCTGCGCCCCCTCCTCACGGCCGTCCGCGAGGCCGCCGACCGCACGGTCACCGGCCGCCGCGTCCCCCTCCTGGTCAAGATCGCCCCCGACCTGGCCGACGAGGACGTCGACGCCGTCGCCGACCTCGCCCTGGAGCTCGGCCTCGACGGAATCATCGCCACCAACACCACCATCGCGCGCGAGGGCCTCGGCCTGAAGTCCGACCCCGCGCTCGTCAAGGAGACCGGCGGCCTGTCCGGGGCCCCCGTCAAGGAGCGCTCCCTGGCCGTCCTGCGCCGCCTCCACGCGCGCGTGGGCGACCGTCTGGTCCTGGTGGGCGTCGGCGGCGTCGAGAACGCCGAGGACGCCTGGCAGCGCATCCTCGCCGGCGCCACCCTCGTCCAGGGCTACAGCGCCTTCATCTACGAGGGCCCGTTCTACGCCCGCGCGATCCACAAGGGCCTCGCCGCGCGCCTCGCGGCCTCCCCGTACGCCACCCTCGCCGAGGCCGTCGGCGCCGACAACCGAAAGGCCACGCGATGACCCTCTCCTTCGGCACCCGCCTGCGCTCCGCCATGGACGAGCGCGGCCCGCTCTGCGTCGGCATCGACCCGCACGCCGCCCTGCTCGACTCCTGGGGCCTGACCGACGACATCGCCGGTCTCGAACGCTTCACCTTCACCGTCGTCGAGGCCCTCGCCGAGACCGTGGCCGTCTTCAAGCCGCAGTCCGCCTTCTTCGAGCGCTTCGGCTCGCGCGGCATCGCCGTCCTGGAGCGCGCCACCGCCGACCTGCGCGCGGCGGGCGGCCTGGTCGTCATGGACGCCAAGCGCGGCGACATCGGCTCCACCATGGCCGCGTACGCGGAGACCTTCCTGCGCAAGGACTCCCCGCTCTTCTCCGACGCCCTGACGGTCTCCCCGTACCTCGGCTACGGCGCCCTGAAGCCGGCCGTCGACCTGGCCCGCGAGTCCGGCGCCGGCCTCTTCGTGCTGGCCCTCACCTCCAACCCGGAGGGCGCGGAGGTCCAGCGGGCGGTCCGCGAGGACGGCCGCACCATCGGCGCGACCATGCTCGCCCACCTCGCCGAGGAGAACGCGGGGGAGACCCCGATGGGCTCCTTCGGCGCGGTCGTCGGCGCCACCCTCGGCGACCTGTCCTCCTTCGACCTGGACATCAACGGGCCGCTCCTCGCCCCCGGCATCGGCGCCCAGGGCGCGACCCCCGCCGACCTCCCGGCCGTCTTCGGCGCCGCGGTCCGCAACGTCGTCCCGAACGTCAGCCGCGGGGTCCTGCGCAACGGCCCGGACGTGGCCGCCCTGCGGGACTCCGCGCACCGCTACGCGGACGAGATCCGCGCGGCCGTCGCCGGCTGACGGGTCTCCCGGACAATCCGCAGGTCGGAGAGGCGGGGCCGCCCGATGGTGAGCCGTCTCACCACTTGACGAAATCTTGGCTCAAAACAGGGGTGGTATGCCGGAAAAGTCCTGGTCGGTCGATGCTGACCAGGACTTTTCCGCTGTTCTCGCTGACTGGAGCGGCCTCGGCCGCTAGTCTCCGGAGCAGAGCAGGCGTTCAACGACCACACCGTTGATCGTTGCTCCACTGGTGTGGGGCGTCCAGGTTCCTCACCGGTCCGTATCCGACAGATCGACATCCGAGGTGACGTAGGCGTGGCTCTTCCGCCCCTTACCCCTGAACAGCGCGCAGCCGCGCTCGAAAAGGCCGCCGCGGCTCGCCGGGAGCGGGCCGAGGTCAAGAATCGACTGAAGCACTCCGGCGCCTCCCTGCACGAGGTCATCAAGACCGGCCAGGAGAACGACGTCATCGGCAAGATGAAGGTCTCCGCGCTCCTTGAGTCCCTGCCCGGCGTCGGCAAGGTCCGCGCCAAGCAGATCATGGAGCGCCTCGGCATCTCCGAGAGCCGTCGCGTCCGTGGTCTCGGTTCCAACCAGATCGCCTCCCTGGAGCGCGAGTTCGGCTCCACCGGCGCCTGAACCGGCGACCGGTCCGGCCGCCGATCCGGGACACGCGTCCCGGGCACGCCGGTGAAGCTGGAATAATCGCTGCATGGCAGCAGAGGTACGTCCGCGGCTGACCGTGCTCTCCGGCCCCTCAGGGGTCGGCAAGAGCACGGTCGTCGCTCATATGCGCAAGGTCCACCCCGAGGTCTGGCTCTCGGTGTCGGCGACGACACGGAAGCCCCGCCCCGGCGAGAAGCACGGCGTCCACTACTTCTTCGTCTCGGACGACGAGTTCGACAAGCTGATCGCCAACGGTGAGCTCCTCGAGTGGGCCGAGTTCGCGGGCAACCGCTACGGCACCCCGCGCGGCGCCGTCCTGGAGCGTCTCGACTCCGGCGAGCCCGTGCTCCTGGAGATCGACCTCCAGGGCGCCCGCCAGGTGAAGGACTCCATGGAGGAGTCCCAGCTGGTCTTCCTCGCCCCGCCGAGCTGGGAGGAGCTGGTCCGCCGGCTCACCGGCCGCGGCACCGAGTCGCCCGAGGTCATCGCGCGCCGTCTGGAGGCCGCGAAGGTCGAGCTGGCCGCCGAGTCGGAGTTCGACACCACCCTCGTCAACACCTCCGTCGAGGACGTCGCGCGCGAGCTGCTAACGTTGATGCACGTTGTCTGATCTTTTTTCCATCTTCGGAAGGTAGAGCGTGTCCTCTTCCATGACCGCGCCCGAGGGCATCATCAACCCGCCGATCGACGAGCTGCTCGAGGCCACGGACTCGAAGTACAGCCTCGTGATCTACGCGGCCAAGCGCGCGCGTCAGATCAACGCGTACTACTCCCAGCTCGGCGAGGGCCTGCTGGAGTACGTGGGTCCGCTCGTCGACACCCACGTTCACGAGAAGCCGCTCTCGATCGCGCTGCGCGAGATCAACGCGGGTCTGCTGACGTCCGAGGCCATCGAGGGCCCCGCGCAGTAAGCACCGAGCGTGTAACGCTCGTCACCACAGGCCCGGCGGACCATCCGCCGGGCCTGTGGTGTCTCATGGAGTCGTACGCATCCGAGCCTCCAGAAGACCAGGGGAGCAGTGACAGTCGTGACCAAGCCGAAGGTGGTCCTGGGCGTCAGCGGCGGCATCGCCGCCTACAAGGCGTGCGAGCTGTTGCGCCGGCTCACCGAGTCCGGCCACGACGTCCGGGTCGTGCCCACCGACTCCGCCCTCCACTTCGTCGGCGCCGCCACCTGGTCCGCGCTCTCGGGCCACCCCGTCTCCACCGAGGTGTGGGAGTCCGTCCACGAGGTCCCGCACGTGCGGATCGGCCAGGGCGCCGACCTCGTCGTCGTCGCCCCCGCCACCGCCGACATGCTCGCCAAGGCCGCCCACGGGCTCGCCGACGACCTGCTGACCAACACGCTGCTGACCGCGCGCTGTCCGGTCGTCTTCGCCCCCGCCATGCACACCGAGATGTGGGAGCACCCGGCGACCCAGGAGAACGTGGCGACCCTGCGCCGCCGCGGCGCCGTCGTCATCGAGCCCGCCGTCGGCCGCCTCACCGGCGTCGACACCGGCAAGGGCCGGCTCCCGGACCCGGCGGAGATCTTCGAGGTCTGCCGACGGATCCTCGCCCGGGGCGTCACCACCCCCGACCTCGCCGGACGTCACGTCGTGGTCAGCGCGGGCGGCACCCGCGAGCCCCTCGACCCCGTCCGCTACCTCGGCAACCGCTCCTCCGGGAAGCAGGGCTACGCCCTCGCGAAGGCGGCCGCCGCCCGCGGCGCCCGGGTCACCCTCGTCGAGGCGAACACCGGCATCGCCGACCCCGCCGGGGTCGA
Organism: Streptomyces sp. NPDC037410; assembly: GCF_055602235.1. Lineage (NCBI taxonomy): Bacteria > Bacillati > Actinomycetota > Actinomycetes > Kitasatosporales > Streptomycetaceae > Streptomyces > Streptomyces sp. NPDC037410. The sequence continues at coordinate 128,369 of NZ_JBVJWR010000010.1, read as the reverse complement.
CGTGGTCCACGTCGGCACCGCCGTCCAGCTCCGCGAGGCCGTCCTCAAGGCGGCGGCCGACGCCGACGCGGTCGTGATGGCCGCCGCCGTCGCCGACTTCCGCCCGGCCGTCTACGCCCCCGGGAAGATCAAGAAGAAGGACGACGGCGGCGCGCCGACCATCGAGCTCGTGCGCAACCCCGACATCCTCGCCGAGCTCTCCGCCGACCGCGCCCTGGCCGGCCAGGTCGTCGTGGGCTTCGCCGCCGAGACCGACGACGTGCTCGCCAACGGGCGCGCCAAGCTCGCCCGCAAGGGCTGCGACCTCCTCGTCGTCAACGAGGTGGGGGAGCGGAAGACCTTCGGCTCCGAGGAGAACGAGGCCGTCGTCCTCGCCTCGGACGGCACCGAGACCCCCGTACCGTACGGGCCGAAGGAAGCGCTCGCCGAGACGGTCTGGGACCTGGTCCTGCCGCGGCTGCGCCCCTAGGGCCTGTCCGGCGGATCATCGCCGGGGCCGCGGCGTATCCGACCCTGATCCGCCGGACGGGCCCTCGACCTGACGCATCCGGTCCGCCTGCGCGGCGGACGCCGGTGCCGCCTCCGGGGCGCGATCCGCCGTCCGGGGAGGTGCGAAACACCGCCTGACGAGTGATTTGCGCCCCATCCGGGCGGGCGGCTCCGCCTTGCCGGAAGGCGATTCCGCCGCCTCCCTGTCATTCGCCAGGCGAGACACCTGGTCCATTGTCCGACCACGACCGATAGACTGTTCGTGGAACGTCGCGGGGCGCAGCCCCCTGCCGGTCCGCGTCACGAGTAGCCAGCAGCCGCTGCAACCCCAGGGAGCGTTGTGTCCCGTCGTCTGTTCACCTCGGAGTCCGTCACCGAGGGTCACCCCGACAAGATCGCTGACCAGATCAGCGACACCATTCTCGACGCACTGCTGCGCGAGGACCCCACCTCGCGCGTCGCCGTCGAGACGCTGATCACCACCGGCCTGGTGCACGTCGCCGGTGAGGTGACCACCAAGGCCTGGGCGGACATCCCGACCCTCGTCCGGAACAAGATCCTCGAGATCGGTTACGACTCCTCGAAGAAGGGCTTCGACGGCGCCTCCTGCGGCGTGTCGGTGTCCATCGGATCCCAGTCCCCGGACATCGCCCAGGGCGTGGACACCGCGTACGAGAAGCGGGTCGAGGGCGACGAGGACGAGCTCGACAAGCAGGGCGCCGGCGACCAGGGCCTGATGTTCGGCTACGCGTCGGACGAGACCCCCGAGCTGATGCCGCTGCCGATCCACATCGCGCACCGGCTCTCCCGCCGCCTCACCGAGGTCCGCAAGAACGGGACCATCCCGTACCTGCGTCCCGACGGCAAGACCCAGGTCACCATCGAGTACGACGGCGACAAGGCCGTCCGTCTCGACACGGTCGTCGTCTCCTCGCAGCACGCCTCGGACATCGACCTCGAGTCGCTGCTCGCGCCCGACATCCGCGAGTTCGTCGTCGAGCACGTGCTCAAGCAGCTCGTCGAGGACGGCATCAAGCTCGACACCGACGGCTACCGCCTGCTCGTGAACCCGACCGGCCGCTTCGAGATCGGCGGCCCGATGGGCGACGCCGGCCTCACCGGTCGCAAGATCATCATCGACACCTACGGCGGCATGGCCCGCCACGGTGGCGGCGCCTTCTCCGGCAAGGACCCGTCCAAGGTCGACCGTTCCGCCGCCTACGCCATGCGCTGGGTCGCCAAGAACGTCGTCGCCGCGGGCCTCGCCTCGCGCTGCGAGGTCCAGGTCGCCTACGCGATCGGCAAGGCCGAGCCCGTCGGCCTCTTCGTCGAGACCTTCGGCACCAACACCGTCGAGACCGAGAAGATCGAGCACGCCATCGGCGAGGTCTTCGACCTCCGCCCGGCCGCGATCATCCGCGACCTCGACCTGCTCCGCCCGATCTACTCCCAGACCGCCGCCTACGGCCACTTCGGCCGCGAGCTGCCGGACTTCACCTGGGAGCGCACGGACCGCGTGGACGCCCTGAAGCAGGCCGCCGGCCTGTAGTCCCACCCGGACACTCACGGAGCCCGGTACCCCTCGCGGGGGTGCCGGGCTCCGGGCATGCCCGGCTGTCGGTGGCGTCTGGTAGGTATGGGGCTGTGAGCAGCGAGAACGAGAAGTCCGACGAGCCCGAGCAGCTCGCGCTCATCCGGGAGACCGTCCGGAAGGCGAAGGTGCCGCGGGCCAAGCCGCGGACGTGGCGGGGGGCCGCGCTGGCCAAGGAGCTGCCCGTCGCCCGGGTCGTCGTGAACAAGGGGGCGCTCCACCTCGACCAGTTCTTCGACTACGCGGTCCCCGAGGAGCTCGACGAGGCCGCCCGGCCCGGCGTGCGCGTGCGCGTGCGGTTCGGGGCGGGGGCGCATCAGGTGCGGGGAGGTCGGCGCGAGGGCGGGCGGCTGATCGACGGGTTCCTGGTGGAGCGGCGCGCCGAGTCCGACTACTCGGGGCCGCTGGCCGTGATCGCCGACGTCGTCTCGCCCGAGCCGGTGCTCGGACCCGAGCTGCTCGGCCTCGCCCGGGCGGTCGCCGACCGGTACGCGGGGAGCCTCGCCGACGTCCTCCAGCTCGCCGTACCCCCGCGGAACGCGACCGCCGAGCGCAAGCCCTCGCCCGCGCCGCTGCCGCCGCCCGGGCCGCCGGAGCCGGGGAGCTGGACGCGTTACGAGCGCGGGCCGGCGTTCCTGGACTCCCTCGCCCGCGGCGGCGCGCCCCGGGCCGTGTGGAACGCGCTGCCGGGGCCGTACTGGGCGCAGGAGATCGCCCGCGCCGTCGCCGCCACCCTCGCCTCCGGGCGGGGCGCGCTCGTCGTCGTCCCCGACGGGCGGGCCGCCGGCCGGGTCGACGCGGCGCTGACCGAGGTCCTGGGGGAGGGCCGGCACGCGCTGCTCACCGCCGAGGCGGGCCCCGAGAAGCGGTACGCGCAGTGGCTCGCCGTGCGGCGCGGCGCGGTGCGGGCCGTCGTCGGCACCCGGGCCGCGATGTTCGCCCCCGTACGGGACCTCGGGCTCGCCGTCATCTGGGACGACGGCGACGGCAGCCACAGCGAACCGCACGCCCCGCAGCCCCACGCGCGCGAGGTGCTGCTCCTGCGCGCCGCCCACGACCGCTGCGCCTTCCTCCTGGGCTCCACCAGCTGCACCGTCGAGGCCGCCCAGCTCGTCGAGTCCGGCTGGGCCCAGGCCCTGGGCGCCGGACGCGAGCAGGTCCGCAAGGCCGCCCCCCTGATCCGGACCGTCGGCGACGGCGAACTCGCCCGCGACGAGGCCGCGCGCGCCGCCCGACTGCCCTCGCTCGCCTGGCAGACCGTACGGGAAGGCCTCAAGACCGGGCCGGTGCTCGTCCAGGTCCCCCGCCGGGGGTACGTGCCGAGGCTGGCCTGCGAGCGCTGCCGCACGCCCGCCCGCTGCCGGCACTGCGCCGGGCCCCTTGAGGCCCCCGAGCAGCAGGAGCTGCGGTGCGGCTGGTGCGGGCGCGGCGCCCCCGACTGGCACTGCGTGGAGTGCGGCTCGACCCGGCTGCGGGCCCAGGTGGTCGGCGCCCGGCGGACCGCGGAGGAGCTCGGACGGGCGTTCCCCGCGGTGCCCGTACGGACCTCCGGACGCGACCACGTCCTGGACAGCGTGCCCGGGCGCCCCGCGCTCGTCGTCTCCACCCCGGGAGCCGAACCCGTCGCCGAAGGCGGCTACGCGGCCGCGCTGCTCCTCGACGGCTGGGCCATGCTCGGCCGGCCCGACCTGCGCGCCGGCGAGGAGGCGCTGCGCCGCTGGATCGACGCGGCCTCCCTGGTCCGCGGCCAGGCCGAGGGCGGCGCCGTCGTCGTGGTCGCCGAGCCGACCCTCCGGCCCGTCCAGGCGCTGGTCCGCTGGGACCCGGTGGGGCACGCCCAGCGGGAGCTGGCCGAGCGGGCCGAGCTGGGGTTCCCGCCGGTCTCCAGGATGGCCGCCGTGTCCGGGCCGCCGGAGGCCGTCGAGGGCTTCCTGGCCGCGGCCGGGCTGCCCGCCGACGCGGAGGTCCTCGGCCCCGTGCCGCTGCCCGTCGTCCGCCCCGGCGGGCCCCGCAGACCCGGCGACCCGCCGCCCGGCGAGCAGTGGGACCGGGCCCTGGTCCGGGTCCCGCCGGGCAGCGGCGCGGCCCTTGCGGCCTCGCTCAAGCAGGCCAGGGCGGCCCGGATGGCGCGCGGCGGCGGGGAACCGGTCAGGATCAGGGTCGACCCGCCGGACATCGGCTGACGGGGAGGGCGGCCCGGCCGACTGGGCATGGGCGGGGAGGCGCCGCCCGGCCGTTCCGCGGCCGCCCCGGCGCGCCCCGGACGTGCCACGGCCGCCCGTCCCCCGTGGGTGGGGCGGGCGGCCGTGGTGCGCTGAGCGGGTCAGCCGTTGCGCGGGCCCGGGAAGGCCGGCGGTCGCGGGTCCTCGCGGAGGGAGGCGCTGCCCGAGGTGGGCTGCGGCGGCATCGAACGGGCGGCGGGGACGGAGGGGAGCGTGCGGGTCACGCCCGGCTCCACCGTGTGGTCCTGCTCCACGGCCACGCCGGGCTGGGGCGCGCGCCGGGCGCCGTAGCGGCGGTGGACGGCCTGCTTGGTGACCCCGAGCGCGGAACCCACCGCGTCCCAGGAGAACCCGAGCGAGCGGTCGAAGTCGACCGCCGCGGTCACCAGGGTCTCGACACTGTCCCGCAGCTCCTGGGCGAGGCGTACGGTCGGGGCGGGCGCGCGCCCGTAGACGACGAAGCCCGTCGACGGGCCGGAGCGGCGAGGGCGGTAGACATTGCCCAGCTGGGCCGTGAGCGTGCGCAGTGCGTCCACCTGCCGCCGGACCCGCTCGATGTCCCGCACCAGCAGGTGCAGACTTGCCCGGGCTTGGGCGTCGTGGGTTGCGTGGTCGGCCATGTGAAAGCCTCTCGAACCGGCGTTTAAGGGGGCGGGCCGCAGGGGGGAGCAGCGACCCGTTTCGGTCAATCTCTCTTGACCAACGCGTCACGGGGACTTGGGTCACGCTGCGGGGGCGTACACGCATATGCGCGGGGCGCTCGTCCCTCCGTACGCCCCCTCCGGCGGGGCCGCCTAGACTGGTGCGCTGCCCGCATGCCCCCGGAGAGACAGGCAGTCCCGACCCATGAAGCTCGTCTTCGCAGGCACCCCCGAGGTCGCCGTTCCCGCCCTGGACGCCCTGATCGCCTCCGGGCGGCACGAGGTGGCCGCCGTGGTCACCCGGCCGGACGCCCCGGCGGGGCGCGGCCGGCGGCTCGTCGCCAGCCCGGTGGCCCAGCGGGCCGAGGAGGCCGGGATCGAGGTCCTGAAGCCGGCCAGGCCGCGTGACGAGGAGTTCCTCGCCCGGCTGCGGGAGATCGCGCCGGACTGCTGCCCGGTCGTCGCGTACGGCGCGCTGCTGCCCAAGGTCGCCCTCGACATCCCCGCCCGCGGCTGGGTCAACCTGCACTTCTCGCTGCTGCCGGCGTGGCGCGGCGCGGCGCCCGTGCAGCATTCCCTGATGGCCGGGGACCAGGTGACGGGCGCGTCCACCTTCCTCATCGAGGAGGGCCTCGACTCCGGGCCGGTCTTCGGCGTCGTCACCGAGGACATCCGCCCCACCGACACCAGCGGCGACCTGCTGACCCGGCTCGCCTTCGCGGGCGCCGGGCTGCTCGCCGCGACGATGGACGGCATCGAGGACGGCACGCTGCAGGCCGTCCCGCAGCCGATCGAGGGCCTCACGCTCGCCCCGAAGATCCAGGTCGAGGACGCCCAGGTCGACTTCGCCGCCCCCGCGCTCCGGGTGGACCGGGTGGTCCGCGGCTGCACCCCGGCCCCCGGCGCCTGGACGGTCTTCCGCGGCGAACGCCTCAAGCTGATCCAGGTCACCCCCCTCCCGGACCGCACCGACCTCGCCCCGGGCGAGCTCTCGGCGGGCAAGAACAACGTGTACGCGGGCACCGGCTCGTACGCCGTCGAACTCCTCTGGGTCCAGCCCCAGGGCAAGAAGCCGATGAAGGCCGCGGACTGGGCCCGGGGCGTCCGCATCGCACCCGGTGAGCGGCTCGGGGCGTAGGGCGCGGGCGGCTCCGCGGGCGACGTAGGCTGGGAGCGTTCCACCCCTCATTTCGTCACGCGGAGCACCTTTGAGCGAGCAGGCACGTCGTCGTCCCCACAAGCCCTACCGGCGGCCCCAGAAGGACCCCGTCCGGATGCTCGCCTTCGAGGCGTTGAGGGCGGTGGACGAGCGGGACGCCTACGCGAACCTGGTGCTGCCGCCGCTCCTCAAGAAGGCGCGGGAGAAGGGCGAGTTCGACGGGCGGGACGCGGCGCTCGCGACCGAGCTCGTGTACGGGACGCTGCGTCGGCAGGGCACGTACGACGCGATCATCGCCGCCTGCGTCGACCGGCCGCTGCGCGAGGTCGACCCGCCCGTGCTCGACGTCCTCTCGCTCGGCGCGCACCAGCTTCTGGGGACCCGGATCCCCACCCACGCCGCCGTCTCCGCCAGCGTCGAGCTGGCCCGGGTGGTCCTGGGCGACGGCCGCGCCAAGTTCGTGAACGCCGTGCTGCGGAAGATCTCGCAGCAGGACCTCGACGCCTGGGTCGAGCAGGTCGCACCGCCGTACGACGACGACGCCGAGGACCACCTCGCCGTCGTCCACTCGCACCCCCGCTGGGTCGTCTCCGCGCTCTGGGACTCCCTCGGCGGCGGCCGGGCCGGGATCGAGAGCCTGCTCGCGGCCGACAACGAGCGGCCCGAGGTCACCCTCGTCGCCCGCCCCGGCCGGATCAGCACCGAGGAGCTGGCCGCCACCGCCGAGACCGAGCCCGGGCGCTGGTCGCCGTACGCCCTGCGGATGGCCGAGGGCGGCGAGCCCGGCGCCATCGAGGCCGTCAAGGAGGGCCGGGCCGGCGTCCAGGACGAGGGCAGCCAGCTCGTCGCGATCGCCCTCGCCAACGCGCCCGTGGAGGGCTCCGACAGCCGTTGGCTCGACGGCTGCGCCGGGCCCGGTGGCAAGGCCGCCCTGCTCGGAGCCCTCGCGGCCGAGCGCGGCGCCTTCCTGCTCGCCTCCGAGAAGCAGTCGCACCGCGCCCGTCTCGTCGAGCGCGCCCTCGCCGGCAACCCCGGCCCGTACCAGGTGATCGCCGCCGACGGCACCCGCCCGCCGTGGGGCCCCGGCTCCTTCGACCGGGTCCTCATGGACGTGCCGTGCTCGGGTCTCGGCGCCCTGCGCCGCCGCCCCGAGGCCCGCTGGCGCCGCCGCCCCGAGGACCTGGACGGCTTCGCCCCGCTCCAGCGCGCCCTGCTCACCGAGGCCCTGAGCGCCGTCCGTGTCGGCGGTGTCGTGGGCTACGCGACCTGCTCGCCGCACCTCGCCGAGACCCGGGTCGTCGTCGACGACGTCCTCAAGAAGGTCGGCGGCGCCGAGCTGATCGACGCCCGCCCGCTGCTGCCCGGCGTCCCGGAGCTCGGCGACGGCCCGGACGTCCAGCTGTGGCCGCATCTGCACGGCACGGACGCCATGTACCTGGCGCTGCTGCGCCGGACCGCCTGAGCCGCGGGCGACCGTAATCTCCCGGTCTGTGCGGGTCCCGGACTCGTCGCTTCGTACCGAAATTGGTCTGGACCGGATTCGAAACCGCTGAGCGGCAAAGAAGTGCCCAAGAACGTGGGAGGCTTGGCACATGGCGCAGATCAACCCCAGCATCCTGTCCGCGGACTTCGCCCGGCTCGCCGATGAGGCGAAGGCCGTCGGAGGTGCCGACTGGCTGCACGTCGACGTGATGGACAACCACTTCGTCCCCAACCTCACGCTCGGCGTCCCGATCGTGGAGTCGCTGGCCCGCGCGACGGACACCCCGCTCGACTGCCACCTGATGATCGAGGACCCCGACCGCTGGGCCCCGCAGTACGTGGAGGCGGGCGCGGGCTCGGTCACCTTCCACGTCGAGGCGGCCGCCGCGCCGGTCCGGCTCGCGCGGGAGATCCGGGCCAAGGGCGCGAGGGCCTCGATGGCCCTCAAGCCGGCCACGCCCATCGAGCCGTACGAGGACCTGCTCCCCGAGCTCGACATGCTGCTCATCATGACCGTCGAGCCCGGCTTCGGCGGCCAGGCCTTCCTCGACATCATGCTCCCCAAGATCCGCCGCACCCGGGAACTGATCTCCAAGCACGGTCTGGAGCTGTGGCTCCAGGTCGACGGCGGGGTCGCCGAGTCCACGATCGAGCGGTGCGCCGAGGCCGGCGCCGACGTCTTCGTCGCCGGTTCCGCGGTGTACGGCGCGGCGGATCCGGCCGCGGCCGTCGCCTCGCTCCGGGCCCGCGCGGAGGCCGCGACCGCGTCCGCCGCGTGGGCATGTGGCCACTGAGCCTCCGGCGGATGAACGCGGTCCGTCGGGCCGCCGACAGGACTGATCAAGGCCCGCCGGATCTGACAGGATGAACGGCGAGTCCAGAGTGTGAACGACATCGGTATGTGACTTCCGTACGTGAACAGCGGTACGTGAACAGCAGTGAGGAGATCGCGGTGGCGGGTATGTCGGCGGGACGGTCAGCCCTGCGGATGGGCCCCGCGGAGCTGGTGCAGGCGGCGGCCATGGCCCGCCGCTTCTACCTCGAGGGCAAGTCCAAGATCCAGATCGCCGAGGAGTTCGGCGTGAGCCGCTTCAAGGTGGCCCGGGTCCTGGAGACCGCCCTGGAGCGCGACCTCGTACGGATCGAGATCCGCGTACCGGCCGAGCTGGACGCCGAGCGCTCCGACGCGCTCCGCGCCCGTTACGGGCTCCGCCACGCCGTCGTCGTCGAGTCCCCGGCGGAGGGCGACGACGAGTCGCCCGACCCGGAGAACCTCGGCGAGGTCGCGGCCGACCTGCTCGGCGAGCTCGTCACCGAGGGCGACGTCCTCGGTTTGGCCTGGGGCCGCTCCACCATCCACATGGCGGCGGCCCTCGACCGGCTGCCGCCCTGCACGGTCGTCCAGCTCACCGGCGTGTACGACGCCGGGACCGCCGAGCGCGGCTCGGTCGAGGCCGTGCGCCGCGCCGCGCAGGTCTCCGGCGGCGAGGCCCACCCCATCTACGCGCCCATGCTGCTGCCCGACCCGGCGACCGCCGCCGCGCTGCGCAGCCAGACCGGCATCGCGCGGGCCTTCGAGTACTTCGACAAGGTGACCGTCGCCTGCGTCTCCATCGGCTCCTGGGAGCCGGGCATCTCGACCGTCCACGACATGCTCTCCGACGCCGAGCGCGCCCACTACGCCTCGCTCGGCGTCGCCGCCGAGATGTCCGCGCACCTCTTCGACACCGAGGGCCGCCGGGTCGGCCGCGACCTGGGCGAGCGCTGCATCACCGTCGAGGCGGACCGGCTGCGCCGGATCCCCGAGGTCGTCGCGATCGCGGGCGGCCAGCGCAAGGCGGCGGCGATCGGGGCGGTGCTCCGCTCCGGGCTCGTCACCAGCCTGGTCACCGACCGCGCCGCGGCGGACTACCTGCTCACCGAGTCCAGCCCGGGCACGCACCCGGCGCTCGACCGCAAGGACCCGGACGGCAACTGAACGAGGCCGCGTGCGCCCGGGGGCCGGAGCCGTCCCGTAACGGTATGTTCGGGACATGTCGCTCCGGCCCCCGCGCGTCCTCCTCGCGCTCGTCCTCGCCGTCTTCCTGGCCGGGTGCTCCTCGGCGGGCGGCACCGGCACGGGCACGGCCACCCCGACCCGTACGGCCGCGGCCGCCGCGCCCACCGGGGCCTCCGGGCTCGCCACCGTACGGGTGTCGCAGCTCCCGCCCGAGGCGCGCGAGACGCTCACCCTCATCGCGCGCGGCGGCCCCTTCCCGTACACCAAGGACGGCACCGTCTTCTCGAACTTCGAGCGGGTCCTGCCCCGGCGCGAACGCGGCTACTACCACGAGTACACCGTGAAGACCCCCGGCGAGCGCGACCGGGGAGCGCGGCGCATCGTCACCGGCCGCGGCGGCGACACGTACTACACCGACGACCACTACGAGACCTTCCGGGAGGTGGTCACGGATGAGGCTTGACGACCCCGTCGTCCTCGACCTGACCGGCGTCAAGGACAAGGCCGCCCTCATGGACCGGTGCGCCGTCGCGCTCGCCCTGCCCGACTGGTTCGGCCGCAACTGGGACGCCCTCGCCGACTGCCTCACCGACCTGCCCGAGCCGGTCACCCTCGTCGTCACCGGCTGGCAGACCTACGCCAGGACGCACCCGCGCGAGTGGGGGATCGCCCAGGACGTCTTCGCCACGGCGGTCGACGAACGCCCCACCCACCTCTCCGTCCTCCTCGCACTGGGCGAGCCGCCGGAGGGGTTTTCGGAGGGCCTCTAGGAGGACCTCCAGGGAGGACCTTTAGGAGGATCCGACGAACCGCATGCCGCAAGCCTCGGATGTTTCGGCCTGGACTGGTATTCGTACCGGCGTGGGACAATGAACTACGTGCTTTTTCCCCTGGCTGAAATGCCTAGGGGCCGATCCGAACGACTGGGATGTCAGCACGTGCGTTTCCTCAATGACGTCAAGCCGCCCTACGACCTGACGTACGACGACGTCTTCATGGTGCCGAGCCGCTCGGCCGTGGGTTCCCGCCAGGCCGTGGACCTCTCCTCGCCCGACGGGACCGGGACGACCATCCCGCTCGTCGTCGCCAACATGACCGCCATCGCCGGCCGCCGGATGGCCGAGACGGTCGCCCGCCGCGGCGGTCTGGTCGTCATCCCGCAGGACATCCCGATCGAGGTCGTCACCGACGTCATCTCGTGGGTGAAGAGCCGCCACCACGTGCTCGACACCCCGATCGTCCTCGAACCCCACCAGACCGTCGCCGACGCGCTCTCGCTGCTGCCGAAGCGCGCCCACGACGCCGGTGTCGTCGTCGACGAGAACCGCCGCCCGGTGGGCGTCGTCACCGACGCCGACCTCTCCGGCGTCGACCGCTTCACCCAGCTCTCCGAGGTCATGTCCAGGGACCTGCTGCTCCTGGACGCCGACATCGACCCGCGCGAGGCCTTCAACACCCTCGACGCCGCCAACCGCCGCTACGCCCCCGCCGTGGACGCGGACGGCAAGCTGGTCGGCATCCTCACCCGCAAGGCCGCGCTGCGCGCGACGCTGTACTCCCCGGCCGTCGACGCCCAGGGCCGCCTGCGCATCGCCGCCGCCGTCGGCATCAACGGCGACGTGGCAGGCAAGGCCAAGCAGCTCCTCGACGCGGGCGTCGACACGCTCGTCATCGACACCGCGCACGGCCACCAGGAGTCGATGATCAGCGCGATCCGCACCGTGCGGGCGCTCGACCCGCAGGTCCCGATCGTCGCGGGCAACATCGTCGCCGCCGAGGGCGTCAAGGACCTCATCGAGGCGGGCGCGGACATCATCAAGGTCGGTGTCGGCCCCGGCGCCATGTGCACCACCCGGATGATGACCGGCGTCGGCCGGCCGCAGTTCTCCGCCGTCCTCGAATGCGCCGCCGAGGCGAAGAAGTACGGCAAGCACGTCTGGGCCGACGGCGGTGTCCGCCACCCGCGCGACGTCGCCATGGCGCTCGCCGCCGGTGCGTCCAACGTGATGATCGGCTCCTGGTTCGCCGGGACGTACGAGTCGCCGGGCGACCTCCAGCACGACGCCCAGGGGCGTGCGTACAAGGAGTCCTTCGGCATGGCCTCGGCCCGCGCCGTGCGGAACCGGACCTCCGACGAGTCCGCCTACGACCGCGCCCGCAAGGCGCTGTTCGAGGAGGGCATCTCCACCTCGCGCATGTTCCTCGACCCGCAGCGTCCGGGTGTCGAGGACCTGATCGACTCGATCATCGCGGGCGTGCGGTCGTCGTGCACGTACGCCGGTGCGGCCTCGCTCGCCGAGTTCGAGGAGAAGTCGGTGGTCGGTATCCAGTCGGCGGCGGGCTACGCGGAGGGCAAGCCCCTCCACGCCAGCTGGAGCTAGCCGCTCACCTCACAGCACGCCTTGGGCCCCGGGACCTCGCTCCCGGGGCCCAAGCCCGTTTCCGGGCCCGCGCCCCGCTCCGTGGGGGCACCGCCCCCGCCGGGCGGGGCTCACAGGGGCGGCTTCAGCGCGCCCCGCAGCGCCCCCGCCACCGCTCGGGCCAGCCGCGCATGCCCCGCGTCGTTCGGATGCAGCCCGTCCGCCAGGTGTTCCGGGCCCAGGAGCCGGCCGCCGGGGAGGACGTGGAGGTGGGGGTCGCCCTCCGTCGCCAGGTCGCGGCCCGCGCGTTCCATCGCGCGCCGCAGCTCCGTCAGCGTCGCCCCGAGCGTGTTGCGGGTGTGTTCCGCCTCCGGGCGCAGGACCGGGGAGACGATCAGCAGCGGCGTGGCCGGGTGGCCCCGGCGGACCAGGCCGACGAAGGCGCGGACCGTCGCGTAGAGCCAGTCCGCCGTCGCCGGCACCCGGGACCAGCAGTTCGTGCCGAACGCGAGGGTGATCACCTCGCCGGGGAGCCGCGCCAGGTGCTCGGCCAGCGGGAGCTCGCCCCGCGCCCCGCCCGCGTACCCCAGGTTGACCGGGTCGAGGCCGAGGAGCCGGCCCGCCGTGGCGGGCCAGGAGTGCGCCGGGCGGGTCGACCACCAGCCCTCGGTGATGGAGTCGCCGTGGACGAGCCAGCGGGGCCGCGCCGGGGCGGGGGAGAGGGCGCCGCCGACGGCCCGCAGGGCGAGCGGCACGGGCGCCTGGCCCTCCGGGAGGTGGACGGTGAAGACTCCGCCGTCCGGGGGGAGGGGAAGCCTCACGACGGCCTCCGGCGCCGGAGCCGCGCACGTCTCGCCGACGAGCCGTGTGCCCTGCCAGAGGGCGAAGCAGTGGCGCAGCGCGCGCAGGGGGTCCTCGGGCCCGGGGACGGCCGCCCGGTAGCGGAGCTCCACCGCGCGCGTGCCGGGCGAGGCCGTGAACTCGATCCGTACGCCGATGGGCAGCGCGGCCCGCTCGGCGATGTCCCACGGCAGCCGTTCGAGGTCGTCGGGGTCGGCGCGGACGGGCCGGTCGCCGTCCAGCCAGGCCGTGCCGCGCAGGAACGGCGCCGGGTCGAGCCACTGCACCGGGGCCTCCGATCGTGGGGCGCCGAGGGCGGTCGTCAGGGCCTCGCAGCGTGCGTCATTCCGCATGAGGAGTCCATACGCGTGCGCGTGCCGGTTCACACCCGGATGTGTCGATTCATGCGGGGGAGCGCAATGTTTGCCCGTCTGTGCCCGAAGCGCGCAATGATCATCTGCCACTGCGCAACAACCCTGCATTACGAGTGCGAAGCTCTGGCGTTTAGGCTCATGCCTCGTACCAGGAGTGGCGTCGACCGCCTGCTCGGCGGTTCCCGTCCCCCGTGGGTCTTGCTCAGGCTGCCCGCGTACCGCCGCGGTCGTCTCCGTACCCACAGGCAGCGATGAAGGAGCCTCCGCAGTGCTGGACCACGGCGCAGCCCCACCGGTCGTCGACACGACCACCCCGAAGACGTCCGCTCTCAGCGCGCTCGTCCGCCGCAAGCCGGTAGAACGCCTGGTCGACGAGGGTGGCCAGGGGGAGGGTGGCAGTCTTCGCCGCTCGCTCTCGATGTGGCAGCTGACCATGATCAGCATCGGTGCCACGCTCGGCACCGGCATCTTCGTCGTTCTCGGCGACGCCGTCCCGAAGGCCGGCCCGGCCGTCACGCTCGCCTTCGTCATCGCCGGTCTCACGGCCCTGTTCTCGGCGCTCTCGTACGCCGAGTTGGCCGGCTCCATACCGGTCGCCGGGTCCTCGTACTCGTACGCGTACGCAACGATGGGTGAACTCGTCGCCTGGGTCTGCGGCTGGTGTCTGGTCCTGGAGTACGGCGTCTCCGTCGCCGCCGTGGCCGTCGGCTGGGGCGAGTACCTCAACGAGCTGCTCGACGGGACGATCGGCGTCACCATCCCCGACGTGCTGTCGTCGGCCCCCGGCGAGGGCGGTGTCATCAACCTGCCCGGCCTGATCGTCGTGATGCTCGCGATGGTGTTCCTGCTCGGCGGCGCCCGCGAGTCCGCCGTCGTCAACACGATCATGGTCGGCGTGAAGATCGTCACCCTCGTGATCTTCTGCGCGATCGGCTTCATGGGCTTCAAGTCCGGCAACTACCGCGACTTCATGCCGCTCGGCATGACCGGCGTCGGCGCCGCGAGCGCGACCCTCTTCTTCTCGTACATCGGCTTCGACGCCGCCTCCACGGCCGGCGAGGAGGCCAAGAACCCCAAGCGCGACCTGCCGCGGGCGATCATGCTCTCGCTGCTGATCGTCACCGTGCTGTACGTGCTCGTCGCGGCCGTCGCCGTCGGCGCCTGGCACTGGAAGGCCTTCGAGGGCTCCGAGGCCACCCTGGCCGCGATCATGAACGACGTCACCGGCCAGACCTTCTGGGGCACGATGCTCGCCGCCGGCGCGGTCATCTCCATCGCCAGCGTCGTCCTCACCGTGCTCTACGGCCAGACCCGCGTCCTCTTCGCGATGTCCCGCGACGGCCTGGTCCCCAAGGTCTTCGGCAAGGTCAGCGGCAAGACCGGCACCCCGCGCATCAACACGGTCATCGTGTCGCTCTTCTGCGGTGTGCTGGCCTCGGTCATCCCGCTGGGCAAGCTCGTCGACGCCACCAGCATCGGCACCCTCTTCGCCTTCGCCCTGGTCAACGTCGCGGTCATCGTGCTCCGCCGCACCCGCCCGGACATGCCGCGCACCTTCAAGGTCGCCCTCGGCCCGGTCTTCCCGATCCTCGGCTTCGCGTTCTGCCTCTACAACATGGCCAGCCTCGACTCCATCACCTGGGTGGTCTTCGGTTGCTGGATGGCCGCCGGGCTCGTGTTCTACTTCCTGTACGGCATGCGCCGTTCCCGACTGGCCACGGCTCCGGTCCTGGCAGAGGCTCCAGCAGAGAAGTGATCCACCCGTAGTGCGACTCAACGACCTCGACGAACGCATCGTCCACGCCCTCGCGGAAGACGCCCGCCGCAGCTACGCCGACATCGGCTCGCTCGTCGGACTCTCCGCACCCGCCGTGAAGCGGCGCGTGGACCGGCTCCGGGCCGAGGGCGCCATCACCGGCTTCACCGTCCGGGTGGACCCGGCGGCGCTCGGCTGGGAGACCGAGGGCTTCGTCGAGATCTACTGCCGCCACAACACCTCGCCGGAGGACATCCGGCGAGGCCTGGAGCGGTATCCCGAGGTGGTGTCCGCGTCGACCGTCACCGGTGACGCGGACGCCGTCGTCCAGGTCTTCGCCTCGGACATGCGCCACTTCGAGCGCGTCCTGGAGCGGATCGCGGGCGAGCCCTTCGTGGAGCGCACCAAGTCCGTCCTGGTGCTCTCGCCGCTCCTGCGGCGCTTCTCCTCCGGCTCGCCCGCGTAGCCCTGGCGGGCAGCTGGACGAAGGGCGGTGCGGGCCGTGGTTCCCGCACCGCCCTTCGGGCTTTTCGCGTACGTCTAGGTGTACGGGACCTCCCACGGCAGGACGTTGAAGTCACCGGTGCCCGCCCTTGTCTTCTCGAAGGGCGCGGCGCTCGTGCACTTCGGCACCTCGTCGTTCAGCGGATTGTTGGACGCCATCCAGCTGTAGCCCAGCCGGTCCCGTCCCTTGCCCGTGTCGTGCACGGAGATGCCCACGCGCTTGCCCACGGCCGGGGCGAGCAGGCCCTCCCCATGGGTGATCACCCCCGTGACCACCGCCACCTTCCCGCCCGTGACCAGGCAGTCCACCTTCACATCGGCCGCGGCGCCGAGATCCCCGATGTAGTGGCTGAAGGTGAACGTGCCGGTGGCCTTCGTCGGGTCCCGCCGATCCTTCGCCGCCAGGTGGGCATCGAAGCTGAACGTGATGTCATCCCCGGCCGGCCGGTAGAGCTTCGCCGTCCCGGTCAGCGCCGCCGCCTCGCGGCTGCCGCCGTCACCGTCCCCCGAAGCGACGGCGGAGCCTGCGGCCCCGGCGGTGATCAGCAGGGCGGCGGCCAGAGCCCCGATCTTCGTACGGCGGTTCATGTCGGTCCTTTCGGCAGGTCAACCGGACGGTCATCACTCTTCCGCCCGGCCCGCTCCGGGGCGTCGTGCCGAGGAACGGTCCTCGTCTCCGCCGCGCGGCGGGGGAGCCGTACGACCCCGGTCGGAGCCGTACGCAACGAATCGACGCGGCGACCGCCGATCGCGCAACGGTTCGACGGTCGGTCCGCAACGCTGCCGCCTTGTCCCGGCCGAGCGCGAAACCGTACCGTTTTTGACGTCTTCCCCCTGTACTTCCGACCGCCGAGGATCGCCGATGCCCGCGCTGCGCACCGCCCTGCTCCAGAGCTCCGGTGAGCTCGGTGACGTGGCCGCCAACCTCAAGATCCTCGACGAGGCCGCCGCCCGCGCCGCGGCCGCCGGAGCGGGCGTCCTGCTCGCCCCCGAGCTCTTCCTGACCGGCTACGCCATCGGCGCCGACATCGCGCGCCTGGCCGAGCCCGTCGACGGCCCCTCCGCCCGCGCCGTCGCGGCCATCGCCGTGCGCCACGGCCTGGCCGTCGGCTACGGCTACCCGGAGCGGGACACCGAGCGGCACGGCGTCCTGTACAACTCCGCGCAGCTCATCGGCGCCGACGGCGTCCCGCTCGCGCGGTACCGCAAGACCCACCTCTTCGGGGACTTCGAGACGCAGTGGTTCACCCCCGGCGACCAGCCGGTCGTCCAGGCGGAGCTCGGCGGGCTCACCGTCGGCATGATGATCTGCTACGACGTCGAGTTCCCCGAGAACGTGCGGGCGCACGCGCTGGCCGGTACGGACCTCCTCCTCGTACCGACCGCGCTCATGCACCCCGCCGAGGTCGTGCCCCTGTCGGTGGTGCCGGTCCGCGCCTTCGAGAACCAGCTCTACCTCGCGTACGCCAACCGGACCGGCCCCGAGGGCGACTTCGAGTTCGTCGGCCTCTCCACCCTGGCCGGCCCCGACGGCACCGCCCGGGCCCGCGCCGGACGCGGCGAGGAGCTCGTCATCGGCGACGTCGACCCGGCCTTCCTCGCGGCCTCCCGCCAGGAGAACCCCTACCTCCGCGACCGGCGCCCGGGCCTCTACGGCTCCCTCGTCTGAGCCGCCCCACCCACCTCCCCGCCTCACCCCCCATTTTTTCCGTGCAAGGAGTCCGTACCCCATGACGTCCACGGTGCCCACGACCGCCGTCCCGCACAGCGACGGCCAGCCGCCGATCACCATGTTCGGTCCGGACTTCCCGTACGCCTACGACGACTTCCTGGCCCACCCGGCCGGGCTCGGCCAGATACCGGCCACCGAGCACGGCACCGAGGTCGCCGTCATCGGCGGCGGGCTCTCCGGCATCATCGCCGCGTACGAGCTCATGAAGATGGGCCTCAAGCCCGTCGTCTACGAGGCGGACGAGATCGGCGGACGCCTGCGCACCGTCGGCTTCGAGGGCACCGGCACCGAGGGCCTGACCGCCGAGATGGGCGCCATGCGCTTCCCGCCCTCCTCGACCGCGTTCCAGCACTACATCGACCTCGTCGGCCTGGAGACCAGGGAGTTCCCGAACCCGCTGGCCCCGGCCACCCCGTCGACCGTCGTCGACCTCAAGGGCGAGTCGCACTACGCCGAGACGATCGCCGACCTGCCGCAGGTCTACCGCGATGTCGCCGAGGCCTGGAACAAGTGCCTCGACGAGGGCGCCGACTTCTCCGACATGAACCAGGCCATGCGCGAGCGCGACGTCCCGCGCATCCGCGAGATCTGGGCGAAGCTCGTCGAGAAGCTCGACAACCAGACCTTCTACGGCTTCCTGTGCGAGTCCGAGGCCTTCAAGTCCTTCCGCCACCGCGAGATCTTCGGCCAGGTCGGCTTCGGCACCGGCGGCTGGGACACCGACTTCCCCAACTCCATCCTGGAGATCCTCCGCGTCGTCTACACCGAGGCCGACGACCACCACCGCGGCATCGTCGGCGGCTCGCAGCAGCTGCCGCTGCGCCTGTGGGAGCGCGAGCCGGAGAAGATCGTCCACTGGGCGCAGGGCACCTCGCTCAGCTCCCTGCACGACGGCACCCCGAAGCCGGCCGTGACCCGGCTGAACCGGACCGCCGGCAACCGCATCACGGTCACCGACGCCTCCGGCGACATCCGCACGTACCAGGCGGCGATCTTCACCGCCCAGTCCTGGATGCTGCTGTCCAAGATCGCCTGCGACGACTCGCTCTTCCCGATCGACCACTGGACGGCGATCGAGCGCACCCACTACATGGAGTCCTCGAAGCTCTTCGTGCCGGTCGACCGGCCGTTCTGGCTGGACAAGGACGAGGAGACCGGCCGGGACGTCATGTCGATGACGCTGACCGACCGGATGACCCGCGGCACCTACCTCCTGGACGACGGCCCGGACAAGCCGGCCACGATCTGCCTCTCGTACACCTGGTGCGACGACAGCCTGAAGTGGCTGCCGCTCTCGGCGAACGAGCGGATGGAGGTCATGCTGAAGTCGCTCGGAGAGATCTACCCGAAGGTCGACATCCGGAAGCACATCATCGGCAACCCGGTGACGGTCTCCTGGGAGAACGAGCCCTTCTTCATGGGCGCCTTCAAGGCGAACCTGCCGGGCCACTACCGCTACCAGCGTCGCCTGTTCACGCACTTCATGCAGGACCGGCTGCCGGAGGACAAGCGGGGCATCTTCCTCGCCGGCGACGACATCTCCTGGACGGCCGGCTGGGCCGAGGGCGCGGTGCAGACGGCGCTCAACGCGGTCTGGGGCGTCATGCACCACTTCGGTGGCGCGACCGACGGCACCAACCCGGGTCCGGGCGACGTGTACGACGAGATCGCCCCGGTCGAGCTGCCGGAGGACTGATCCCCGGTACGGACCGAGAGGTCAGGGCCTGGTCAGGGGTGTGAGCAGCATCCGCCCCACCAGGCCCACCGACCGGTCGAGGCGTTCCGTGAACTCCTCGGCCAGGTCGGGCAGCCGCCGCAGCTGCCACAGCGAGCGGGCGGCGAGCCAGGCCCCGTCACGGGCCCGGTCCAGGCTCCAGCAGCCGAGCAGATGCGTCAGCGGGTCCGCGACCTCCAGGAGGTCCGGGCCCGGCATCAGTTCTTCCCGGATGCGCTCCTCCAGGAGGACGAGGATGTCGCCGACCCGGTCGAACTCGTCCTCCAGGTCGGCCGGCGCGCACTCCAGGATCCGGCAGGCGTCGACCACCGCGAGCGCCAGGTCGTGGCCGATGTGGGCGTTGATCCCGGCGAGCGCGAACTGCAGCGGCCGTACGCCGGGATGGCGCCGGTAGTGGAAGAGGGGCCGCCAGCAGGCGGGCGCGGGACGGCCGGTGGCGGCGGCGTCGACCGCCGCGAGGTAGCGCTCCGCGAACCGCACGTCGAGGGTCGCGGCGGCCCGCCGGTCGGCGAAGGCGCCCGCGTCGAGGGCGTGGCCGATCTCCTCGGTGACCGTCAGATAGACCCGGTTGAAGACGGCGACCCCGTCGGCCGGATGCCAGGCCGCGCGAAGCGCCCGCATCCGGTCCACCACGGGGTCGACCGCGACGAACGGGCCGATCCGTTCCGGGGTCCACTGGGTCTGCGTCATGGGGGCAGGCTCCCAGCCGCCGGGCCCGGGAGGGAACTCCTCGGGACCGGCTTACCCAGAACGGGCGAATCACTCAGTTCTTCGACACGTCTTCCGTCTCCGTCTCGTACGAGCTGGTGCCCGCGTCCAGGAGGGGTTCCTGGGTCTTGAGGTGGGCCGGGGCGAAGGCCCGCAGCACGTGGTAGCCGGTGATCACGACGATCGTGCCGAGCGCGATGCCGCCCAGTTCGAAGGTGTCGGTGAAGTGCAGCTTCACGCCGCCGACGCCGATGATGATGCCGGCGGCGGCCGGGACCAGGTTGAGCGGGTTGCGCAGGTCGACCTCGGCGTTGATCCAGATCTGGGCGCCGAGCAGGCCGATCATGCCGTACAGGATCACGGTGATGCCGCCGAGGACACCGCCGGGGATCGCGGCGACGACCGCGCCGAACTTCGGGCAGAGGCCGAAGAGCAGCGCGAAGCCGGCGGCGGCCCAGTAGGCGGCGGTGGAGTAGACCCGGGTGGCGGCCATGACGCCGATGTTCTCGGAGTACGTGGTGTTCGGCGGGCCGCCCACGCCGGTGGAGAGCATGGACGCGACGCCGTCGGCGGCGATCGCGGTGCCGAGCTTGTCGTCGAGCGAGGTGCCGGTCATCTCGCCGACGGCCTTCACGTGACCGGCGTTCTCGGCGATCAGCGCGATGACCACGGGCAGCGCCACAAGGATCGCGGACCACTCGAAGCTCGGGCCGTGCAGGGACGGCAGGCCGATCCAGTCGGCCTGGGAGACGCCGGAGAGGTCGAGCCGCCAGTGGTCGGTGACCTGGCCGCTCGGCGACACCGAGTGGATCTTGCCGAAGACGAGGTCGAAGACCCAGGAGACGGCGTAGCCGAAGATCAGGCCGAGGAAGATCGCGATCCGGGACCAGAAGCCGCGCAGGCACACCACGGCGAGACCGGTGAACAGCATCACGAGGAGGGCCGTCCACTGGTCCTGCGGCCAGTACGTCGACGCCGTGACCGGCGCCAGGTTGAAACCGATCAGCATGACGACCGCGCCGGTCACGATCGGCGGCATCGCCGCGTGGATGATCCGCGCGCCGAACCTCTTCACGGCGAGACCGGCCAGGAACAGCACCCCGCCGACGACGAACACCGCACCGGTGACGGTGGCGCTGGTGCCGCCCGAGGCCCGGATGGCGGCGGCGACGCCGACGAAGGAGAGCGAGCAGCCCAGGTAGGACGGGACGGTGCCGCGGGTCGCGAGCAGGAAGATCGCGGTGGCGACACCGGACATCATGATCGCCAGGTTCGGGTCGAGACCCATGAGGACCGGGGCGACGAACGACGCCCCGAACATCGCGACGACGTGCTGGGCGCCGAGTCCGGCCGTACGGGGCCAGGAGAGCCGCTCGTCCGGGCGGACGACGGCTCCCGGAGCGGGTGTTCTCCCGTCGCCGTGCAGGGTCCAGCGCACGCCGAGGTTCATGAGGTCTGCTCCCGTTCTCCGGTTCCGGCGGCCGTGTCGAGACCGCGAAAGTTCAGCCATATGGTAGGCGCCACGGCCGCGGACCTGGGATTTCGGGATGCCGCTCGGTCTATGCCACAGGCCCCGCGCTCTTCGCCGGCTCCGGCGTCCCCGCCGCCGTCTCCCGCGCGGCGGTCCTCAGCACGCCCGCGCCGAGCACGAGCCCCAGGGCGAGCAGCGTGACCAGGCCGAAGGAGATGACCAGGGAGGTCGCGTCGGCGATGCCGCCGATGGCCGAGGGGGCGATGAGACCCGAGGTGTACGTGATGGTGGCGACGCCCGCGATGGCCTGGCTCGGGTTCGGGCCGCTGCGCCCGGCCGCCGCGAAGGCCAGCGGGACGACGACCGCGATCCCCAGTCCGATCAGGCCGAATCCCGCCATCGCGACGGCGGCGTGCGGGGCGAGGACCACCAGGACCCCGCCGAGGGTGGCGACGGCGCCCCCGACCCGTACCGTACGAACGGCCCCGAAGCGGTCCACCACCCGGTCTCCGGCGAGGCGCGCCACCGCCATCGTCAGCGCGAAGGCGGTCGTGGAGGCGGCCGCGAGCCCGGCCGAGCTGCCCAGCTCGTCCCGGAGGTAGACGGCCGACCAGTCGAGGCTGGCGCCCTCGGCGAACACCCCGCAGAAGCCGATGGCGCCGATGATCAGCGCGGACCTCGGCGGCAGCGAGAAGCGCGGCGGCGGCTCCTCCTCCGGGGTGCTGCGCACGTCGAGCACGCCCTGGCAGAAGACCAGGCCGAGCGCGGTGAGCACGAGGGCGGCGATCAGGTGGTGCAGCCGGGCGTCGCCGCCGAGGTGGGCGGCGACCGTGCCGGCGGCGGAGCCGAGCAGGGCGCCGACGCTCCACATCCCGTGCAGGCTCGACATGATGGACCGGCCGAGCCGGTTCTCGGTCTCGACGCCGAGCGCGTTCATCGCCACGTCGGACATGCCGGCGGTCGCCCCGAACACGAGCAGCGCTCCGCACAGTCCCCAGATGTTCGGGGCGAGCGAGGGCAGGGCGAGTGCGAGGGTCCACAGGGCGAGCAGGCCGCGCAGCGCCGTGCGGGCGCCGAAGCGGTGCGAGACGGTCCCGGCGAGCGGCATCGCGAGGGAGGCGCCGAGCGCGGGGAAGGCGAGCGCGAGCCCGAGCTGCCCGGCGCCGATGCCCGCGTGCTCCTGGATCCAGGGGATCCGGGTCGCGAAGCTGCCGGTGACCGCGCCGTGGACGCAGAAGACGGCGGCGACGGCGAAGCGCGCGCGCCGGAGGCGATCGGTGCGTGTGACGGTGTCCGCCGCCATGGGCCCTCCCTGTGGTCGTGGGTGCTCGTGGTGTGTGCCGCGTAAACTATCAGGAACCCTGCCTGATAAATAGATGCTGTGCGGGCCCCCGCATCTGAGAGGATCACCGCATGGCCGCATCCCCGAGCACCGCACGAGCCATCAACGACCGGTTCGCCCTGCGACTGCTCCAGGACGAAGGCCCGTTGACGGCCACTCAGCTCAAGACGCTCACCGGACTCTCCCGGCCGACCGTCGCCGACCTCGTCGAGCGGCTCCAGGGCTCCGGACTCGTCCACGTCGTCGGCGAGGCCGGAGCCGAGCGCCGCGGCCCCAACGCCAAGCTTTACGGGATCGTCGCCGACCGCGCCCACCTCGCCGCCCTCGACGTCCGCACCCGCTCCGTCTCCGTCACCGTCGCCGACCTCCTCGGCACCACGCTCGCCGAGGCGTCCGTCCCCGTCGGCGACGACAGCGGCACGGGGCCCGCCGTCGAGAAGGCCGTCGCCCTCCTGGAGCGGACCGTGCGGGAGGCGGGCGCCGAACCGCTGCACAGCGTCGCCGTCGGCGCCCCCGGGCTGATCGACCCCGCCACCGGCGAGCTGCGCGACTCCTCGGGGCTGCCCGCCTGGCACCGCCGGCTCGTCGGCGTCCTCCAGGAACGGCTGCCCGCCCACGTGCTCGTCGAGAACGAGACCAACCTCGCCGCCGTCGCCGAGCTCCGCGAGGGCGCGGCCAGCGACCGCGAGGACTTCGTCCTGCTCTGGCTCGGCCAGGGCGTCGGCGCCGCCGTCGTCCTCGACGGGCGCCTCCGCCGGGGCGCCTCGGGCGGCGCGGGGGAGATCGGCTTCATGCCGGTCCCCGGCACCTCCGGACTGCCCTCGGCCACCGGCTGCGACGGCGGCTTCCACGAACTGGCCTGCACGGCGGCCGTCGCCGCCCTCGCCGCCGACCACGGCCTCGACCCGGCCGGCGCGCTCGCCTCCGGCCACGGACCCTTCCTCGACGCCCTCGCCCGCCGCCTCGCCATCGGCGCGGCCGCCGTCGTCTCCGTCCTGGACCCCGGCTGCGTGGTCCTCGCCGGGGAGACCGGCCACCAGGGCGGCGCCGCCCTCGCCGCGCGCGTGGAGACCGAACTCGCGGCCCTCTCCCCGCTCCGTACGGAGGTCCGCGCCACCGCCCTCGGCGACGCGGCGGTCCTGCGCGGCGCCCTGTTGAGGGCGCGGGACGCGGCCCAGGACGAGCTGTTCCCCTAGGCACTGTCCGGCGGATCAGGGTCGGACAGGCCCTGAGCACCGAAGCGCGCTTCGAGGAACTGCTCGAACGTCACCCGGCCCACCGCGCGGTCCGGAGCCAGGTGCCCGCCGCGTCGCAGCGCCCGGTAGACCCGGCCCGGCAGCGGCACCTCCACCAGTCGGCGCGTGCGTCCGCTCGCCCGCAGGTAGGCGCGGGCCAGCTCGTCGAAGGTGCGGATCTCGGGGCCGCCCATGTCGTCCACCCGGCCCAGCGGCGGCCCGGCGGCGAGCTCGGCGAGGCGCCCGGCGGCCTCGGTCACCTCCAGCGGCTGGTCCCTGACCTCCTTGGGCAGCAGCATGACGGGCGGCTTGGCGAGGCCCTGGAGCAGCTGGAGGATCAGGTCGTGGAACTGGGTGGCCCGCAGCAGGGTCCACGGGACGCCGGACTGCTGGATCATGCGTTCCACCGCGTACTTGGTCCGGTAGTAGCCGAGCGGCACCCGGTCGACGCCGACGATCGAGATGTACAGCAGGTGCGGCACCCCGGCCCGCCGCGAGGCCTCGATCAGGAGGCGGGCGGCCTCCTTGTCGCCGCGCAGGATGTTGCTGCAGTGGACGACCGCGTCGACCCCGTCGACCGCCCGGTCGAGCAGTGGTCCGCCTTTGCGCAGGTCGACGGCGTACGGGGGCGAGTGACGGCTGAGGACGCGCACCTCGTGGCCGTCCGCGCGCAGCCGCTCGCAGACGGGACGGCCGAGCGTTCCCGTACCGCCGGTCACCAGGATCGTGCTCATCTCTCCAGACTGACCGCCCGGGAGCGCGCACGCGACCGCGCCGCGCCCCGGACAGGGGGGCGCGGCGCGGAGAGGGCCCGGCGGGGGCAAGGGCCGTGAGTGTCCGCCGCCGGGGGTTTCAGCGGGGGTGCGTCAGCAGGTGCCGAGGTCCTTCCAGACGCCCCAGTCGCCGGTCGTGCCCGGCTCCTCGTTCTGGGTCCACCACTGGGCCTTCCACTGGTGGCCCTTGTGGGAGACGGTGGTGCCCCCGGTGTAGACCTGGCCGGCCACGTACGCCGGGGCGGTGCAGCCCGTGGTGGGCGGCGTCGTCGGAGGCGTGGTCGGGGGAGTCGTCGGCGGGGTGGTGGGCGGCGTCGTCGGCGGCGTGGTGGGCGGCGTGGTGCTGCCCGGTTCCACGACCGTCGTGCCGCGCGCCAGGTCGCCGGCGAGGGCGTACGTCGTGCCGTTGATGTTCACCGTCCAGTTGGAGGGGGTGGACACCGGCAGGTAGTAGTTGAAGGCCAGGTCGACCGTCGCGCCCGGGGCGAGCGACTGCCAGGCCGGGAGCTTCAGGGAGACGCGGTGGAAGTCGCCCTTGAGGCCGCCCACGTTGGAGCCCGTGTGGTCGCTGCTGATGACCTTCGTGCCGAAACCGGACTGGTCGGAGGCGTTGTCCGGAGCCGAGGTGCCGTAGTCGAACTGGAACTCCGTGCCGCCGGGCAGCGTCGTCGCCGTGTTGTTGGTGATCTTGATCTTCGGCGTGATCGGGTAGTTCGAGTCGCCCAGCTTGAACTCGGTGAACTGGGTGTCGATCTTCACGGCCTGGGTCGGCAGCGCCTTGTTCGACTTCTTCGCGCCGTACGGGGTGGCCGCCTTGAACTTGTCGTACATCAGCGAGGTGAGCGTGGAGCCCATCTCGTACTGGCCCTTGCCGGCGTTCCAGGCGTAGTCCCCGGCCATCTCCCAGACCATGGTGCCGCCGATGCCGCGGTCCACCACGTAGTCGGCCTTCGCGGCCACGGACTGCTCGTCCTCGGTGGAGAGGAAGACCTTCTTGTCGGCGTTCCACAGCCACGGCGCGACCAGGGTCGCGTCGTACTTGCGGGCGTAGGTGCCGGTCAGCGTGGTGTTCGAGGGGAAGCCGTACTGGGTGACGTAGTCGCCGACGATCCCCTTCTCCAGGTTCTTGGCGTGCCACATCGGGTTGGAGCCGGCGGGCGACTCGACGCCGTTGGTGTCCTTGTCGTGCCAGAGGTTGTCGATGCCGCTGGCGCCGTCGCCGCACTTGGTCAGGCCGGCGCCGGCCGGGCAGGTGGTCGTGGCGGCCTTGCCCCACAGGCCGTCGGTGCCGCCCTGCACGTTCTTGAAGCCGCGGGTGTAGTAGGGCAGGCCGATGTTGATGCGGCCGGCCGGCAGGGAGCCGCGGAAGTAGTGGTACGCCCAGTCGGTGTTGAGGTAGCCGATGGAGCCGTACTGCGAGGAGCCGTAGACGTTCGCGGCGGCGAGCTCGGCGTCCTTGCCGTCGTCGAAGAGCGAGGCGTTGGGGCCGACGTACTCGTTCCAGGCGCCGTGCAGGTCGTAGGACATGATGTTGACGTAGTCCAGATACCTCTGCATCTGGAAGGTCTCCATGCCGCGCAGCAGGTAGCCGGAGGACGGGGCGGCGACGGTCAGCAGGTAGTGCCTGCCGTCGGCGGCGCCGGCCGTGTCCAGCTTCTCGCGCAGGGACTTCATGAGGGCCGCGTAGCCCTGCACGAGTCCGGCGCGGCGCGCGTTGGAGAGCTGCCAGTCGAGCGGGTTGCCCGAGTCCTTCATCGTGGTCGGGTACTCGTAGTCGATGTCGACGCCGTTGAACCCGTACTTCCGGATGAAGTCGACGGCCGAGTTCGCGAAGGTGTCGATCCCGGCCTGGTTGACCGAACCGTCGGCGTTCGTGGCCATCGAGTAGAAGCCGCCGGAGCTCACCCGGTTGCCGCTGTCGTCGAAGTAGCCGCCGGTCTCCGCCCAGCCGCCGACCGAGATCAGCGTCTTGACGTTCGGGTGCTGCTTCTTGAACTTGTTGAGCAGGTTGAAGTGGCCCTTGTACGGGTACGCGGGGTCCATCTCCGCGCCGGCGACACCGGGCCAGGTCATCCCGGTGGCCGCGTTGTCCGGGCCGTCCGTGCCCACGGAGAGCTTGTTGTCGCCGCCGACGTGGCCGAAGGCGTAGTTGATGTGGGTGATCTTGTCCCACGGGATGTCCTTGGCCAGGTACGCGGGCTGGCCGTTCTTGCCGGTGCGCCAGCCGGTGAAGTAGCCGATGACCCGGCGCTGGTGGTCCGCGCCCATCTTCTCGCGGCCCTCGGTGTCGTAGACCGAGCAGTACGGGACGTCGACGCCCGGGGTCTTGTAGAGCCCGTCGGGGCGACAGGACTCGTTGTCGGCGGCGTACGAGACGCCGCCG
This sequence comes from Streptomyces sp. NPDC037410, assembly GCF_055602235.1. NCBI lineage: Bacteria > Bacillati > Actinomycetota > Actinomycetes > Kitasatosporales > Streptomycetaceae > Streptomyces > Streptomyces sp. NPDC037410. Next base: position 101,573 of record NZ_JBVJWR010000010.1, on the reverse strand, counting down.
GAGAGTGAGCTGAGCAGCAGCCCGGCGACGGCCGCGCCGGACGCGAACAGCGAGGCTCTCTTGGTCGTGGGGGACAGCACGATCGGTCCTCCTGGGGAGGTCGAAGACACGCAACGAACAGGGGGGTGGTACGTGTTGGGCCCGTGGAGTGCGCACACCGACGGACCGTCACCTCGGAGGTGACACGGAGATTAAGAGGACTAGACCAGTGCGTCAATAGGTCTGGACCAAAGAAGCCGTGTGTGGGAATCTGTGAGTCAGCCCACAGGGCCCGGGCCTGGCGATCTACGCCGCTCGTGGCACACTGGCCCTGTATCAGCAGCAGCGCACTCCGGGGTCGGTGTAATTCCGAACCGGCGGTATAGTCCGCGACCCGTCCGCAAGCCAGCGGCCGGTTGACCAGGTGAGATTCCTGGACCGACGGTGAAAGTCCGGATGGGAGGCAGTGCGCGGCGGGCGACCCCTACCAGGGGTGTGCCGGCCGTACGTCCGCTGGTGGCCGCGTTCCGTCGGCGCACCCGTGGACCTCCGGCCGTACCGGCATACCCGTGCGAAGCGTCGTACCCGCTCTCTGTCGTCATCGACAGGCCCCGGAGTCCGTGCCCGAAGAGGCAGGAGGACCCGGTGGCCCAGCAGGCCGACACCACCGCCATGCGACGCGCCGTCGAGCTCGCCGCACGCGGTCTCGGCGCCACCAGCCCCAACCCGGTCGTCGGGTGCGTCATCACCGACGCCTCGGGCCACCCGGTCGGCGAAGGCTTCCACCAGCGCGCCGGCGGCCCCCACGCCGAGGTCCACGCCCTGCGCGCGGCCGGCGTCCTGGCCCGCGGCGGCACCGCGTACGTCACCCTCGAACCCTGCAACCACACCGGCCGCACCGGCCCGTGCGCCCAGGCCCTGATCGAGGCCGGCATCAGCCGCGTCGTGTACGCCGTCGCCGACCCGAACCCGCAGGCCACCGGCGGTGCCGACACCCTCCGCGCCGCCGGGATCGAGGTCGAGCAGGGCCTCCTGGAGGACGAGGCCGAGGCCGGCAACCTCGCCTGGCTCACCTCCGTCCGCCGCGGCCGCCCCTTCGTCCGCTGGAAGTACGCCGCCACCCTCGACGGCCGGATCGCCGCCGCCGACGGCACCTCCCGCTGGATCAGCTCCGCCGAGTCCCGCGCCGACGTCCACCGGCTGCGCGCCGAGGCCGACGCCGTCGTCGTCGGCTCCGGCACCGCCCGCGCCGACGACCCCCACCTGGCCGTCCGGGGCGTCGAAGGAGCCGTGCAGCCGCTGCGGGTCGTCGTCGACACCGAGGCCACCGCCGTCAAGCCCGGCGCCCGGATCCTCGACGACGCGGGACCCACCCTGATCGCGATCGCCGAGGACGCCGAGACCACCCTCACGGACGTCGTACGGCTCCCCAGGGCCGAGCGCGGCCTCTCCGTCCCCGCCCTCCTGGACGCCCTGCACGCGCGCGGTGTCCGCTCCGTACTCCTCGAAGGCGGCCCCACCCTAGCGGGCGCCTTCCTCGCCGCGGGCGCCGTCGACCAGGTCGTCGGCTACCTCGCCCCGGTCCTCCTCGGCGCGGGCCCCGCCGCCCTTGCCGACGCCGGAATCACCACCCTCACCGAAGCGTTGCGGCTCGACATCACCGAGACCGCGCCCATCGGATCCGATATCCGCATCACCGCCACCCTCAAGGGAGCCTGACCGTGTTCACCGGAATCGTCGAAGAACTGGGAGAGGTCGTCGCCGTCGAGCAGCTGGAGGACGCCTCCCGCTTCCGGCTGCGCGGCCCCCTGGTCACGGAAGGCGCCCAGCACGGCGACTCCATCGCCGTCAACGGTGTCTGTCTCACGGTCGTCGAGTTCGGCGGCGGCGAGTTCACCGCCGACGTCATGGCCGAGACCCTCAAGCGCTCCAGCCTCGGTGCCCTCGCGGTCGGCTCCCGCGTCAACCTGGAGCGGCCCATGGCCGTCGGTGGCCGCCTCGGCGGTCACATCGTCCAGGGCCACGTCGACGGCACCGGCACCATCCTGGAGCGGACCCCGTCCGAGCACTGGGAACTCGTCAAGGTCGGCCTGCCCGCCCACCTCTCCCGCTACGTCGTCGAGAAGGGCTCGATCACGGTCGACGGCGTCAGCCTCACCGTCGTCGAGGTCGCCGACGACTGGTTCACCATCAGCCTCATCCCGACCACCCTCGACCTGACCACGCTCGGCATCAAGCAGTCCGGCGACCCGGTCAACCTCGAAGTGGACGTCATCGCCAAGTACGTCGAGCGGCTGCTCGGCACCGACGCCAAGGAGAACGAGAAGTGAACTGGCTCAACTCCGAGGCGTTCGCCGTCTTCGGCCAGCACATCATGTGGTCCGACATGATCGGCAACACGATCGGTCTGATCGCCCTGGCCCTCGGCTGGCGCCGCTCCATCCTCACCTGGCCCGCCCAACTGCTCTCCGGCGTCATCCTCGTCGGCGCCTACGCCACCGCCCACCTCTCCGGCGGCGTCGGCAAGCAGCTCCTCGTCATCGGCGTCGCCGCCTGGGGCTGGTGGCAGTGGAACCGCGGCAAGCAGCAGGCGCAGGACGGCTCCATCGCCGTCCGCTTCGCCACCTGGAAGGAGCGCGGACTGCTCCTCGCCGGCGCGGCCCTCGGCACCCTCGCCGTCGGCGGCCTCTTCACCCTCTACCCGTCGCTCTCCTGGAGCCCCTGGGCCGACGCGTACATCTTCGTCGGCACCCTCGTCGCGATGATCGCCCAGGCCCGCGGCCTCGTGGAGTTCTGGTTCGCCTGGCTCCTCGTCGACCTCGTCGGCGTCCCGCTCGCCTTCAACAGCGGGCTCGCCTTCTCCGGCCTCGTCTACGTCGTCTACTTCGCCCTCGTCATCTGGGGCATGCGCGACTGGTGGCTCCGGACCCGCACCGCCCCCGCCCTGGAAGGAGCCACGGCATGAGCGCGCTTCCGCTGTGGGACGCCACCGACCTCGCCCTCGACCCCGTCGAGCAGGCCATCCGCGACATCGCCGCCGGCCGGCCCGTCGTGGTCGTCGACGACGAGGACCGCGAGAACGAGGGCGACCTCGTCATCGCCGCCGAGAAGGCCACCCCCGAGATCGTCGCCTTCATGATGAGCGAGTGCCGCGGCCTGATCTGCGCCCCCATGGAGGACGAGGAGCTGCAGCGCCTCGAACTCCCGCAGATGGTCGAGCACAACACCGAGTCGATGCGCACGGCCTTCACCGTCTCCGTGGACGCGTCCTCCGCCCACGGCGTCACCACCGGCATCTCCGCCGCCGACCGCGCCACCACCCTGCGGATGCTGGCCTCCGGCAGCCACGAGCCGTCCGACTTCGTCCGCCCCGGCCACATCTTCCCGCTGCGCGCCAAGCCCGGCGGCGTCCTCGTCCGCAACGGACACACCGAGGCCGCCGTCGACCTCGCCCGCCTCGCGGGCCTCCGCCCGGCCGGCGCGATCGTCGAGATCGCCGGCGAGGACGGCGTGATGCTGCGCCTGCCCGAGCTGGTCCCCTTCGCCCGCAAGCACGGCCTGACGATCATCTCCATCGAGGACCTGATCGCCTACCGCCGCTCCGCCGAGCCGACCGTCCGCCGCGAGGCCGAGGTCCAGCTCCCCACCGCGCACGGCGAGTTCACCGCGTACGGCTACCGCTCCACCGTCGACGGCGTCGAGCACGTCGCCCTCGTCCACGGCGAGATCGGCGACGGCGAGGACGTCCTCGTCCGGGTCCACTCCGAGTGCCTGACCGGCGACATCTTCCAGTCGCAGCGCTGCGACTGCGGCCCCCAGCTGCACGCCTCCATGGACCGGATCACCGAGGCCGGCCGCGGCGTCGTCGTCTACCTGCGCGGCCACGAGGGCCGCGGCATCGGACTGCTGTCCAAGCTGCGCGCGTACGAGCTCCAGGAGCAGGGCCGCGACACCCTCGACGCCAACCTGGAACTCGGACTCCCCGCCGACGCCCGCGACTACGCGGCCGGCGCGCAGATCCTCGCCGACCTCGGCGTCCGCAGCCTGCGCCTGATGACCAACAACCCCGACAAGATCGACGCCCTCACCCGGCACGGCCTGCGCGTCGAGGGCCGCGAGCCCATGCCGGTCAAGGCCGGCGAGCACAACCTCCGCTACCTGCGCACCAAGCGGGACCGGATGGGGCACGACCTGCCCTGGCTGGACGGCTCCCCGGCCTCCACCTGCAACAACCAGTGATCACGTACGTACGAATCGGCTAGGAGAGACATGAGCGGCAAGGGCGCACCCGTCCTCAGCGTGAAGAACTGCGGCGACCTCCGGGTCGCGGTCATCGCGGCGCAGTGGCACGAGAAGATCATGGACGGTCTCGTCGACGGCGCCCTGCGCGCCCTCGGCGAGCTCGGCATCGACGAGCCGACGCTCCTTCGCGTCCCCGGCAGCTTCGAGCTCCCGGTCGTGGCGAAGGTCCTCGCCGGACGCGGCTACGATGCCATCGTGGCGCTCGGCGTCGTCATCCGCGGCGGAACGCCGCACTTCGAGTACGTGTGCCAGGGCGTCACCCACGGCCTCACCCAGGTCTCGATCGACACCGGCGTACCCGTCGGATTCGGTGTCCTCACCGTCGACAACGAGGAGCAGGCCCTCGACCGGGCCGGCCTCGAGGGATCCTCCGAGGACAAGGGCCACGAGGCCGTTACCGCAGCTGTCGCCACCGCCACCACGCTGCGCACGGTCAGCGAACCCTGGCGCTGATTGCGCGACCCTTACCCCGTACTCTTAGGACCATCATGGCGAACGGAACCAGTAAAAGTTTCGAAGAGCTCTTCTCCGAGCTCAAGCTCAAGGCAGAGACCGGCGACCCGGCCACCTCCCGCACCGCGGAGCTGGTGGGCAAGGGCGTCCATGCCATCGGCAAGAAGGTCGTCGAGGAGGCCGCCGAGGTCTGGATGGCCGCCGAGTACGAGGGCAAGGAAGCGGCCGCCGAGGAGATCTCGCAGCTGCTGTACCACGTCCAGGTGATGATGGTCGCCCGCGGGATCTCACTCGACGACGTCTACGCCCACCTCTGAGCACACGCGTCTCTCCCCTCCCCAAACTCCCAGGCAAAGGAAGCTCACCCCATGCTGCGCATCGCCGTCCCCAACAAGGGTTCCCTCTCCGGACCTGCGTCGGCAATGCTCCATGAGGCCGGCTACCGCCAGCGCAAGGAGTCCAAGGAGCTCGTGGTCATCGACCCCGACAACGAGGTCGAGTTCTTCTACCTGCGGCCGAAGGACATCGCGATCTACGTCGCCTCCGGGAAGCTGGACATCGGCATCACCGGCCGTGACCTGCTCCTGGACTCCGGAGCCAGTGCCGAGGAGATCCTCCCGCTGAACTTCGGCCGCTCCACCTTCCGCTACGCCACCCGCCCGGGCACCGCGAACGGTCCCGAGGACTTCGGCGGCATGACGATCGCCACCTCCTACGAGGGCATCGTGGCCAAGCACCTCGCCGACCAGGGCATCGACGCCTCCGTCGTCCACCTGGACGGCGCGGTCGAGACCGCGATCCAGCTGGGCGTCGCGCAGGTCATCGCGGACGTCGTGGAGACCGGCACCAGCCTGCGCAACGCGGGCCTGGAGGTCATCGGCGAGCCGATCCTGACCTCCGAGGCCGTCGTCATCCGCCGCCACGGCGCCTCCGACGACCACCCGCAGGTGCAGCAGTTCATGCGCCGCCTCCAGGGCGTCCTGGTCGCCCGCTCGTACGTGATGATGGACTACGACTGCCGGGCCGAGCACCTGGAGCAGGCCGTCGCCCTCACCCCGGGCCTGGAGTCGCCGACCGTCTCCCCGCTGCACAACGAGGGCTGGGTCGCCGTCCGCGCGATGGTCCCCGCCAAGGAGGCGCAGCGGATCATGGACGACCTGTACGAGATCGGCGCCCGCGCCATCCTCACCACCGCCATCCACGCCTGCCGCCTCTGACGGCCGGCCCGCACCGTCCCACCAGGCACTGAGGAACCCCCGATGTCGCAGTCCACGACGCCCGCCCTCCCGGTCACCTTCCGTCCCGGGCGCACCCGGGCCGTCCTGCTGGCCATGAGCGTCGCGATGTTCGTGGTCATCACCGGCGTCGCGATGATGCTGGAGCGGCTCGGACCGGGGGAGCGCGCCAGCTTCGTCTTCACCGCCGCGCTGCTGTCCGGGGTCCTCGTCCTGCTGAGCCGCCCCAAGGTCGTCGCCGACGACGAGGGCGTCACGGTCGTCAACATCACCAGGACCCGGCGGCTCGCCTGGGCGGAGATCCTCAAGGTCAACCTCCGCCCCGGCGACCCCTGGGTCTTCCTCGACCTGAGCGACGGCACCAGCCTTCCGGTGCTCGGCATCCAGCCGGGCATCGCCAAGGAGTCGGCGATCCGCGACGCCCGCGCCCTGCGGGCCCTCGCGGACAGCCACGGCACGAGCGCCGAGCAGGCCTGAACCCTGGTTCGTCCCCCATCCGGGGGCCGACCCCCTGCCCCTCGGGGCGTTCCCATGACTACTCTGGAGACGGTGGTGCCGAGCGGCACCACCGTCTCGCGTGTGCAGGGCCGCAGCCGCGGCCCGCGAGACCACCCTTCGACCCGAGGAGTGACTCCCTCCAGCAATGGACGGATCGTCCGGTAGTACCTGCGCCGCCCCCTCCCTGGAGGCGGCGGCATGATCGTCTCCCTTCTGCTGCTCTTCGCGGCCTTCCTCCTGATCCTCGCCAACGGCTTCTTCGTGGCCGCCGAGTTCGGTCTCGTGACCGTCGAGCGCGCCGAGGCCGAGCGGGCCGCGGCCGCCGGCGACCGGCGCGCCCGCACCGTCGTCACCGCCCTGCGCGAGCTGTCCTTCCAGCTCTCCGGCACCCAGCTCGGCATCACGATCACCTCGCTGGTCGTCGGCATGCTCGCCGAGCCCGCGCTCGCCGGGCTCCTTCACGGGCCGCTCACCGCGACCGGACTGCCCGAAGGGGCCGTCTCCGGGATCTCCGTCGTGATCGGCATGCTGCTCGCCTCCGCCGTCCAGATGGTGGTCGGCGAGCTCGTCCCGAAGAACTGGGCGGTCTCCCGCCCGCTCCAGGTCGCCCGCTTCGTCGCCACCCCGCAGCGCCGCTTCTCGGCCCTCTTCCGGCCCGTGATCTCGCTGCTCAACCAGGTCGCCAACCGGCTGGTACGGCTCCTGGGCGTCGAGCCCACCGAGGAGCTGGACTCGGTGCGCACCCCCGGCGAACTCGTCTCGCTGGCCCGGCACTCCGCCCAGGCCGGCGCGCTCGAACAGGACACCGCCGACCTCTTCGTACGGACCCTGAGCCTGGGCGGTCTCACCGCCGAGCAGGTCATGACGCCGCGCGTGAAGGTGAGCGCCCTCCAGTGGGACGCCACCGCGGCCGACGTCCTCAACCTCACCCGGGCCACCGGCCTCTCGCGCTTCCCGGTCTACCGCGACCGCATCGACGAGATCGTCGGCATGGTCCACCTCAAGGACGCGCTCGCCGTCGCCCCGCACGCCCGCCTGCGCACCCCCGTCGGACGGATCGCGGTCCCGCCGCTGCTCGTCCCCGAGACGCTGCCCGTCCAGACGCTCCTGGAGCGGCTGCGCCGGGAACAGCCGATCGCGGTGGTCGTCGACGAGTACGGCGGCACGGCCGGGGTCGTCACCCTGGAGGACATCGTGGAGGAGCTCGTCGGCGAGGTCCGCGACGAGCACGACACGGCCGACGACGAGCGGCCCGAGCTGGCCGCGGCGCCCGCCGAGGACGGCCGCCCCGCCTGGGAGGCCGACGGCTCCTGCCGGGTCCACACCCTGCGCCGGATAGGCCTCGACGTGCCCGACGGGCCGTACGAGACCGTCGCCGGACTCGTCGCCGACCTCCTCGGCCGCATCCCGGCGCCCGGGGACCGCGCCGAGCTCCCCGGCTGGCGCCTCTCGGTCCGCCAGGTCGACCGCTACCGCGCCGAGCGGGTGCGGATCGTCCGGACGGCACCGGAGCAGGACCAGGCCGGCACGCCGGCCCCGGGCCTCGACCCGGTCGCGACGGCTTCAGCCGCGGTGGCCGACCTGATGACCGACCCGGTGCCCGTCCCCGCGGAGGCCGGCCGATGAGCACCCTGCAACTCCTCTTCGCCGTCCTCCTGGTCCTCGCCAACGGCTTCTTCGTCGGGGCCGAGTTCGCCCTCGTCTCCGTCCGGCGCAGCCAGATCGAGCCGCTCGGGGGCGCCAGGGCCAAGCAGGTCCTGCACGGCCTGGAGAACCTGCCGCAGATGATGGCCGCCGCCCAGTTCGGCATCACCGTCTGCTCCCTGACGCTCGGCGCCGTCGCCGAGCCGACCGTCGCCCGGCTCCTCGAACCGGTCTTCCACTCGGTCGGTGTCCCGGAGGGGCTGATCCACCCGCTGGGCTACGTCATCGCCCTCGCCGCGGTCGTCTTCCTCCACCTCGTCATCGGCGAGATGGTCCCGAAGAACCTGGCGATGTCCGACCCCGAGCGCACCGCCCTCTGGCTCGCCCCCGGTCTCGTCGGCTTCGCCCGGCTCTGCCGGCCGGTCACGGCCGCGCTCGGGGCCTGCGCCCGGCTGGTCCTGCGGGCGTTCGACGTGGAGCCGAAGGACGAGGTGGAGGCGGTCTTCACCAGCGCCCAGCTCGGCCGTCTCGTGGAGGACGCGGGCCAGGCGGGACTGCTCGACCCGGTCGAACAGGAGCGCCTTGAGGACGCCCTCGAACTGGGCAGCCGCCCGGTGACGGACGTCCTCATCGCCCCCGCCACCCTCGTCACGGTCCCGCCGACCGTCACCCCGTGCGAGATCGAGGAGCTGACCGTACGGACCGGGTACTCCCGCTTCCCGGTCCGCGCCGAGGGCCGGGCGACCTTCATGGGCTTCGTGCACGTGAAGGACGTCCTGGACCTGGAGGAGCGGGAGCGGGCGGTGCCGCAGCGGCTGTGGCGCCCGATGGCGACGCTCCGCGCGGAGCTGCCGCTCGACGACGCCCTCACCGTGATGCGCCGCGCCGCCACCCACCTGGCCCAGGTCGCGGACGGCCAGGGCCGGGTCCTGGGCCTGGTCGCCCTGGAGGACGTCCTGGAGATGCTGGTGGGCGAGGTCCGCGACCCCGCGCACCGCGTCCAGCCGGTCGCGTCGCCGTAGCGGCCCGGGGCCTGTCCGAAGCTTCGCGTCGGATCAGGTCCTAGGTGTATTGACCCGCAGGGTTGTTGACGCGGCTGATGGGCGGGTGTCCGTCGAGTGCGGTGTGGCAGCGGTGGTGGTTGTAGGTGTGGAGGAAGTCTGCCAGGGCTTGGGTCCGCTCGTTGTTGGAGGTGTAGGGCCGCTGGTAGGCCCATTCGTCGAGGAGGGTGCGGTTGAAGCGTTCGACCTTGCCGTTGGTCTGCGGCCGGTAGGGGCGGGTGAGCTTGCCGGTGGCGCCGAGGTCGGCGAGGACGGCCTTCCAGGCCAGGCCCTTGCGGTAGGCCCAGGCGTTGTCGGTCAGGACCCGTTCGATCCGGTCGATGCCCTGGGAGTGGAAGAACACGGCCGCGCGGGCCAGGAAACCCGCGCAGGTCGCGACCTTCTCGTCGCCGTGGATCTCGCTGTAGGCGAGGCGGGAGTGGTCGTCGACGGCGGAGTGGACGTAGTCGAAACCCATCCGGCTGCGGGCGGCCCGGCCGGCCTGGCGCCCCAGAACCTTGTGGCCGCCGCCGTCGGGAATCCGGCCGAGTTTCTTCACATCCACGTGGATCAGCTCGCCGGGGCGGTCACGTTCATAGCGGCGGATCACCGTGCCGGTCGGCCGGTCGAGCCAGGCCAGTCGGTTGAGCCGGTGGCGGGTCAGGATCCGGTGCACGGTCGAGGCGGGCAGGCCCACGATCGGGCCGATCCGGGCCGGCCCGAGCTTGCGGGCCTGCCGCAGGCCGCAGACGCGGTCTTCCACCGCGGCCGGAGTCCGGTGCGGTGTCGTGCGAGGCCGGCTCGACCGGTCATGCAGACCCGCGTCGCCCTCGGCCCGCCACCGGCGGATCCATTTGTGGGCCGTGGCCCGGGAGATGCCCATCTCGGCGGCCACATGCGCGACCGGACGGCCTGAGCAGACACGTTCGACCAGCAGTCTCCTACCGAAGACGGTCAGCCGGGCATTACGGTGGGACACGAAGACCTCCGTGAGGTGAGTTCCTAGACAGCTCCCACCACACCGGAGGTCTTCGCCATGTTCAAGACCAGACCAGTGTCAACAACGCTCGTGATCAATACACCTAGGGCCTGTCTGACAATTCCCGTCGGGTCCGGCCCGCCCGGCACGCACGCTCGCCGCACGGCCGAAACGCCCAAGTAGCTCCTCCCCCACTCTCGGCTTCGCTCGAGCGGGGGGACCCCCATCGAGGGCGTCCCGGCCGCACGCCGATCGCACGCACCGGACGGCCCGGCCTGATCCGACGCGAATTGTCAGACAGGCCCTAAAGCGTGTTGCAGAAGGCTGCGTGGCGGGCATTTCCCGTGTATGCGTGGGGTGTTGAGGGCTGAGCCGTTGTGGGTGGAGACGTTCACGGGTCTGCGGATGCGGCAGTTCGAGCGACTGTTGAAGGTCGTGCGGGAACGGGGCGGGAACGGGCCCGGTGGCGGCCGGCCGTGGTGCCTGCCGCTGGCGGACCGGGTGCTGCTGGTGGCCGTCTACTACCGCACGAACCTCACCATGCGGCAGCTCGCCCCGCTCTTCGGCGTCTCGCCGGCGACCGTGTGCCGGGTGATCCAGCGGCTGCGGCCGCTGCTCGCGATCGAGCCGGCAGTACGTCCTACCGACGCGGTCGAGCGGCTGTGGATCGTGGACGGCACCCTCGTCCCGGTCCGCGACCGGAAGGTCGGTGCGTCCTCACGCAACTACCGCTTCTCGGCGAACGTGCAGGTCATCATCGACGCCGACACCAAGCTCGTGGTCGCGGCGGCCCGGCCGGTGCCCGGCAACACCGCGGACGCCAAGGCCTGGAGGAACTCCAGCCTGGCCGCCGTCTGCGAGGGCGTGACCGTGCTGGCCGACGGCGCCTACATCAACACCGGGCTCGTCGTCCCGCACCGCAAACGCCCCGGCCGAGCCCTGCTGCCCGGCGAGGAGGAGGACAACGCCGAGCACCGACGGGTCCGGGCGCGCGTCGAGCACGCCTTCGCCCGCATGAAGCACTACAAGATCCTCCGCGACTGCCGACAGCGCGGCAACGGCCTCCACCACGCTGTCCAGGCCGTCGCCCACATGCACAACCTAGCCCTCGCCGCATGATCAGGCCGGTGCCAAAACCGGCCCTGACCTGCCCGGACACGACCTTCTGCAACACGCTTTAGTAGCCCGGCGGCTCCTGCTGCGGGCCGCGGTCGACCGGACCGCGGCCCGACAGGACCTCGCCGTACGCCTGCATGAGGTCGGCGAGCCGGAGGGTGGCGAGATCCTCCCTGCTCGGGGTCCCCGGGTATCCGGAGAGCCGCAGGTCCCGGTAGGCGCAGGACTTCTCGTACAGGGTGCGCAGGAAGCGGCCGTTGCCGAGTTCGTCGATCCAGCCCTGCTCGACGACGTGCCCGCTGATCGAGCGGAGCTCGTCGAGCGCTTCCTCGTCCCAGCCGTCCCCGTTCGCCGCCGCGAGGACCTCGCCGATGGCGGTGAGTTCCAGCGGGCGGTACGAGGGGAAGTCGACCCGGGTGGTGAACCGGGAGGACAGGCCGGGATTGGTGCTGAGCAGCCGGTCCATGCCCTCGGGGTAGCCGGCCAGGATGACCACGAGGTGGTCGCGGTTGTCCTCGGCCCGTTTCAGGAGCACCTGGAGGGCCTCGTCCCCGTAGGCGTCGCCCTTGCTGTAGCCGGTGTTGGAGAGCGCGTACGCCTCGTCCACGAACAGCACCCCGCCGACCGCCGAGTCGATCAGCTCATTGGCCTTGACCGCGGTCTGGCCCAGGAACTCGCCGACCATGTCGGCCCGTTGGGCCTCGACGAGGTGGTCGCCGCCGAGCAGCCCGAGGGCGTAGAAGACCCGCCCGAGGATCCGGGCGACCGTGGTCTTCCCGGTGCCCGAGGGGCCGGAGAAGACGAAGTGGCGCTTGGGCGGCTGGACCGGAAGGCCCTGCCCGGCCCGCAGCCGCGCCATCTCCAGCTGCGCCGACAGCGCCTTGACCTGGCGCTTGACCGGTTCGAGCCCGACCATGCCCTCCAGTTCGGCGAGGGCCTCCGCGAGGAGCACCGGATCGGTGGGTCCGGCGGGGAAGCGCGGCGGCGCCGGCTGGCCGGGCAGCGGGGCCTTCTGCCGTACTGTCTCCGGCGGCGTGACGGAGGCGGCCGGCGGCACCGGTTCGGGCGCGAGCCGCAGCCCGTCGCCGAGTCCGCCGGGGTCGGGTTCGGCGCCCGGGACGGTGTCCACGGCGTCCTGGCCGAGGCCCCCGCCGAGGGTGCCGAGCGCGACCGCAGCGAGCCCGGCCGGGTCGTCGACCCCGTCGTAGCCCTCGAACCCGTCGTACTCGGCGATCGCCGCGAGCCGCGCCGCGGTGTCCATGAACGCCGGGTCGATCCGGTGCACGGCCCGGTAGAGCGGCAGGGCGGCGGCGCTGCGCCCGGTGCCCTCGTGGGCGCGGGCGAGCCAGTAGCGCAGCTCCTTGCGCTGCGGCTGCTCGCTGCGGCACCGCATCAGCGAGGCCGAGAGGAGCGGCTCGGCCTGGCTGTACATCTCCAGGCGCACCCGGGCCATGCCGCCGAACAGTCCGGCCTCGATCCCGAGCAGCGGGTCGTCGACGAGGGTCTCGGTGTGCCGGACGAGCTGGTCCCAGTCCTTGACGAGATAGGCACGGCAGGCGTGCAGGAAGCGCACCTGGGGGTCGGTGTCGACCGGGGGGAGGCCCGCGAGGGCCCGGTCGAGCTCCGGTACATGGCGGCCGTCGAGCCAGTGGGAGGCGTGCGCGAGCAGCAGGTCCCGCGGGCTCTCCAGGACGGGCTGCACCCACCAGCCCAGCCAGTACCAGGAGTTCAGGGTGCGCCGGTACCGGGTCCGCTGCTCGCCGAAGCGATCGCGGTTGCGGTACATGCGCAGCAGCGCGGTCGTGGTGTCGACCCGGAGCGCGTGCAGCCCGAGCCAGGCGTCCGCCATCCCGGGATCGATCCGTACCGCCGTCCGGAACTCGTCTTCCGCCTGCGGATACGCGCCCATCGTGTAGGCGTCGACTCCGCGCAGCCAGGCGAGCTCGGCCGGGGTCTGCGACCCCTGCGTGCCGATGTCCATCGAGTCCCCCACAACCGTCATCGCATGGACGGGATTTGACCGCACCTGGGGGCATCGTACCTGCGCAGGGGGTGCGTGCTTAAGGAGAAGCGCATGATCCGGAAGCGGTGACCCTGGGTGAGCATCAGGGGCGGATGAGGCGCTGGAGAAGGCCCGGGGAGGGCGCGGAAAGGGCCTCCGGGGGCAGAACGAAGCCCCCGATCACGGGGGAACAACCGGGGGCTTCGTGTCCGCGGCGGCTCCGAAAAGCCGCACATTCAGAACGTAAGACCTGTACGCCCCGTCGGTCAAGCGAAGTTGAGGTACTTGCGGAAGCGGACTTCCACCCCCTCAGTTCACGGACAGAAGGCCGTCACTGTGCGTGATGATCTGGCGCGTGCCCGCGGTCACGGCAGGCCCGCGAAGCCAGTCGTACCCCTCCTGGCACTCCCGTACCAGGGTGTCGGCGAAGGGTCTGGAGGGGTCCTCGGCGAAATGGCGAGTCTCCGCCACGGTCCAGCCCTCCCAGAACGAGGCCTGCTCCGGCCCGTCCCGCCGGCGCCCGCGCGCCCAGGAGTCCTCGGCGCCGCGCTCCATCCACAGCAGCCACGCAAGGAACGGCCGCACCACCCGCCGGCCGGCGCCGACGCCCTCGACGAGGACCACGGGGGCCGGAGGCAGTTCCCGCGCCTCGCCGAAGCGCCGCAGCCGCCAGTCGTACGCGCGGTACGAGGCGGTCTCGCCGCGCGAGAGCGGCTCCAGGACCTGCTCCCGGAGCCGGCCGGTCCACTCGAAGAGCTCCTCGTGCGTGGCGAGGTCGTCGAGGCGGAGGACGGGCGCGTCACCGAGGGCGGCGGAGAGGCGGACCGCGAGGGTGGACTTGCCGGAGCCCGCGTGCCCGTCGACCGCGATCAGCCGGACCGGTCCGCAGGAGGGCGGCAGCCGGAGCAGCGCGCGCGCCGCGCGGTCGAGGTCGTTCATGGCCCCAGGGTAGGGGAGTGGGGGACCGTCGCAGGTCAGCGAGGTACCACCGTCAGTGGTAGAGACCAATATTGGTACGGCGACGCGAGCCGAAGTGCTGGCGGAGGCCCCCCGGGACCGGGATAGTGGGCCAGCGCGGCCCCGCCCGCCCACCGGTGCGGAGGCCCGTACGCTCCCGTCATCCCACCCTTCGGCTCTCCCGTACGTCCACCGTTCTCGTCGACTGGGGGTCACCGCCCATGACCAGCTCCACCCCGCGTAGAACCGTCCTCGCCGCGGCGCTCGCGGCCGCCGCGGGAACGGCCGCCGCCGGCCCGGCCACCGCCGCGGCCGCCACGGAATCGCCGACCGCCGCCCGCCCCGGCTGCGCCGCCTCCGACTGCCCGGCCGACGGCGCCGGGCGAGGCCACGCCCCGGCCGCCGGACTGGTCGACAACCGCTTCTGGTCTTCCTACACGGACTGGAGATGCGGCACGACGGAGGGTACGAAGGCGGTCGCCGGCCTGCGGCCGGCCCTGGTCATCGCCACCCCGGCCGGGCGCGTCGACTACACCGACCCGCACACCGGCCGCACCGCCACCTGGGAGTACGCCGGCTGGACCTCGCCCGTCCACACCTCCTCCGTACCGGCCACCGAGGTCATCGCCTCCTGGAACGCCGCCACCCCGCCCGGCACCTGGCTCCAGGTCGAGCTGTCCGGCACGTACTCCGACGCCACCGACACCCCCTGGTACGTGATGGGCCGCTGGGCCGCCGGCGACGGCGACATCCGGCGCACCTCCGTCGACGACCAGACCGACGGCAAGAGCACCGTCTGGACCGACACCTTCGCGATCGACGACGCGGCGAGCGGCCTGCGGCTGAGCGCGTACCGCCTGCGCCTCACCCTCTACCGCACCCCCGGAAGCGACCTCACCCCGACGGTCTGGCGGCTCGGCGCGATGGCCTCGGACATCCCGGACCGGTTCAGCGTCCCGGCCTCCGAACCGGGCCTCGACCACGAGCTGACCGTCCCGCGCTACTCCCAGAACACCCACGTCGGCCAGTACCCCGAGTACGACAACGGCGGCGAGGCCTGGTGCAGCCCGACCTCCTCCCAGATGATCGTCGAGTACTGGGGCCGCCGCCCCTCGGCCGACCAGCTCGCCTGGGTGAACCCGTCCTTCGCCGACCCGCAGGTCTGCCACGCGGCCCGCTTCACCTACGACCACCAGTACCAGGGCTGCGGCAACTGGCCCTTCAACGCGGCCTACGCGGCCACCTACCCCGACATGAACGCCGCGGTCACCCGCCTGCGCTCGCTCACGGAACTCGAATCCCTGGTCCGGGCCGGCATCCCGGCCATAACGTCCCAGTCCTTCCGCAAGGAGGAACTGACCGGCGCCGGCTACGGCACCTCGGGCCACCTGATGACCGTCATCGGCTTCACGGCGGACGGCGACGTCATCGCCAACGACCCCGCCTCACCCACCAACGATGCCGTCCGCCGGGTCTACCGGCGCAGCGAGTGGGAGAACATCTGGCTCCGCACGAAGCGCTACGACGCAAACGGCAAGGTCAGAAGCGGTACGGGAGGGGTCTGCTACCTCTACTGGCCGGTCAAGTCAGCACCAAGTCAGCACCGCGCACTGCAGGCGCTCGGCCTGGTGTGAGCATGTGCGGCCCGACGGTCGTCTCGACGACCTGACGGCAGCGCTCCTGGCCGTCCTGAGTGAGGTGGCCGTACCGGTCCACCGTGACCTTGATCGAACGATGTCCGAGCCAGCGAGACACCTCGTGAATGGACACTCCGTTGGTCAGGGCCACGGTGGTCCATTTATGCCGCAGGTCGTGCGGGTTGTACGCAGGAAGCTCGAGCCGCTTGATGGCGCGGTCCCACGACTTGCGCAGAAGATCGGGATACGGCATTCCGCCGCTCGCATTGCGGATCGGAAGCCGGTCGATGAATGGCTCAAGGGAAGCGGGAACGGGTATGTCGCGCCACTCGCCTTCTTTCCGATGTTTCAACGGGGCGTATTTCGGCGTGTACTTTCCGGAGGCGTCTTTGTAGCGAATCACCTGCCGCCGGATTCGCAGGGTGCCGTCGCGCATGTCTTCCGGGAAGACGCCCAGAGATTCCCCTATGCGAAGTCCGCAACACGTCATCAGCCACACTGCCGGAGACAGGCGAGGTCCGATCTCCTTGGCGATGGCGGTTATCTCGTCGAAGCTGGGAAGTTTCCTGTCGTCGACAGGAATGACGGGGTTCTCCAGCTTCTCGGCCTGCGTCATGGGATTCACGGGAATCCGCCTGTGACGCACAGCGTGGGAGAACAGCGCCGAGAGGGCGATGTGCCGGGACTCGATGGTGTTGAGGGCCGCCCCGTCCCGGCGCCAACGCGCGTACAGGCCCTCGATGTCCGCCGCGGTGACCTGCGAGATCATCTTGCTCCCCAGGTGGGGGACCACGTGGAGGCGGACGATGCGCTCGTACGACTCGAGGGTGCCGGCGGAAGCGGTCTTCTTCGCGAGCCAGTCGTCCGCGTACCGGCGGAGCGACACCTTGCCGGCGTCGGGGTCGACGTAGATGTTCTCGCGCTTGTCGCCTTCCATCTTGGTGCCGAAGTCGACCGCGTCCTTCTTCCGGGTGAACGACTTCTCCCGCTGGCGTCCGGTGCGTCCGCCCGGCTCCCGGTATCGGACAGTCCACCGCTTGCCCGACGCGGCAGAGCCGTTATCGATGATTTGCGCCAACCTGTTCACCCATCTCTACTCACACGGCCGTTGGCCGTGTTTTTCGGTGTGAGTGGTGTTGTAGTCGATGTTTCCGGCCGCGCCAAATTCCTGGGCACGTGAAGATTCGACAACCCCATGTCGCCTTGGGCTGTAAAGCCCCGATGGTGGCCGCGCGGGCACTCCGAACGCCGCTCGAAGACTGTCCAGGCGTGGCTCGCCGGAAGGGACGAGATCGAACTGCACTCCGTGCCTTCGTGCCCACCCGGGCTGGTCAGCTCCGACGTCAAATGCGGCCTGGTCTACACCTCACCGGGCCCCACGGCTGGGGCGAGATCCGTGTGGCAGTCGGAGGTTGGTGAAGGACGGTCCAAGGCTTGGCCGGCCCCAGTGGTTGGCTTCGGTGATCGCGGTGCGGTCGGCCGAGGCGGTCTGCCGACGGCGAGGTGGGCCCCAAGACCCGGGCTCAGTCCGGCGCGCGAACGGGTATTTGCTGGGTATTTCGCCGGGTTCCGTCGGTGCCACGCTGGGTCTCGGGGGTGAACGATCGCTCGGCTTCGTAGCTCAGTCATACAGATGGACCGGGTGGCGCAGCCACCCCACGACCTTGAGATCGTCGGCGAGCCATGAGTAGGCGAGGTTGGTCGCTGGTTGGGGCGATCTGGTCGGAAGCTCGATCAGGGGGCGTTAGCTGCGGCGGAAGGCGGAAGGCGGAAGGCGGAAGGCGGCCCGGCGGTCGTGCGGGGCGTCGGGCTCGTTGGTGCCGTGAAGGAGACGTGGGGCGCTCTCGAGGCTGAGGTTGACGTGGGGAGTCGCATCGTGCGTCCGGCCTGGGTCGGGGGACGACCGTGTAGTACAGGCCCCCGCCATCGGGATCGTCTCCCTTGGTGATCACTTGCCCCCCCGGCGCGTGCCGGCGGGGGCGCACCGAGTCCAAGACACGCCCTGAGGCGGTTTGATGTAACGAGGCCTGGGTTGCTCGGTCATGCGGGCGGCATGCACGACGACCTGTCGCCACCCTCGGGTGGGAGCAGAGGGCCCTGCCCATCGCCCACGGGAACGTGATCAGGGCTCGTTGCTGTCAGCTACGCGGGGAGGTACGACTCCGGAAACCCTGAGATCGGGCAGAGCCCGCTGAGTGCGAGGCGGTGTGGACAGCGCCGCTTCGTAGCGCGCATCGATGATGCGCTGCAAGCGGCGTGAGCGCCGAGTCGCAGCGGTCGACAGGCGGGCTTGGCGTGATCGCTCCCAGAAGGAACGGCCGATTTCGCCTGCGAAGATCTCATCTGCTGCGGCGGCCACCCAGCGCTCCGTGAGGTCTCCGACCTCGAATGCCATCTCCCAGTGCGACACGACGAGGTTTACGTACATGTGCTGCTGCCGGAGCAGAACAGTGCGTGAGGCGTCTGGGCCGCCCCAGCAGTCGAGGTACTCGGGGTTCTCCATGGCCGTCTTGGTCAGTTCGATGTGCATCATCCGCGTGTTCTGCACGCGGGATGCCTTTGCCTCGCGCGCCTGCAGCACCAGCGATGAGGCGACACCAAGGACTGCCAATGCGGACAGGAGTGCCGACACGGCTCCGTACGCCTGAGCGATGTCGGCGACCCGATCCCAGTCACGGCCTTTGCCGTCCAAGGCCGGCAGGGCGAGCGGGGACGCGACCACCAGACCCATGGAGCCGACGACAGCGAGGACGGCCAGGGCCAGGACGACGGCGCGGGACCGGTACCAGGGGCGCTCACGAATCCTGTGGCGAGACACGGGCGCGGGTTCGGACGTCACGGCGTCTCCTCCCCGCATCGGGCGCGGAGCAGCGGCTCGGCGACGCGAGCATGGAAGGAATCGAAGTCCTCGCCGGCCGCGTAGAGCTGCCGGACGTCGGACTGACAGGCCGCGATCAGATCCGAATCGGTGTGCCGGTACGCACCGGCGATCACGCCGTCAGGCTTGTACCTCAGCTCGTAGAGACAGGACGTCCCGAGAATGACAAGCTCGCAAAACCAGCGGGGGGGGGGGTGCCTGAATGCCGGGTCGGCCCTTGCCGACCACGACACGGACCCGCTCCCCAAGATCAACACGCTGGCGGAGCACAGCAAGCTCCCAGAGCACGTAGTCCGACGGCGGGAGTTCGACGTAGCGGACCCGACGCAATTGCAGTCCACGCTGGTCAGCGTCCTTGAACTGCCGACTCATCGCCTTGCGCTCCTCCGCCAGGAGGCTCAAGGACCGCTCCCACGCTCCGTCGTGGAACGCGTCCCACGACGCGAAGCCAGGCTCCTGGAAGTGCTGGCCGCACTCGAGCTTGTCGACCGCGGTCACGTCCGGGCGCGCGTAGTCCTCGCGAAACGCCTTGACGTAACTCTCCACCGGCAGGAACGGTCCTCGCGCTGCGGCCGGCATCGCGAGGACGCCTGCAATGCCGTCGTAGGCACCGTCGGTGATCCGCTCACGCATCGGGAATATCCGGCTTGGCAGCGACGAGCAGACTCCGCGGAATGATCACCAGACGCTCGTCAGCTCCGATGGACACGCCGTCGGGCAGCCGCTCGGCCACCTCCGGCGTGATGTCGCGGCCGATGACCGCGACATCACCGTTGTCCATCTCCCAGATGTCCGGGCAGCTCTCCGTCGCGCTCGTCAGCCCCAACTCTTGCGGTGAACGCCCCAGGCGACGAGTGAACCCCGCGTTCGCATCGGCTTCCCAACGACGCTCCACGACCATCCCCCGCCCAAGTCGTCACCATGTGAGTGCAGTATCTCAAGATCGAGGCGAGACTAACAACCGGGCTGACCACCGACAATGGCCTCACCAGCCGACGGGTGGCCGGATCCCGCGCCCTGCGCGGCTGGTACGACTTGGCACAAGCCCGACATAGCCGAGAGCCGGGGTTGAGGCTCCGGGCGCTTGATCGGGGGAAACCGTGTGAAGCGCCTGCGGGCGGTGATCAGGGGGTGCCACAGTCGGGTCATGCGCAGTGACGAGGCCGTCGTGCAGGGATCCGTCACCGACCTGGCACGGGAGCGGTGGGGAGTAACGCTGGGCGGGGAGAGTCCGGCGCGGTTCGCGGAGCCGGGGTGGAGCTACGAGGAGACCGTCGACCGCCGCTGTCCCGCGTGCGACGGCGAACTGCACGCCTTGCGCAGACCGTACGAGTCCCAGGGCCGGACCTACCGGTACACGGCGCTCGTCTGCCCCGCCTGTCCCGCCGCGTTCACCCTCGTGGATCTCGGGGTGAAGCGGTACGACCAACTGGTCGCGTCCGTGCCCGACCAGGCGGGGCGGGCGCCCCGGTCCCGTCCGGCGCCCGCGCCGCCCGGGGGCAGGACGGGCGGGCCGGGGCTCACCGTGACCGCGGTCGTCAGGGTTCCGGGGCAGCCGCCCCTGACGGTGCGGATGGTCAGCGGTCCGGCGTGGCCGGAGGACCTGGTCGTGCCCGACAGGACCGAGCGGCGCGCCCTGCTGTGGTACAAGACCGCCGACCCCGCGTGGCGGCCGGCCGAGGCCGCGCTCGCGGCGGCCGAGGACGTGCGGGTGATCCTCCCCGAGGGGCCGGGGTACGAGGCGCTGCGTGCGTGGCTGGAGCAGCGGGACGTCCCGTACCGGGTGAGCCGCTACTGGGAGGAGGCCGGACAGGTCGGCACGGTCGGCGACACCGGCGGCCGTACCGAGCTGGTCGCGGCCGGTCCGGACGGCGCGGCGCCCGCCGGCGGGCCGTGGGCGGTCGCGGCCCGGGACGCCTTCGCCGCCCAGTGGGACGCGCTGGAGGACCTGCCAGGCACGGACGCGGACGCGTACGTGCCCGTCGGCGAGCTGGTGCCGGCCGAGTGGGCCGGGCTGCTCCCGCACCCGTCGTTCAACCCGGTGCAGGCCGCCGCCGTGCCCGCGGTGCTAGAGGAGACCGGGCATCTGGTCGTCGTCGCGCCGACCGGCGCCGGGAAGACCCCCATCGGGATGGTCGCCGCGCTGGCCGCGCACGCCCGTGGGCGCAAGGCGGCCTGGCTGGTGCCACAGCGCTCGCTCACCGACGAACTCGACCGCGAACTCGCGTTGTGGCGCCGCCGCGGGCTGCGCGTGGTGCGCCTGACCGGTGAGGCGGCGGTGGATACGGAGCTGATCCGGTCGGCCGACGTGTGGGTGGCCACCACCGAGAAGTTCGAGGCGATCTGCCGCGCGGGCTCGCTGCGGGACTCGCTCGCCGAGGTCGGCTGTCTGGTGGTCGACGAGATCCACCTGCTAGGCGACCCCACGCGCGGAGCCGTCTTGGAGGCGCTGCTCGCCCGGGTACGGGAGGACGGCGCGGCCACCCGTATCGTCGGCCTTTCCGCGACGGTCGCCAACGCCGACGAGGTCGCCGACTGGCTGGGCGCCCGGCTCGTCCGCACCACCTGGCGGCCCACCCGGCTCACCTGGCAACTGCCCCACTTGCCCGCAGTGGACGAGACGGACTGGGCGGCCCGGGTCGCCGTCCGCACCGAGACCGCCGTCCGCATCGCCCGGCAGGTCACGGAGGACGGCGGCAGCGTCCTCGTCTTCTGCGGCAGCAAGCGCGGGGTCCGCGCCACGGCGCTCGCCCTGGCCGCCGACCGGGGCGTGCCCACCACCGGCGTCGACGCCGACGACGCCGAACAGGTGGAGCGGCTCTGCAGCAAGGCCGGCGTACGGCTCCACTATCGTGACTGGCCCTTCAAGCGGGAGGCCGAGCAGGCGTTCCGCGCCCGGGAGGCGGAGGTCCTGGTCGCCACCTCCACGGTCGCGGCCGGCGTCAACCTCCCCGCCCGCGCGGTCATCGTCCGCGACACCACCCTCGGCCTGGACCGCGTCGAGGTGTCGATGGTCCAGCAGATGTTCGGCCGCGCCGGGCGCATCGGCGCCGGCGAACGCGAAGGCTGGGCGTTCCTGCTCACCGACCCGTCCGAACGGGCCCACTGGCAGGCCCGGCTCGCCGCCGGATACACCGTGCGGTCCCGCCTCGACGAGTCCCTCGCCGACCACCTCCTCGCCGAAGCCGTACAGGAACGGCTCGCGACCCTCGACGAGGCGGAGCGGTGGTGGGCCGGCACCTTCGCCGCGCACCAGGGCCACGACAGCGTCGAACCGCTGCACGAGGCGGCACGGTTCCTCACGGACGTGGGGTGCCTGCGTACCGCCGCAGACGAGGACCGGCTCGAACCCAGTCCCCTCGGCCGGCTGACCAGCCGCTTCATGGTCGACGCCGTACTCGCCGACGATCTGGCGACGGCACTGAGGCAGGCCCCGGTCCCCGAGGACCCGCTCACGGCCGAGCAGTTGCTTGCCTTCCTGCTCAGCACCCGCCTGCCCGTACTCGAGCAGGCACCGTTCACCGAGCGCGCGAAGGCCGCCCTGCGCCGGGTCCTGCGCGAGACCGAATACGCGGACGACGAACAGGACGACCCCTGGGGGCTTGGCCCGGCGGAGGAACCAGCGGCCGGGGTGGCGCCGGACGAAGACGAGCAGCGGCCACAGGCCGGCGACCTCGCCCGCGCCGTCCTGCTGCTCGCCGCGACCCGCCCGGCCCTCTTCCGCGGCCGCCCCGCCTACGTCCTCGGCATCCCCGTCGACTCCATGACCGGCATCCTGGAGGAGGCCCAGCGCTACCTGGCCTGGCTGGGCGCGCAAGGCCCCCTCGGCACGGTCCACCCCTGGGTGGCCGTCGTCGCAGGCGACCTCGCGCTGCGCATCCGCTGGCGCACCCTGGGCCCCGGCCGAGGAGCCGGGCGCCTCCTCTGGATGTGCGAGCGCATGGCCACCGCCCCGCTCGCGCCCCAGCTCGTCCCCCGCATGTGGCACGCGGCCCGGGCCCGCGGCATCGAGGCACCTGACTGGCCCGGCACCACACCGCCCGGCGACTGCGCCCTGCCCCCGGACCGCTACCGGGCCCTGCTCGCGGAGCGCGCCACTGGCACCCGCCTCACACTCCAGGACGACACGGTCCGGGCATGGGCTCCGCCCGGAGCGGTGATCCGCCTGTGGAACGGCACGGCCACCACCCAGCACCCCGCCGACGACGAGGAGACCACGCTGCCTCTGCCGCCCGCCGAACCGGCCGACCCGTCGGCGGGGTGCCGCGGCGCCGCCGTCTTCACCCGCGGTGACCGGCTGGGAGCAGGGTGGCTCGAAGCGTACGCGGCCGTGCGTGCATGACCCGGACAGCTGCGGGCCCTGAACCAAACGGTCGGTGAGGCGGGGCGGGTGTCAGGTCCGAGCCAGCCCACCCCGCGCACTTGCAGGTCAGGCGGCCGCTCTCGTCGTCGCCTTGATCCACTCGGACCGATCGCCCGTCACATGCAGCGGCACGCCGGGCAGGACGGCGCTCTTGGCCCGGTCCGGGGCTTCGAAGGCTCCTGCAAGAAGGTCTCGGATGGTCTCCTCGCGTTCCCCCGAAGAGAGGCCGGGAGGGATGCAGACCCATACCTTCCCGTCCGGGTCGGTGTCCGCGAGCGCGTATCCCCTGGACTGGGAGTGCAGCTGTGGATCCTCCACGACCTTGGCCCGCATGAGCGCGGTCACGGTCTCCAGAAGGGGAAGGACCTCAGGAGCTGCACACTGCTCGGCCTGTGAGATGAGTTCGCCGAGCACTCCGCGCAGCTGCCGTGCTTCCGACAGGGAGAGATTGCAGAAGCCTCCGTTGGCGCGCTGGATGGTGAAGGCCAGTCTGGGGAGGCGGCGGTAGGGCGGCTGTTCCAGCACGACCTCGATCTCGTCGGGTGTGTCGGACCCCAGGACGTCGGCCGAGGGGCGGTGGAGGCTCAGCTCGACGAGCTGTTCCTCTCCGCAGTGGAAGCGGTCCAGGAGGCTGCGGTCAGAATGCTCTCCCTCGTGGTCGCGACACTACGCGGGGCACAGGGAGGTGATCTCCACCGGGTGCTTCGGCCCAGCGGCATAGGCATCCTGGCTGGAGATGTCCCGTCCCGTGAGGATCGCCGCGTACCGGTACTTCAGCGCCCGCAGCGCGACCGTGTACTCCTCCAGCTCGGCGATGACGGACTCGAACCGTGGCAGATCCAGTTCGGTCCAGGTGCCGGCGGCGCCCAGCCAGATCTCAGGCTGCCGCCCGCCCTTGTCATCCTCTTCGAGCAGGGCGATGGCAGCGGACAGTGCCGGCGAGTCGTAGTGGCCGCCTTGATGCGCCGGGCCGAGCCACTCCACCGCGATGCTCTCGTGCGTGTGTGGAAGGTCCTCGGCCGCCTGCCCCCGACACCAGGTCGGGCAGGCGTGTTCCGTGGGTTCGCAAGGGGTGTGGGTCAGGACAGGTGCGAATGCCGACGTCATGGTTCCTCCAGCGGTGCGGACGTGAGCACGTGAGGACAGCCTGCCTGGAGAGCGTGTCATCATCAGTAAATGCTCCGTTTCCATATTCTGTGTACTGGGTTTGGGTAAAATGCCCTCCTTTCGGGCGCGTTCATCCTCTCGGCGTCGGCGGACCGCAGCAGATGGTGCGGGGTCTTCGTGAGGGGAGCTGTCGTAGGTGGCCCGATCGGCAGCCGAGCCGCTTCGCCACGGGCGCTGGCTTTGGTGTGGGACTGGCCGTGACGGTAGATGGGCCGGAAACCTGCGTAGATCGCCTTCCGTCAAATCCGCTGAACCGGAGCGCTGTTGACCTGGTGCAAGGTGCCATTGGCGAGGTGAGGGGCGGCGTGGCGGCGGTGTTCGTCGACCGCGAGGACAGTCTGGAAGCACTCGGGACCGTTGCGCGGAGGCTGGAGGAAGGAAGCAACGGCGCACTCCTCCTCGAAGGTGACTCGGGCATGGGCAAGTCGGCCCTGCTGGCGGAGTTCTCCCGCAGGGGCGGCGGCGACGGAGCGTGTCGTGTGGTGCTGGCGAGCTGCCTGCCCGGTTTCGGCTCGGGGCGCCAGTACGGGCCCTTTCTCGACGCTCTCGAAGAGCTGAGCGCCTCGCCACGCGGCGGGCGGCGCAGAGTGGGGTGGGCGCAGGCGATGGGCCGCGGGGCGACGGCTGCCGCCCCGGCTGTGCTGTCCGCCGTGGTTCCCGGTCTGGGGGAACTCGTGACGGATGGGCGAGCGGCCGCCGAGGCCACGGGTCGCGACGGGAAGCAACCCCGGCGACTGTCAGGGGCCGCTGCGGAGCACCCTGAGCCGTCATGCTGCCTCTCGGTGCATGTGTTCAACACGTTCAGCCGGGACGTCCGATTCACTCGCAGGAGTGAATCGGACGCGTCCCTCAGCTCTCGAGGACCAGCCCTGCGGCCAAGCGGTCTTTGCGCCACAGGCGTCAACTCTGCGTGACCGTACGTCTACTGGAGCGACGCTCGTTACCGCACTGGCCTAGCGTTGAGGGCCCAGATGCCGAGGGGGCTCCATGGGCAAGCGCCAGCGTCGACGTCAGCGTCAGCAGCGGAACGGGCTCAAGCAGCAGCGGCCGGCGGTACGCCGGTATCTGTTTCCCAGTACGAAGCAGCCGCTGTTGGAGGTGTGTTTCGAGGGCGGTGTGTCCGAGGAGCACAAGGCGGTGTGCCTGGCGTACTGGGAGTTCGACGAGCCGGGCACATGGAGCCGGAAGGTCGCCGAACTCGGCTCCAGCACTCTGGTCCTGCGGACCGTGAAGGAGTCCTGTCACGCCAGTCTCCTGACGCTGCTGTGCCCGCAGTGCGCCGGCCCGGTCACGGTGAGGACCCGTTCCGATCTCGCCAGTACGGGGCGGTGGAGGCCGGATGTCTTTCCCGTTGAGGAGCAGAACGCCAAGGCGCCCTGCGACGCCTGCCGTGAGGTCGCGGCCGAAGCACGCCTGCGAGCGGAACAACGTACGAGGGAGGAGCGCCGCAGGCAGGAGGAGAGGCGGGTGTCGAACGCCAGCGCGTGGGTCGCCGACCACGAAGGCCACCCGCTCCCTGAGGAGGCGCCGTCGGTCCTGGACGCCCTCGCTCTGCTCACCTTGGTCGACATCATGGAGCGCAAGGACAGCGAGTCGTTCGGGCCGCTCCAGAGGGTCGACTACTTCCTCTCCACCTCGGGCAGTGCCGATGTGGAGACGCTGAAGAACCTCCACCAGCAGCGGTGGATCGCGCCCACCCTGCCTGCGACGACCGGGGACTTCGCATTCGACGGCGATGACACGGTCCGCGGTGTGTACGTAGAACAGGTGCCGTGGCGGCTGGCGCACAGCCTCGGTGCCGAGGCGCGGCAGGCCCGCCGGGACACCGCCGACGACATGCGGCGCATCCTGCTCGATCACGCGCCCGAGCTGAAGGAGATCGGGCAGGACCTCGACGCGATCACCGCCTTGATGTACCTGGACAACCTCCTGACGCGGAAGTACGACGAGGCGCCGGTACCGGAGCACCGGATGCAGGAGGCCTACGAGACGTTCCGGGAGGCGCTGCGGGGTGGCTTCACCGTCGGCCAGCTCTTCGCGGTCGCCTGGAGCGCCACGGCCAGCTCGGTGGCCTGGGGACAGCGCACCCCCGGGCTCAAGCCAGGGAGCGTGTCCTCGGCCGCGGTGACCAACCTGGGCCGACGTATCGGTTACGCCAAGGACCGTCCGGTTCCCGAGTACGATCTGCCGAACTGGGTGACCCCTCCTGCGACACGAGCGACCTTGTCGCGGCTGTTGGAGCAGCACAAGGCCGAGGGTGAGGCTCTCCTCCGGCTCCGGTCCTTGCAACAGCGCATCGGCTCCCGGGACCTGGAAGCCCTCGAGCTCGACGGAGACCTGGCCGAGCGGGCGGACGGCGGTGAGGCGACGACGAAGGACCTCCCGTTCTCCGAGTACCTCGCGGGCCTGCGCGGCGACGCGTCGGCCCGCGAGCAGTCGGCTCCGCTCACCTACGCGCTGGTGGCCTCGGACGGATCCCTGGAGTTCCGCTCGGACAGCCCCGAGGAAATGCGGGAGAAGGTGGGAGCGGCCGGCTCAGGACTGGTGGACCGGATCACCCTCGACGAGCCGCCTACTGTGCACGCCTACGTCGGCGAGATGGTGCCCGCGACGCGGGAGAACTCCAACCCGGTGGCCACGGAGATGCTCCGGTTGCTGGGCTGCCACGACGGTCCGTTCTTCGGCGCCATCTCCTTCTTCGCCGCCGGGTCGGGTGGGTACCGGCCGCGGAGCCTGGACCAGGAGCAACAGGAGATGCTGTGTGCCGCCCACGAGGTGGCTCAGGCACGCGAGGCGCCGTCGTCCCGCTGACGGGAGAGGGCCCCTCAGCCCAGGGTGAGCTGCCCGGCGGGAGTCTGGCCTCGTGGGAGCGGTACGGCGGACGTCGGGTGTGTGATGCGGTGGGACAGAGCCGTGTTGCGGCGCTGGGTCCGGTTGTTGGAGACCGCTCGCTCGACCGCCTCGGTCTGGCCGATGAGCATGACGCCCCGGCGGGCGCGGGTGACGGCGGTGTAGAGCAGGTTCCGTTGGAGGAGCATCGTTCCGGCTGCGCTGATCATGGGGACGATGACGTACGGGTACTCGCTGCCTTGGGACCTGTGGACGGTCAGGGCGTAGGCGTGGACGAGTTCGTCGAGGTCGGGGAAGGCGTACGCGGCCGTCTCCCCGTCCGTGAAGGTGACCGTGAGCTGGTGGGCCTCGGTGTCGACGGCGGTGATGGTGCCACTGCTGCCGTTGAAGATCCCCGACGTGCCTCGCTGGGGGTTGTTGCGGATCTGTTGGACGCGGTCACCGAGTCGGAAGACCGTTCCGTCGTGGTAGTGCTGAGGCTTGTCCGGAGCAGGTGGGTTGAGACGTTCCTGAAGGCGCAGGTTGAGATCGCTCATGCCGGCGATGTGCTTCTTGCCCGGGCACAGGACCTGGACGTCTTCCGGGCGGGCCTCGAGATGCCTGGGCAAGAGATCGCAGACCAGGTCGACAACGCGCCGGGCGATGTCCTCAGGAGCAGGGACGCTCCGGTTCCAGAACGCCCGGGGGTCGTCATGTGGGAGTCCGCCGTGCAGGATGCGGTGGGCGTTCGTCACGATGGCGGCGCTGTCGTCGTGCTGGCGGAAGACCTTGGTGAGCCTGGTGCGGGGGATGTCCTCGACGTCCAGCAGATCGCGCAGGACGCGGCCGGGACCGACACTGGGCAGCTGGTCGACGTCCCCGACCAGCAGGAGGTGACAGCCGTCGCGGACGGCGGCGAGGAGTCTGCGGGCGAGTGAGAGGTCGAGCATGGACGACTCGTCGATGACCACCACGTCCGCTGTCTCCAGCGCGCTGGCGTGATCGAAGAGGGAGTCGCCGTCAGGCGGGCGGATCAGGCGGTGAACGGTCATCGCGCCCTGCCCGCAGGTCTCCTCCAGACGCTTGGCGGCCTTGCCCGTCGGCGCGGCAAGCACGACGGCGCCTCCGGCCTGGTCGGCGATCTCGACCAGGGTGCGCAGCGTGTGGGTCTTTCCGCAGCCCGGACCGCCCGTCAGGACGGACAGGGGCTGGGTCAGCGCGTTGTGGATCGCCTGACGCTGTTCGCCGGTCAGCCCCGCCGTCTCCGTCGAGGTGAGTGCGGCCAACCGCTCGTCCCATGGAGCGAGTCCGGCCAGCGCGGGAGAAGAGGCGAGCAGCCGGCGCACGTGCCAGGCGAGCTGGGTCTCGTCGCGATGGCAGCGCGCGAGCTGGGCGATCTCGGTGTCCATCACTGCGCCGGCGCCGTCCATCACGTTCAGCGGAAGGGTCTCGGTGACCACTTCGCCCTGCTCGCGCAGCGTCTCCAGCGCATGTCGCAGGATCACGTCGTCGAGGATCTCGGTGGTGGCCGGGTCGTTGTCTGACAGCAGGTGCCGGGTGCGGGCGAGTAGCACGCGTAGGGGCAGGTGGCAGTGACCCTGGCCGCCGGCCTTGTCGAGCTCATGCAGGAGCGCGGCCTGGAGACGTTCGTCGCTGTGCTTGGGCACGCCGACGGAGAGCGCGATCTTGTCGGCGTTGTGGAACCCGACGCCGTGCACGTCCCGGCACAACTGGTAGGGGGTGCGGCGCACGACGTGGATCGGATCGTGATCGGTGTCGGCGTACGTCGTGTAGATCTTCACCGCGAGACGGGGGGTGATTCCCAGGCTCTGCAGGAATAGCATGATCTCGGCGATGGCCTTCTGCTCCTGCCAGGCGGCCGTGATCCTTCCGAGCCGGATCGTGCCGATGTTGTGCACCTCCAGCAACCGCGTCGGCTCGGCGTCGATGATCTTCAATGTCCGCTCGCCGAACGTGTCCACGATCGCGGACGCGAGGACCGGCCCGATGCCGCGGATCATGCCGGAGGCGAGATAGAGACGAATCGCCCGCTCGTCCGCGGGCATGGTCCGCTCACACTGCTCGACCCTGAACTGTCTTCCGTGACGGGGATGCTGGGCCCACGAACCGCGCAGACGCAGACTCTCCCCTGGTCGCACGCCGAACAGCGCCTTGCCGAGTGCGGTGAGGGCCTCTTCGGTGTCGGCTGCGGTCAGCCGGAGCACCGTGGTCTCGTCGTAACTGATGTGCAGCAGGTGATCGACGACGCCCTCGACCACATCCTGGGTCTCCAGGGACACCTGATGTGCCACGTGTCTGTCTCCAAGATCATGTACAGCAACGGATCAGGCCAGGTGGTGGTGCGGTGGGACCAGCATGAGCCCTACAGGGACGGTCTATCGCGTGGCTGAAGGATTCTGCTCACCGGAACGAGTGACAACCAGGGCTGCGTATCCGAGATCATGCGCCTTGGGAGACCTCGTCGACTCGCTGCCCATACAGAGGATCGGCATGCCCGCGCGGGCCTCGAAGGTGATGCTGGGGGTCGTCTTCGGGAAGACCTCGGCTGCCGCTCTGAGGGGGACGCTGGCGAGACGGTCTCATTGAGCTCTTTCAGAGTGGCCACTGATCGAGTGACCCAGACCGAGTCAGGATGAGGACCGCAACGCACAGGGCTCCCGTGCCGTTGAGGGAGGTGTTCGAAGTCTCAACCCATCGGCACAGGAGCCCTGTTGGTTCCCTATCCTGCCGCACTCGACCTGCCTCATGCTCTGGTCGAGTGGGTATCCATGCTCATCGTCACCCGTGAGGGTGACCGACGCTGCAAGCTGCCGCCCCACCAGCGCGCCCTCGTCGGCCTGGTCTACCTTCGCCGGCACGACACGCTCGCGCAGATCGCCGCCGGTTTCGGCATATCCGTCGGCACCGCCCACGCTTACGTCCAGGCCGTCGTCCAGCACCTGTCCGGCCGGGCGCCGGGCCTCCTGCGGGTCCTGCGCGAGGCCGATCCGGATTACGTTCTGCTCGACGGGACGCTTGCCGAGTGCGACCGGGTCGGCGACAGCCGGGCCGACTTCTCCCAGAAGCACCGCCGTCACGGCGTGAACGTG
This sequence comes from Streptomyces sp. NPDC037410, assembly GCF_055602235.1. Classification (NCBI taxonomy): domain Bacteria; kingdom Bacillati; phylum Actinomycetota; class Actinomycetes; order Kitasatosporales; family Streptomycetaceae; genus Streptomyces; species Streptomyces sp. NPDC037410. The sequence goes on along the minus strand of NZ_JBVJWR010000010.1, from coordinate 71,384 downwards.
CAGGTCATCGCCGACCCCACCGGCAGGCTGCTGTGGATCTCACCCGCGATGCCCGGCCGCACCCACGACCTGACCGCGGCCCGCACCCACCGCATCATCCGGATCTGCGAACGCCAGGGCGTCCCAGTCCTCGCCGACCGCGCCTACATCGGCGCCGGCCCCTGGGTGACCACACCGATCAGACGGCTCCCGAACCGGGACCTCACCACGACCCAGCAGACGATCAACCGGGCCCTGTCAGCGGCGCGGGCACCGGTCGAACGCAGCGTCGCAAGGCTGAAGTCCTGGCGCATCTTCCGCAAAGCCCGCTGCAGCCCCAACCGCATGACAGCCATTGCCGCAGCCGTCCTCACCCTGGAGCGTCAACGCTGAAAATGCTCATTGACGGAGCACCTCGGCAGGGGCGGCGTTCGGAGGTGCCGTTGCAGGGCCGGCCTGAAGCCGATCTCCACCGACGAGAAGCTCAGGCTTCCGGCTGCGCCGGCAACCGATCCCGTCCCACCCCTGTGGGCGGCGGCACTCGCCGCTGAGCTTCTCCGCCGTGCTTCCCCTCATGATCCTGACCCGTCAGGCGCACCCCCGTCCGGCCCATGAGTGACATAGCCGAAATCCGTTCAGGATGCCGCCTCCCGGGAGGGCCGCGGCAGGGCTCGGGAACGGGGCCGCAGCGAGACTGCCGCCACAGGTCGTCGGGAGAAAGGTCAGTGTGCGCCGGGCGGCGCGCTGCTGGACGCGTGGGAGCGTACAAGAACGGCATGCCGATTTCCTCAAAAACCGGCGGGCGCGATCTCCTCCGCCGTAGCCTCGACTTGAGCTGGTTCGCAACCCTCTTGGCACCCATGCCCCGGATCTCCGGGATCGGCAGACAGGAGGATTTGTATGGACAGGCTCAGGCAGTGGTTGCATCGGCTCGGTCGGCGCGATCTGGCACTCATCGCTATCTCTGCGTTCGCGTTCGCAGTGGCGGCCAAGATCGTGGACGCCCTGCCGTAGAAGCCGACCCCGATGCCGCAATCATCGGGGTCGGCGGCTCTGCGGCCACTCCCACAGGGCCTGTGGTCGGCGCCAGCCAGTGCCGACCGCAGGCCCTGTCCCGTACGGGACAGGTAAACGACTGGCGGCGACCAAGCCAAGCCGCACCTCATCCGCTCCCCGGGGAGAAGTCAACTTTTATGTGACATGCAAAGCGTAGTTGCAGTCAGGGGCCTACGCGACGCAATCACGAGATACCTGCACCGATTTGCAACACACCTCGCCCGTCTCTTCCATCCTTGCGGTTAATTCCCTCGCTGGTCGGATGGTGCAGCGTCTTTTGGGTGCACATGGCAGTCCGGCGAGCGCCGGCGCCCCTCGGTAACACGGCCGCCCCCGATCAAAGACAGCGGCCAACCCGGTTACGCCGTCGGAGAGTCGCCCCTCGGTAGCACAACCAGGAGCGTCTTGCGCGGCACGGCCTCCGCTCCGACTTCCCCACCCGAGTATCGGGCATGACGGAGAAACGCCTTCTACCGGATGGGAGCGACCGAAAAGGCTGTTATCAGCCGTGTGTGCGCGCAAGCTTCCGCATGCCCGGTCCCGTGAAGGGTGAATTTACCGCAAGCATCCGCAAGGTAGTTGCGTAGCTCATTGCGACGGCTCACTCTCGGAGAGTCAACGACCGCTCTGTGAGATTGAGGAGGGCCTGTGGCTCTGCATTTGCTGTGCAAGGACCCGGAGAGCCCGAACAACGGTAGTCCGACGCTCTATTACGACGACGTGGCGGACAGCTACCTGCTTCAGTCGTGGAAAGTGGTGGACGCGACACGTCTCGCCTCCATCAGCATTCCCGACCACGAGACGATCGTCGAGTTCCCCAAGCGGCTCCTGGAGCTCTTTCCCACCTCCGCGAGCGCCATGCATGCCCACGCAACACACGAGGGCAGCAAAACCTCCTAAAGAGGGGCGACTCGCCTGCGATTCTGCTTCCTTGGGGGTCGTGCAGCTGCCGCGCCTACCTGCACACTGGCTGCATGCCTTCCTCCTCCAGCGTCACAGAAGCCCGTCGCGCCCTCGGGCGACGCCTGCGTCGTCTCCGTGAAGACAAGGGCCTCACTACCCGCGAACTGGCGCGGCGCTGCGGCTGGCACGAATCCAAGTGCAGTCGCATCGAGCACGGCAAGGCCCCCGCCTCTCCGGAGACGATCGAGGCATGGGCGCGGGTCTGTGACGCGGAGGACCAGATCGACGAACTCGTCGAGGCGGCCCGCGGGATCAAGGGCATGTACGTCGAGTGGCGCGACATGGAGGCAGCCGGCCTCCGGCAGGCGCAGGACAGTGTGCGACTGCTGTGGGAGCGGACTCGGACGTTCAAGGCGTACGCCCAGAATCTGATCCCCGGCCCCTTTCAGACGACCGCGTACACGCGGGCCGTCCTCGAAGGGATCCGTGACCGGCGGGGACTGCGCGACGACGTCGAGGCGGCCCTCGCCGTCCGGGTCGAGCGTCAAGGGGTGCTCGACGATCCCGAGCGGCGCTTCGACATCGTCCTGGAAGAAGCGGCGCTCTACCGGCGGGTGGGCCCGCCCGAGCTGATGGCCGAGCAGCTCTGGCGGCTGCTCGAAGTAGCGGCGCGCCCGAACGTGCGGCTCGGCGTCATCCCTCGCGACGCCGACCGCCACCTCATGATCCCCGTCGAGGACTTCTGGATCTTCGACGGCCGTCAGGCCAGCGTGGAGCTCGTCTCCGCCTATCTGACCGTCCAGCAGCCCCACGAGGTCAAGCTCTACAACAGCGACTTCGACCGTCTCGACGAACTGGCCGTGCACGGCGGCCGGGTGATCCAACTCATGGGTTCCGTCCTCACCTCCTACAGCTGAGGCGGCGCGCCCGCCCGTGCCGGGCCCGTCGCCGGGGAGAAGACGGCGACATGACACGGCGCGACGAACTGCGGCGCGAAGAGGCGTTATCTGGCTCGCAGCCCAGGTTCGAGACGTTCCACGCATACAGGCCCGAACCGTTCCACGACCGTTGGCGGCGTCCGGCGACGAGCCTTCTGGCCCTGGCCCTCGCGGCCTTGGCGGTGCTCGTGCTCCTCCTGTCGGGTCGCTTGAACCCTGCTGACGAAGCCCAAGGTGCGGGTGCCTCCCAGTCCCGCAGGCTCGGGCTCCAGGAGCGGTTCCTGGCCGACCTCGCCGCCCACCGTCCCCAGAACGAGCACGTCCTCGCATCAGGTGTCTCAAAGCCCGGCATCCCGGTCTCCCTCACCACGACGCCTTACACGGCCGGCCTCCCGCACCGGGTCGCCTACCGATGTGAAGGGAAAGGGGTGGTGACAGCGACCGCCTTCACCGCGGACGGCGTCCGCCGCCGCTTCCCGGCCGCGGACTGCGGCTTCCCGATAGCCTCCCTCGCCGTCGAGGACTACCGGACGGTCACACTGGCTGCTGACGGTCAGGACGCCCTCGTCCTCTGGGCGATCACCGTCACCCGGTCTGGTTTCCCGCTCGGGCGGGCGGACTACGCATGAACCCGCCTCACTTCCGCTGCCCCGTGCCCGAGCACCCCGCCGCGTGCATCCTGGAAGCCCTCGCCCTGCAGGAAGCCGTCCTGTGCGAAGTGATCGGCACGTCGGTCGTCGTCCACACCACGTGTGGCGGGGAGGTTCTGGAGGTCTTCCTCTCGATGGTCCGCGCCGGCCACCCCACCCGTCTCGTCACTCTCGACGACAACGTCCTCGTCGTGTGGCCCGAAGCGCGGGGCTACGGCACTCGAACAGCACGCTTGCCCCGAGAGACATAGAAGGCCACATGGCCGCATCGGGATCGAACGCGGCATACCAGGCATATGTGCTATCTGATAGTTGATCTCTTGGTGGGCGACTCGCTGCCCAGGCGGAAGATCTGTGTGTCTGCACGGGCCTCGAAGGCGATGCCGCGGTCGCCCTCGGGAAGACCCCCGCCCCCGCTACGAGGGGCGGCAGAATCGACGTGATTCTCGGGGCCTGTGGAGGTTACAGGGACTGCACGACGCCAGCGCGAGCGTCTTCCGGCTCAGCCGGTGACTCCCCCCACGGGTGTCGACCTGGCGCGCTGTGGATCAGCCCGCGGCCGTGGCAGGCCTCCGACGGAACCAGGCGACTGTGGTGGGGATTCCTTCCTGGAGCGTCGCGGTGGCGACTTCAGGGAACAAGGCGCGCAGTCGCTTGCTGTCGGCCTGCGAGTGGGGGACGTCGCCGGCGCGGACCGGCACGTGTTCCCTGCATGCGCGGAGCCCCGTCGCCGACTCGATCTGCTGGACCAGGTTCAGAAGCGACGTGCGGCTCCCGAAGGCAAGATTCACCGGGCGGGAGTCCACGACCCGGCGGAGGAGCGCGTCGGTGAGGACGTCGCAGACCGTGCCCACGTACGTGAAGTCGCGCGTCTGGGTGCCGTCGCCGTGGATGGTCACCGGTCGGCTGGCGAGGGTGGCGCTGATCCACTTCGGGATGACGGCGGCGTAGGCGTGGTCGGCGCGCTGGCCGGGGCCGTAGACGTTGAAGAAGCGGAAGGGGAGCACCGGCAGGTCGAAGCTGTGGTGGTAGGCGCTCAGGTACGCCTCCGTCGTGAGCTTGGTGACCGCGTACGGGCTCATGGGGGCGGAGACGAGGTCCTCGTGTTTCGGCAGCTGGGGGTTGGCGCCGTAGACGGAGGACGAGGACGCGGCGATCACGTGCGGGCCGCCGGCGCGGCGGGCGGCTTCCAGAACCTGGAGCGTGCCGGTCGCGTTGGCGTGATGGCTGGCCAGGGGGTCACGCAGGGATCGTGGCACCGAGGGGAGGGCGGCCAGGTGGACGACGGCGTCGGCGCCGCGGAACGCCTGGTCGAGGAGAGCGGCGTTCTGGACGTCTCCTTCGAAGAAGTTCACGTCGAGGCCGGCGAGGTTCGTCTTGTCCCCGGTGGAGAGGTCGTCGACGACCCGGAGCTGGGTGACCTGAGGCAGCTCGGTCAGGGCATGGGCAAGGTTGCCGCCGATGAATCCGGCGCCGCCCGTGATCACTATCTTCACGTTGCTTCCCTTCAGAGAGAGTCGACGTGGGCGCCGGTGAGCCGCCGGCGGCAGTCGAGGATGTACGGAGAGTGCGCGCTGATCAGGGGGTAGTCGAAGGCGTCGTGGTCCGCGAGGAGGACTGTGGCGTCGACCGTCGCGAGCAGGCCGGGGGTCACCTCGACCCGCTGGAGGTCCTGCAGGCCGACGGCGCGGGGATGGGCGTCGTCCAGGACATGGGGGTCGGCGGCCTGGACCTCGGCGCCCATGCCCGTGAGGAGTTCGGCGATGCGGGCCGCCGGCGTCTCGCGGGCGTCCCCGGTGTTGGCCTTGTACGCCACGCCGAGCAGCAGGATCCGGGAGCCCTTGAGCGGCTTCCCGCGCTCGTTGAGGCCCGCCACGAGACGCCGCACCACGTAGTCGGGCATGTGGTTGTTCACGTCGTTGGCCAGCTCGACGAAACGGAAGTTCTGCCCCAGGGTCCGCTCGACCCGCCACGACAGGTATGACGGGTCGACGGGCAGGCAGTGGCCTCCGACCCCGGGGCCGGGGGCGAAGCGCATGAACCCGAAGGGTTTGGTCGACGCCGCGTCGATGGCCGCCCAGACGTCGATGCCCAGGTCGTGGGCGAAGATCGCCAGCTCGTTGGCGAGGGCGATGTTCACGTGCCGGAAGATGTTCTCGAGGAGCTTGGTCAGCTCCGCCTCCTTGCAGCTGGCCACGGGCACGACCGTGTCCACGAGGGAGCCGTAGAAGTCGCGGACCGCCTCCAAGGAGGACGGGGTGATGCCCGAGACGACCTTGGGCGTGTTCTCCAGCCTCCAGGTGGGATTCCCGGGGTCGATGCGCTCCGGGCTGTACCCGAGGTGGAAGTCCCGGCCGGCGGTCAGGCCGGAGCCTCGTTCGAGGAGCGGGCGGAACACCTCCTCGGTCGTCCCGGGGTACGTGGTCGACTCCAGGACGACGGTCGCTCCGCGGGTGAGGTGCCGGCCGAGCGTCCGCGCCGCGTCCTCGACGTGCGACAGGTCCGGCGCGCCGTCGCGCAGCGGCGTCGGGACGGTGACGACCGCCACGTCGAACCCGGCGCAGTCGGCCGGGTCGACGGTCGGCTGGTAGACGCCGGCGGCGAGGAGTGGTGCCAGCCGCCGGTCCGAGATGTCCTCGACGTACGACTCGCCGAGCACGAGCCGCTTGATCCGCCCGGCGTCCAGGTCGAGGCCGACGACGTCGTGCCCTACCTCGGCGGCCCGCACCGCCAGCGGGAGGCCGACGTATCCCTGCCCCACGACGACCACGCGGAGTCGATGGGACTCGTGATTCCGGATCATGCGGTTTACCTCGCTGAAGTCTGGGCTCGGGGGGAGCGGGACGTACTTGTGGTGCGGGATTCGTGGCCGGCAGTGGCCGTAAGATGGGGAGCGCCTCGGCCGTACGAGACTCGCTTGGCCGCCTGTCTCGGACGGCCGAGTGCTGTTCGTGGGTAGCGCGGGGAGGCAGGAAAACCCGTGGGCTGGCCAAACCCCCGGTTCGATACGATGGCGATGGCTTGCAGTCCCGTTTCGTCACCATGGGTGACGCTGGCGTGCGATCGGAGTGATCGCGTCGGCTGCGGCCTCCCGACCTGGGCCCGCCGTGGCAGCGCCACCGGCGCCGTACGTACGAAATGGAGCATCCAAGGATGGCTCGACACCTGGTAACCAGCGCGCTTCCCTACATCAACGGGATCAAGCACCTGGGCAACATGGTCGGGTCGATGCTTCCGGCGGACGTGTACTCCAGGTACCTCCGCCAGCGCGGTCACGACGTCCTCTACATCTGCGCCACCGACGAGCACGGCACGCCGGCCGAGCTGGCCGCCAAGGAGGCCGGGCTGACGGTCGCCGAGTTCTGCGCGCAGGCTCACGACGCGCAGAAGGCCGTGTACGACGGGTTCGAGCTGGCCTTCGACTACTTCGGGCGCAGTTCCTCGCAGCAGAACGTCGAGATCACCCAGCACTTCGCGCGGAAGCTGAACGAGAACGGCTTCATCGAGGAGCGGGCGATCCGCCAGGTGTACTCGCCGGTCGACGGCCGCTTCCTGCCGGACCGGTACGTCGAGGGCACCTGCCCGCATTGCGGCTACGACAAGGCCCGCGGCGACCAGTGCGAGAACTGCACCCGCGTGCTCGACCCGACCGATCTGATCAACCCGCGCTCGGCGATCAGCGGTTCCACGGACCTGGAGGTCCGCGAGACCAAGCACCTCTTCCTGCTGCAGTCGAAGCTCCAGCACGAGGTCGAGGAGTGGATCGCCACCGTCAGTGCCGAGTGGCCGCACCTGTCCACGTCCATCGCCCGCAAGTGGCTGACCGAGGGCCTCAACGACCGCGCCATCACTCGCGACCTGGACTGGGGCGTCCCGGTGCCGGCCGACACCTGGCCGGAGCTCGCGGCCGAGGGCAAGGTCTTCTACGTCTGGTTCGACGCCCCGATCGAGTACATCGGCGCGACGAAGGAGTGGGCGGACGCCGCCTCCGACGGTGAGACCCGCGACTGGAAGTCGTGGTGGTACGAGGCCGACGACACCGTCCGGTACACGCAGTTCATGGCCAAGGACAACGTCCCCTTCCACACGGTCATGTTCCCGGCCACCGAGCTCGGCGTGCGCGAGCCGTGGAAGAAGGTCGACGTCGTCAAGGGCTTCAACTGGCTGACGTTCTACGGCGGCAAGTTTTCCACCTCTCAGAAGCGCGGCGTCTTCACCGATGCGGCCCTGGAGATCCTGCCCGGCGACTACTGGCGCTACTTCCTGATCGCCAACGCCCCCGAGTCGGACGACTCCTCCTTCACGTGGGAGCACTTCACCGCCACGGTGAACAAGGACCTGGCGGACACCCTCGGCAACTTCGTCAACCGCGTGCTGTCGTTCTCCCGGAAGCGTTTCGGTGACGACGTCCCGGCCGGCCACGCCGCCGGCGAGGCGGAGGCCAAGCTGGGCGAGGAGATCGCGCGTCTGCTCGGCGAGTACGAGGAGCAGATGGAGGCCCTGCAGTTCCGCAAGGCCGCTGCTGCCCTCCGTGCGCTGTGGTCCGCGGGCAATTCCTACCTGGAGGAGAAGGCCCCCTGGCTGGAGATCAAGACCGACGCCGACGGCGCCGCGCTGACGCTCCGTACCGCGATGAACCTGATCCACCTGTACGCGGTCGTCTCCGAGCCGTTCATCCCGACGTCGGCTGCCGCGATGCGCGGGGCCTTCGCCCTGGAGAACGACACCGTGACCTGGGTGACCGCCGACCAGGCCAGGTCCCTGGACACCATTCCGGCCGGCACCGCGTTCACGGTGCCGCCGGTGCTCTTCGCGAAGATCACGGAGGAGGACCTGGAGTCCTACCGTGAGCGCTTCGGCGGTACCCCGGAGGCCTGACAGGCGTCCCCGCACCCGTACCGTCTCGACTCTCATCGGGCGGTACGGAAGTGGAGGATGACCGGCAGGTCTGCGGGTGAGACGTTCATCAGCCGCACGCGCGGAGCCGGGCCGCCGATCTCCACGCACGTGACCCCGGCGGACCCGGGCACGTGCTGGAGGTACCGGTCGAAGCCGTTCCCGGTGAGCCACAGCAGCAGGCAGGCGATGCCCCCACCGTGCCCGACGAGGACGGTGGTTCGCCGCTCGCCGGAACAGACCTCGTCCCAGAGGTCCACGTAACGGGCCTGGACGTCCTCCGACGACTCGCCGCCCGGGGTGCGGAGCCGATGGATCGGCACGCCGTGGCGAGCGGCCTCGGCGGCGGCGAGTTCCCTGGGCCGGCCCCCGAGGTGACCGCTGTCCTTGGCGGCCAGACGCTCGTCGACACTGACATCGGCCGGGGCGAGCGCGGCGGTGAGGAGCTCGGCCGACTCCCGGCAACGGGACATCGGGCTGACGAGTAGCTGATCCACGGTGACCCCGGCCGCCGCGAGGCAGGCACCGACCCACCGTATGTCGGCGCGCCCGCGCTCGCTGAGCCGGCCGCCGACCGCGCGGCCCTGGTGGATGCCCTGGAGGTTCTCCTCCGTCTCGCCGTGCTTGATCAGGTAGATGCGCTGGGTGTTCATGGCGTCGTGTCCCCTCACTCCCGTCAGTCCCAGTGGCGGACGTCGACGCGTGCGGCGACGGCGACGGCGACCTCGTCGTGCTCGGCCTGGCTCATGGCGGGGAAACGGTCGTGGTGCCACTCGACGTAGAGAACGGAGACGAGGTCGATCGTCCCGTCGGCGAGCAGCTTCCTGAGCACGGGGTACTCGGCGCCCTCGATGTCCATTTTCACGACGACGTGGTCCTCCGGCGTGGCGGTCCGGCGGAGCCAGGCGCTGAAGTCCACCGCCGGGACGGCGACGGGGGAGCTGTAGTCGATCTGCTGGTCGTACATGGGCGGTACCCGCTTGCCGGGCATCACGGTGGAGCCCTCGTGGTGGCCGAGGAAGAGGTCGATCGTGCCGTCCTCGGTCCACACCGCACTGGGGGAGACCTCGACCAGGCCGGCGTGCTGGGCCTGCTCCACGTTCGCCGTGATGGAGGGGAGCAGGGTCGCGTTGGGCTCGAAGGCGTAGAAGTCGTGGTCCGGGAGCTCGTGCATGAAGCGCTTCAGCACGATTCCGAGGTTGGCGCCGCAGTCGACGAAGATCTTGCGCATGAGAGTCAGTCCTCCAGGTCGGTCTTCGGAGCGCTGAGGTCGATCTCCCGTACGACGCGATCGGCGAGCAGGACGAAGTCGCCGGTCTCGGGGAGGTAGCAGCGCTCCTCGTAGCGGATGGTGATGCGGCGGACGGGTTCCTCGCCGCGGTAGGCGGGCAGATCGCCCCATCGGTAGAGCTGGCCCCCCGGCGCCTTGAGGTGACGTAGCCACCGGGGCAGGGGGCTCTTCCGAGTACCGGCGTTGAGCCGGGTGAACATGGCGGTCAGGAAGGCGACGTGCTCGGTCGACCGTTCCTCGTCCTTGTGCGTTCGGCCGTACGTCTGCTTGAGCGTGTGCAGCTGGTCCGGGTCCCGGCCGGCCTGGACGAGGAGATCGCGAATCCGCCAGTCCCAGACGATTCCGAGGTGTCCGTGGAGGACGGGCTCGTCCGTCAGGAAGTAGCCCTCGACGCGACCGAACTCGCGCTCGTACGGGCACATGTAGTCGTTGTGGAGACCCCGCGTCGCGCCGGAGACGGTCTCCACCTGCCAGCGGACCCGAGCGGTGAAAGGCGAGTCCCACCACCCCAGATGCCAGGGCTGCCACAGCAGGTCGGCGGTGCTGAGCAGGATCACGGTGAGCGCGACCAGTGCGGCGGGCCACCCGAAAGCCGTGTCGTACCCCGTGTCGGGAAGCAACCCGAAGGCCGTCGCGAGTCCGATGTTGGCCGCGATGTTCTCCCAGAAGAGGATGCCGGAGGCGAGGGCCACGGCGAGGTTGAAGAGTGCGGTCGCCACCAGGATCGCGATCAGCAGCCGGCGGTCGAGGAAGGCCACCAGCCCGGCGGCCTCCACGACCATCGTGAGGATGTTGACGGGGCGGTCCACGACCCTCGCCCGGCGCAGGAGCTGAGACACCTTCACGGACGGGATGAAACGCGCCCAACCCCAGGAGTACGCCGAGGCCATGAGGTAGTGCGTGCGGTTGTCCCAGGCCCACGACCAGGGACGCGGCCCCAGACGGGCCTTGCTCCAGGCCGGCTTGACGTAGTGCGACAGCGAGACGCAGCCGAGTACCAGCACCAGACCGGCCGTGGAGTCGGAAGGAGGAGGGGCGAGGACCGCGGTCACGGCGAACCAGGCGAGGTACGCCTTCAGCAGGCGCACCGGCATCATCGCGTGGTGCTGCCACCCGCGCAGCCTGCCGCAGAACACGGCGATCCACGCCGGCAGGGCGGCAGCCCAGACGACCGAGGCCACGGCGAGGAACAAGAGGAGCAGCTTGTCCCGACGCTGGGGACCGATGGGCAGCGTGACGTCGTAGTCGCTCGTCGCACCACGCCAGGTCAGCAAGGCGATCACGGAGACGACGAACCAGTGCAGCGGACCGGGCAGAGGCGACGACCGGAGGGACAGAGCGGCGATGAACGTGACCGCCGCACTCACCGCCAAGGGCGTGGGGTGCCGGGCGAGAGCGCGTACCGCAGGGGAGACGCCGAAGCGGTAGCAGGTCACGACGGCGGCCACGACCACGGCGGTCGCCCCGTACGAGGGAAGCGGGGGAGTCGACATCTCCGGCTACCTCGCGATCGGCGCGGGCATCGGCCGACCGGCCACCGGCAGACTCTCCAGATACGAGGCGATCCGCTCCCGGGGATCGGCGGAGAGGTACTGGCCCCGGTGACGCACGACGTTGTCGCGGAGTGTCCGAGCACGGGCGAGGAAGTCGAGGACGGCTCGCCGTTCGACCCGTGGGGCCGCCGTTCCCAGTCCCGCCTCGTCGACGACCTTGGCGCACCAGTGCTGGTCGTAGGTGGGTAACGGGATGAGGTGGACCGGTTTGCCGAGGACGAAGGCCTCGCTGATCAGGTTGAAGCCGGCGTTGGAGAACACGACCTCGGAGCGGGCCATGTCCGCGATGAACGCCTCGCGGTCGAAGGCACGGATCTCGACCCGGCTGTCGGCATACCCGCGCAGCGACCTCAGCTCCGTCGGCTGCGCGTAGATCCGCAGCGTGCGGTCCGGTACGGACTGGCGGAAGACCGAGGCCAGTTCACGGACGGACTCCTCCGGGCCGTGCTCGAAGTAGCGGGAGAAGTAGGCTGTGGCGAGGGGCTCGGTGGCGACCGGCGCCGACCGGACGAGATCGGGAACGACCGGGGCGATGAACTCCAGTCCGCGGTCCTCGGCGTCCAGCGGGACGTAGGAGCAGATGAAGGACCGGTCCACGCGCGGCGCGAAGTACCGCAGTCGCTGCTCGTCGGCCGTACGGGCGTACCGGCCGACGGCGGGAAGGTCCAGGTGCCGGTACTTGCTCTGCTGGTCGATGGAGATCAGCGGACGCCGGAAGTGGTAGGCGAGACGCGGGGTGTTGGGCTCGTAGTCGGTGACGAACACGTCCGGGACGCCGCTGTTCCGGACCGCCCTGCGCAGCTGGAGATGCCGGAGGAGGCCTCCGGGCGCCTGCCGGACGTTCGCGCGTATGGCGTCGCGGGCGTGGATCCGGTCACCGCGCGCGAGTAGCGTCGGCATCCAGCCGTTCCAGGTGGTGAACCCGAGGTCCCGGAAGTACTCGGCCCGGCCGGCACCGTTGGTGACGATCCGGACGTGGTGCCCGCGGTCGCGGAGGAACTGGGCGATCACGCTCTGCCGGACGGTGTGTCCCATGCCGATGCCGTTGACACCGATGATCACGTTGAGCGGCCGTACGTTTCCGTTTCCGGACACGACGATCCCTTCCCTTCGGTCAGGAGAGCCGGGTGATGACGTTGCGGGTGACGGCAGCGACCTGGGGGTCGGTAGCCAGGAGGCGGGCCCAGTCGGTGGTGGCGGCGGAGAAGACCGTGCCGCCTGCGGTGAACACGCCGAGAGTGGCGGCCCGCGGGCTGCGCAGTGGCTCACGGGCGGCGAAGTTCCAGTCCGGGGGGAGTTCGGCGATGCCGAGGATCTCGAAGTCCTTGGGTGTTCCGTCCTGGCCGGTGGGACGCGGGGGGCCGGCGTCGTCGTACTCGTAGGCGGCGCCGTCGCACTCGTAGCCGATCAGGGCCCCGTCGTGTCCGAGGCTGTCGCCGGAATTCAGCCCCGTGCCGGAGAACACCCAGTGGCCGGCGTCCGTGACGATGAAGCCCTGGGAAGCCCGGGCACCGTCCCAGTGGCCACCGCCATTGCGGTAGCTCACGCCCAGGAGGGCGTTCTCCGGCTCCGACTCCCACCAGTGGTCCGGGCACCCGTACGAGCTGTCCGGGTCGGTGCCAGCGGGGGCGCCGGGCGGGAACTTGTCACAGGACAGCCCCGTCCCGTCCGGGGCGACCTCGACGCGCCACCAGCAGGTGTTGGCCCCGAAGTTGGCGATGTGGCCGCCGGTATCCCGGAAGGCGGTCACGTGGCGTCGAAGGTCGGTGCTCCAGTACTCGTCGTGACCGGCAGCGACCAGGAGACGGTACCCGTCTTGCAGGAACAGCCCCTCGTGGAGGTCCAGATCGGCGCAGTAGTCGGCCTCGATCCGGTTTCGCTCCATCCAGGCGATGAAGGGGGCGTCCCAGTGCGCGAACGTCTGCCGGGGAGACGACAGGTCGTACGCGTCCGGCAGACCCTTGACCGGTCCGCCGACACCGCCCCCGGGGCGCCGCGTCGTGACCTGGGAGCCGCTGTAGAGGCAGCCGCCGCCCGCAGTGTTGTACGCCTGGTAGGTGAACGTCGGGACCTTGTACAGGATCCCGCGGCCGGAGGGCGCGGAGGGGGTGACGACCAGGAGGATGCGCCCCTCCCGGGCATCCAGCGTCGGCGTGCCGGACGCGCGCTCCGTGCCCAACACCGCGATGTAGACACCGGACCGCCACTCCGGGGGTACGAGGAACTCGTAGGCGGGCCAGTGCCAGTCCGCGTCGAAACGTCCAGGAGACGCGGCACGGCCGGGCCATTCGACGTGCCCCGCGTGCTGCGGCTCGGCTCCCCAGCGGTAGAAGTCGACGTGGAAGCGCGGGGCCATAGTGGCGATGTGCAGGCGCACCACCTCACCGGCTCGGACGCTCGGCCGGGCCGCGTAGCCGTTGACGGCGATCACGCGCCCTCCTTGGGACGGGCCGCACCGGCGAGGTGGAAGGGGTCGATCGCCTCGACGCGGGCGTCCCAACCCAGACCGTCCAGCTGGGAGGTGAGCTCGGAGGGGTCTCGGAGCACCTTCACGGCGACGTGGCGGGAACCGTCGGAGAGGGTGCGATGGACGGTCGGCACGGGTGCCGCTTCCATCTGGTCCTCGATCTCCGCCTTCGCCGACGAATCGTCGAGGAACACCACGCGACCGCCGGGTACCATGGCCCACCTCAGCAGGTCCCAGAACGGTTCCATCTCCGCCGGCGGCACGTGGCTGAGCCAGAACGCGAAGAACACCGTGTCGTACTGGCGGTCCGGCTCCCAGTCGAAGACGTCCGCCTCGATGAACCGGGTCTCGGTGCCTCGCATACGGTCGCGGGCGCGGCGGAGCATCTCCGGCGCCGCGTCCAGTGCGGTCAGGCTGCGGGCCCGGTGGGACAGCAGCCGCGTCCACTGGCCCGTGCCACAGGCGATCTCCAGGACGTCACCGCCGATCGGCAGCGAGTCCAGGGCCTTCGCGAGTCTCGGCATGTCCATGCGGGTGCTGTACGTGGCGTCGTACTCGTCGGCTCGCGCCTGGTAGTAGGCGATCTGGCCTCCGGACCAGTCGCCCGGACCGCCCTGTCGCTCCTTCGTTCCGGTCACGCTGTGACCACCCCTCTCGGCTAGGTGCGGAGCTGCGGTGCTCCGTGCCGAGAAGACTGCCGAGCGACGCTGGTCAACGGGCTGTCGTGGTGTCGCACTCGCGGTGCAGCACCGCCGCTGTCCACGGCGACGGGTGCGCCTCGGTCGGACCTGGCGGGAATGGCCCGGGTGCTGCATCCGTGCTGAACTCCCGTCGCAGCGAAGGTCCTACGCCGCTGGTCAGCCCGCCCTACCCTGTTACCGTCGTCGGTGTCGGTCGAAGGAGCTCAGGTGGCCACAGTGCAGCGCTGGACCGGACGGGAGGCGCGCGCTCTGCGGCTCGCGACGCGTCGGAGCGTGCGTGGCTTCGCGTCCTACCTCGGCGTCAGCGACCGGACGGTGTCCAACTGGGAGGCCCGGGGCGAGGAGATCGTCGTCGCACCGGACTCCCAGGCGTTACTCGACACGGCGTTGGAACGGAGCGACGCGGAGGTGCGACAGCGCTTCTGGGACTCGGTCGGTGTTCCGACGCCCGAGGTCGCGCCGGCGCCGGACGACTACCTCCCGATACCCGTTCCGGAGCCCGGCTTGGTGCACAGGTCCGAAGATCTCGAAGGGCTCGTCTCCGTACTCCGGGAGGCGACGCAGGACGACACCGTCGCCACGGTCGCCCTGTGCGGCCCTGGTGGGTTCGGCAAGACGACGCTGGCCACGCAGGTGTGCCACGACCCGCGCGTACGGGACTCCTTCTCGGAGATCCTCTGGGTGGAGACGGGAGAGGGGTGCACGGCCGCCAGGGTCGTCGAGCTGATCTCCGACCTGTGCGTCCACCTCGACGGCAACCGTCCGTCCCTTGCCGATCCGGAGCAGGCCGGCTTCCACCTCGCCCGTCTGCTCCAGGGGCGACGCGCCCTCCTCGTCGTCGACAACGTCTGGTCCGCCACCGACCTCGGCCCGTTCCTGCTCGGAGGCGAGGACTGCGTACGGCTCGTGACCACGAGGAACGTGCGTGTGTGCCCCAGCTCCGCGCGAGTCGTGCGCCTGGGGCCCATGGCGCCGGGGGAGATCCGCGAGCTGCTCGTTCGCAACGTCGGGGCCCTGGACGAGTCCGAGGCCGCACGCCTCGCGGGTGTGTGCGGGGGATGGCCGCTGCTCGCGTCGATCGTCGGTGCGAACGTCTCGCAGGAGGTCGGCTTCGGCGCCCCGGCCGGTCGCGCCGTCACGGAGACGAACGCGACGATCCGTGCGTACGGCCCTCAGGCCTTCGACGTCTGGGATTCCGACCAGCGCAAGCACGCCATCGGGCAGGCGCTGGAGTCCAGCCTCCGCAGCCTCGCGGAGAGCGTCTCGATCGCTGGGCGCACGGACCTGCGAGACCGGTATCTCTCCCTGGCCGTGTTCCCTCCGTCGGTGCCGATTCCCATGTCCGTCCTCACCCACTGGTGGGGCACCGCGAACGGATGGGCTCCCCACGTGGTGCGCCAGTTCTGCCGGGTGCTGTCCGACCGGTCCCTGATCAGCGCCTACCTGGCCGACCGGAACGCCATCGTGTTGCACGACGTGTTCCGGTCCTACCTGCGCCATCTGATCGGCGATCAGTGGGAGCCCCTTCACCGGTCCCTGATCGAGGCGTACCGGCAGAGCACGGACAGCGCCTGGGACACCCTCGACGAGGGCCAGGGATACCTGTGGCGTCATCTCCCCTACCACCTGCGTGAGGCCGGCCTCGACGCCGAGCTCGTCAGTCTGCTGGCCTCGCCGACGTACGTCATGCGCAAGGTCGCACTCGTCGGACACCAGTCGCTGACCGCAGACGCCGCAGTGCTCGACGCCCTGCCCGGGCGGCATGAGATCGGCCACCCGCAGCACCAGGTGTGGGCGACCGCCCGAGCCCTGACCGGCGCCGGGTATCTGCTGAACGGACTGGAAAGCCCGGCCGACATCGCCTCGACCCTCTCGATCGTGCTGCGCCGCACTCCCTTGCCGGAGGCCACCCGCCCCCTGGAGAACGCAGTGGGGGAGGGGACGGTGCTTACGCCTAGGTGGCTGCTGCCCCCGGAGGAGAACTCCGTAGCGGCAACGGCACGTGGTCACATCGGCGCAGTCGTCAGCGTGTCCGCCGTCCGCGACCTCGTGGCGTCGGGCGGCGAGGACGGGGTGGTCAGGCTCTGGAACTTGAACACGGGCCGACTCCTCCGAGCCCACGAGGCCCATACCGGGTGGGTGTTCGCCACCGCGCTCTCCGCGGACGGGATGGTCCTCGCCTCAGCGGGGGACGACGGAGCGATCCGGCTGTGGCGCACGGACACCGGCGAACCTGTCGGGGTGCTGCCCGGGCACAACCGCCGCATCCGCAGCCTCGCCTTCTCCTCAGCCGACCCCGTCCTGGTCTCCGGTGCCGAGGACGGAGCCGTATGCGCGTGGGACCTGGAGCGGCTCGTGCTCCTGCGTACGATGCGGGCCGCCGGCACCCCCGTCTGGTCCGTGGCGATCGGCGGGGACTCCGACTCGCTCGTGGCCGTGGCCGGCGAGGACGAGTTCGTCCGCCTCTTCGACCGGCGCACCGGCCGCCTCCTCGACGAACGCGCGGCACACCGGGACTGGATCCGCTCCGTGGCCTTCGCGCCGGGCTCCTCCCTCCTGGCCTCCGGATCCGGTGACCGATCCGTAGCCGTGTGGGATGCGGCCGACGGGGAGCTCGCACTCGTCCGCCGGATCACCGACCTCAAGGCGCGCGTGCGGGCCGTCGCTTTGTCCCCGCACGACGACGTCCTTGTCGCAGCCACCGAGGAGCCGAGGATTCAGGCCTTCTCGGCGGAGAACCCGGTGGGCGAGACGCAGCTCCCACAGGGCGTGGACTGGGTGCGCTCACTGGCCAGAACGGGCGACGGCACTGTGATCGCCGGATGCGAGGACGGTGCTGTCCGCGTCTGGACCGTGGGGAAGAGCAGGCTCAGGACTCTGGCCAGCGGCTCCAACACCGTGTGGTCCACGCAGTTCGCGGCCAGTGGACGCACCGCCGTGGTCGGCGACGGGGCCGGCGGCGTCGACGTCATCGACGCCACGACCGCGACGGTCAGTCGGAGACTGCCCGCCGCCCATGGACGCGTCTGGTCCCTGGCCTGCGGCGAGGAGCACGTCGCCGCGGCCTGCGGGGACGGGACGGTCAGGGTCTGGTCGCTGTCGGACACGGCCTGGTCGCTCACCCTGAACCAGGACACCCCGCGTACGTGGGCCGTGGCGATGGCCCGTTCGACGCCTCGTATCGTCGCGAGCACGGGCGACGGACACATCTGGTGCTGGGACCTCCCCACCGGGACGCCGTTGTGGAGCCAGGACGTACACGCCGGTCGGCTGCGGTCGCTCTCCTTCGACGACAGCGGAGACCTCCTGGCCGCCTGCGGTGGTGACGGCTCGGTACGTGTGTGGCACGCCCCCACTGGGGAGTTCAGGAGCCGGTTCAGCAGTCCCAGCGGGTGGGCACGCGCCGTCACCGTGGACGGTCCGGGCAACCGCGTAGCGGTCGGGGCGGGAACCGGAGACATCGCGGTGCGCCATCTGGGGACCGACCGGTTCATCTCCCACCTCTCCGGCCACACGGGCCGCATCCTCATGCTGGGCTTCATGCGCGACGAGGACCGCCTCGTGTCGGCTGCCGCGGACGGGACGGTTCGCGTGTGGTCGCTCGGCGAGCAGCGGCAGATCGCCAAGGTCCGCGTGGACGCCTCACTGCACTGCGCGGCCTTCGAGCCGACGACGGGCGAGGTACTGGTGGGCAGTGCGGCCGGCGTCGTGACCCTGGGGATCATGGACACGTGAGCGAGAACCGAAGGGCTTGGACACCATGACAGAGAAGACCTCCCGTGACTCGGGCGATGCGATCGGCGCGCCGGTCATCCTGAGCAACGAGCCCGGCTCGTTCGCATGGGGCGTTCTGGCCAAGCGCCACCCCGCGCTTATTCAACAGGTACGAGACGCCTTCCCGTACGGCCGCCGACAGCACGAGGCCCTCGACGCCCTGCTGGACGAGATCACCAATGGTGTGATCGAGCCGCTTGGCCCCTCGGAGCGCGACTACGAGCGCTGGGCGGACTGGGGGCGGGAGTACTTCGGGCGCTCGTGGTACGACGCCCCGTTCCTGTGGGCGGAGAGCTACTTCTACCGCAGGCTGCTCGGCGCGGTCGGGTACTTCGGCAGCGGGCCGTGGCAGGGAGTGGATCCGTTCGCGCCGTTCAAGCAGGCCGAACTGCGAGGCGAGGCGGTGGAGGAGGAGCTGCGGGCCCTGGACGCGCTCGCCGACGTTCCGTCCCATGAGCGGGCAGCGGC
Organism: Streptomyces sp. NPDC037410; assembly: GCF_055602235.1. Taxonomy (NCBI): domain Bacteria; kingdom Bacillati; phylum Actinomycetota; class Actinomycetes; order Kitasatosporales; family Streptomycetaceae; genus Streptomyces; species Streptomyces sp. NPDC037410. The sequence continues at coordinate 52,708 of NZ_JBVJWR010000010.1, read as the reverse complement.
GCTGCTGCACGCGTCGCTTTGGGGCAACCGTGCGGACCTCGGCTTCAGCATCTCGGCGGGGGAGTCGGGAACGGCTGACGCCGCGACCTCCGCGCTGGTCGCCGACGACAGCGCCACGATGTGGCAGCTCCTGCCCGCCGGCACCTCGGCCACCGTAGCCGTGGTGGCCGACAACGCGGGACGGGAGCTGATTCCCGACCTCATCCTCATTGACCATCTCCTCGAACACCGGCATGCCGAGCGGGTTGTGCTCCACGTCAAGCCCTACCCGTACTACGTATCCGACGCGATGACGGCGGACGTGGTCGACTGCCTTCGGCGCCTCACCCAGGCGCCCGGCGAAGCCGGCCGGATCGGCGGCCGACTCTGGAAGGCCATGGCGGTCGGAACCCTGGAGGTCCGCACCCACCCGTTCTTCTGTGCTCCGCTGCCGTACGAGGAGATGCCCGAGGACCTTCGAGTCGAGTTCGCGAGCGCCACGCTCACCATCCTGAAAGGCGACCTCAACTACCGCCGTCTGGTGGGCGACCAGCCGTGGCACCCCACGACACCCTTCGCCGAACGCACCATGTACTTCCCCGGGGCCGTCGCGGCGCTTCGGACTCTGAAGTCCGATGTCATCGTCGGCCTGGAGCAGAAAACCGTAGATGCTCTCGAATCGGCAGGGGGCGCCTGGCGTACGAGCGGCACTCATGCGCTGATCCAGGTGCGACCGTAGATCTGGACGAGGGCTTCGGGCGGTGCGGCTGGCCCCGCCCTACCTTGGCGTCGCGGTCGTCAGACCATCCGTGCGGCAGGCGTGCATGAACGAGACCCAGGACGCGGCCCGGAATGTGATCACCCGACGATGCGGATCCTTCGAGTCACGGACGACGGCCTGATCCGGCGGGGGGGGGGTGAGGAATTCGACGCAGTTGTTGTTGTGGCCGCTGTAGCTGCTCTTGATCCATATACGGCTCGGGGCGGTGTCCATCAGCGCTGTACGTCCTTGTCCTGCCCGGTCTCGGGCGTGTCTTGGTCGGAGATCGGGCCGAGCGCGTCCTGGTGGGCTCGCCTGCACGCGCGCGTGTCGGGGTGTTCCTCGCCCAGGATACGGATGCACGCCTCAAGGTTCAGGACGGCCAGAGGACGAGCCGCGGTCCGGTCGCCGGCTCCGCTGAGGGCCCGGACCAGCTCGGTGCGCATGGCCAGGGTGTGTGGATGCTCGGGGCCGAGGATTTCCTCACGGGCGGTGAGGACCGCGCGCGCTGCGACTTCGGCTTCCGCCCACCGTTCCTGGCCGAGCAGGATGCTGGCGAGGAGGTCCCTGATGGCCAGGGTGCGCGGGTGACTGGAGCCGAGCGAGTTCTCCCGCTCGGTCAGAGTTGTGGTGGCCAGGGTCTCGGCCTCGTGAAGCCGTCCCAGCTGGTACAGCGCCCAGGCGAGCGTGTGGCGTGCCGCGAGCGTGTAGGGGCTGGTGGGGCCGTGGGCAGCCTCGCTGGTGGCGAGGATGGTGCGGGCGAGGGCTTCGGCCTCGTCCCAGCGCTGCTGTTCGCCGATCGCCTCGGCGAGGCAGGCGGTGCTCATGATGGTCTCGGGGGCGGCCGGTCCGAGTACACGGGTCCGGCCCTCGGCCGCGCGGCGTAGATGCCGTTCGTCCTCCGCCCACGCGCCGAGCCCGTAGAGGGCGAGGCCGAGCGCGTGGGCGCTCTCGAGCGTCAGGACGTGGTCGGGGCCGAGGTGTTCCTCGCGCTCGCGCAGCACCTGGCGGTGCAGTTCGACGGCTTCCGCGAAGCGGCCCAGGTCGGTCAGTGAGCAGGCGAGTTCGTACCGGTCGGTGAGCAATTCGGCCCCCGGGGCGGTGGACAGGGTCGAGCAGACGCGGACAACCGCCTCCGCCAGGACGTGCGCGGTGACGTAGTCGGTGTGCTCGCGGCTCTGAGCGCGAAGGTACCGGACGAGACCGAGGGCCTGCGGGACGGCGGCGGACTGGGCTGCCGCGGTGCGCCGCAGCAGGCCCAGCGCGTGCGGGGTGAACAGGCGCAGGGTCTGGGCGTCGAGGTACGTGCCGGTGTCCTCGTCGTGGCGAAGGAGGTGGTCCAGGAGCTGAGTCGCCCCGGCGAGGACAGTCTCTCGCTGGTCGAGTGGGATGCGCGCCGCCACGGTGTCCAGGAGCAGGGCGTGTGCCTGGAGACACCGGACCGAGGGCCGGCCGACGTCCCCGGGGGCGTCGAGGACCGACACCATGGACTGCGACATGAGACCGCGCAGCGCGGAGTCCGCCTTCTGCGCGGGCAACGGCGGCTCGGCTGCGGCGAGGCCCGTAAGCCGGAGGCGGGTGGGATGGAGCAGGCCGAGAGGCAGGGGATCGGGCGCGTAGCAAGACAGCAGCCACATCAACGTGGTTGCCTCGGGGACGCCCCGATCGGCCAGGGCGTTCAGCGAGATCTGCCACGTGGAACTGATCAGCCGGCGCAGGTCACGTTCGCCCGGGTCGGCCGCCTCGTCCAGGGTGCCGCCGGGATCGTCGCGCAGACGCCGGAGGAACTCCTCCACCGTGACGGTGTCCAGAAGCCGTCGGCCGAGGTACTTCCCGGCGAGAGTGAGCGCGAGGGGGTGACACCCGAGGCCGCGCGCCAGTTCCTCCAAGGCCGCCTGGTCGTAGCCGGTGACGTCGAGGTCGCGTAGGACGTGCACGGCGTCCGCCAGCCCGAGGGCGTCGAGGCGGTGACGGCCGGCGTTCCGCCACAGGGACGCACTGCCGTGCCGTGTGGTGACGAGCACCGTGCCGCGGCGGGTGGGGCGAAGCCAGACGCCGTCGCTGAACACGGCCGGATCGTCGGCGTTGTCGAGGACGAGCAACCACGGTTCGCTGGAGGCTTCGAGGTGCTGCCAGACGAGGTCGGCGGCCGGGCGAAGCCTCTCGCGGGCGGCCTCCACCTGATCCGGGGCGGCGCCTCGGTCCAGGGCGACCGCCAGCATGCCGGCGCGGAAGGCCACCTCGGTCGACGCGTTCACCCACAGGCCGACCACGCCGTGAGAGCCCACGGCCTCGTCGAACATGGCCTGGGCCAGCGCGGTCTTGCCGCTGCCCGCCGTCCCGTACAGGACGAACTCGTGCGGGGACGCCTCGGGATGACGGATGGCGTGCAGCAGGTCGCGCCGCACGTCGTACCGGTCCCGGACAGGCGACGCGGACCGCGCGGCAAGCGGCACACGGACCGAGTCCGGTCCTGGGCGCTCCGACGCGTCGCGAGTGGGCCTCGCACTGTGCTGGGCGACGTACTGGCCGATCTCCACGATGTACTGGTCCCGCGCGGCACTGACCCAGCGGGCGTGATCCCGTACGGAGACATCGGCACCGGCCGGGTCCGGCGGCGAGGGCGTAGGCGTGTCCACCACGGGGCTACCGCCGAGCCGCCGTGCCCGGTGTCGCGCCCGGGCATCGTGAACGGCGGCTGTTCATAGGCCTGTTACTGGAAGTCATGATCGGCGAATTCACCTTGCTGCACGGCATGGAGGAAGGGCATCCAGGAACGATCGGAGAAGTCGATCACCGGCCCGTGCGGGAGCTTCGAGTCGCGAATTGGGACCCTGGGCAGCGGGGGGGGGGTGAGTAGTTCCACGCATCCGTTGTCGGCGCCGCTGTAGCTGCTCTTCCGCCACACCCGTATCGGCTCGGTCACGACGTGCTGTTCCCCTCGTCAACTTCTCTGTAATGGAATGGTGTTCACTCGGTGGTGCCGACCGCGGCCTCGTGTTCGGCGCGACACGCCAGCGTATCCGGATGATCAACACCCAGGACGCGCAGGCAGACCTCCAGCGTGCATGCTGCCGACTGCCGCGCCTCGGCATCGCGCCCGAGGCCGCGCAGGATCCGGGCCAGCACGATCTCGATGGACAGCGTGTGCGGATGTTCCGGACCGAGGACGCGCTGCCGGGTGGTACGTACGGCCTGGGCTGCCTCCAGCGCTTCTTCCCACTGGCCGAGACGGGACGACACGTCCGCCAGGCGCTGCCGCGCGGCGAGCGTCCGCAGATGGTCCACACCGAGCACCCGCTCACTGCCCTCCAGCGTGGCACGGGTGTGGACGGCGGCCTCCTCCCATTCCCCGACGCCGGCGAGCACCCAGGCGAGGGCGATGCGGCTCAGCAGGGTGTGCGGGTGGTCGTCACCGAGTGCCCGCTCGCTCACCGCCAGGTTGTCGGCCGCCAGTTCACGCGCCTCGTCCCAGCGCCGCTGCTGCCCGATGGCCTCGGCTAGCCGGCCCCGGCTGTCGATCGTGTCCGGATGCGTGGCGCCCAGGACACGTACGCGCCCTTCGGCGGCCCGGCGCATGTACCGCTCGTCCTCCGCCCAGCGGCCGAGACCGTACAAGGAGATGCCCAGGGCATGGGCGCTGTCGAACGTGTCCGGGTGCTCGGGGCCGAGCAGCACCTCACGCGCCCGCAGCGTGGCCACGTGCACGGCGGTCGCCTCGTCGAAGAACCCCAGCGCCGTCAGCGCCCGGCCGCGCTCGTGCCGGTCGACCAGCGCCTCCGCGGTGTCCTGCCCCTGGGTGACGTGGATGGCGTCATCGGCAAGCGCGCGTGTCGTGGCGTAGTCGCCGCGCGCGTACGACTGGTCGCGCAGATCCCGTACGACGGCCAACGCCGATTCGGTGGCTACTTCGGCGCGGTGCGCGGCGGCCTGCCCCAGCAGGGCCGAGGCATGGGGCGTGAACAGCCGCAGGGTGTGCGGGTCGACGTAGCCGCCCGAGTCCGTCGACAGCAGCCGGCGCAGAAGGCCTGCGGCGGATTCGAGCAGCAGCTCCCGCTGGCCGACCGGAATGCGGGACGCCACCGTCTCCAGCAGCAGCGGGTGCGCCTGCACGCTCCGCACGGCGGCGCGCCCGGCACCGGCGGACGCTTCGATGAGGGAGACCAGGGAGTGCGTCGTCAGCCCTTCGAGCGCGGGGTTGGCGCTTTCGCCGGACAGCGGCGGATCCGCGTGTGGCAGCCTGGTCGCGTCGAGCCCGGCCGGAGCGAGGATCCCGACAGGCAGTGGCGCGGCGGCGAAGCACGACAGCAGCCTGAGCAGCGTGGTCGCCTCGGGAAGGCCTTGTTCGGTCAGGGTGTCCAGGGAGATCTGCCAGGTACCGGTGATCAGTCGGCGCAGTTCCTGCTCACCGGGCGCCGCTCCGCGGTCGAGCAGCGACGGGTCGGCGTCAAGACGCCGGAGGTATTCGTCCACGGAGACCGGCTCCAGTACTTGTCGGCCGAGGTAGGCGCCGGCGAGCGACAGCGCCAACGGGTGGCAGCCCAGCCGCAGCGCCAGCAGCTCCAGCTTGGCGATGTCCTCGCTGCTGACCGTCAGGTCACGCAGCACGTCGACGGCGTGGGAGAGGTCGAGGACGTCCAGGGGATGCCTGGCGGCCCGGCGCCACTCGACGGCGTCCTGGAGACGGCTCGTGACCAGAACGATGCCGCGACCGCTCGACCGCAGCCAGGCACCACCGTGTCCGAACACCGACGGGTCGTCCGCGTTGTCCAGGACGAGCAACCAGGGCTCCGGCGACCGCTCCAGGTACTGCCAGACGAAATCCGCCTCCGCACGGCGGCCCTCCCGAGCGGCATCGACCTCCTGCTGCGTGGCCCCACGATCGTGAGCCACGGCCAGCATCCCGGAACGGAACGACGAACGGTCGGAGGCGTTGACCCAGAGCCCGACGACTCCATGGCCGGCCACTGCCTCGTCGAACACGGTCTGCGCCAGCGCGGTCTTGCCGCTGCCCGCCATGCCGCGGACGACATGCACGCCGTGAGTCGCGGTGGCCGGATCGCGGACGGCCCCCAGGAGGGCGGCGCGGATCTCGAGCCGGTCGCGCAGCGGTGAACCGAGCGGCGCCACGAGCGGCGTACGGACCGACTCGGGACTCGCCCATGCCAGACCGGCTCCTGCAACGGGCGGCTCGGACTGCTGGACGGCGTACTCCACGATGATCTGGTTGCCGGCTGCCTGGTACACGCGGCTGTGCCCGTCCGCGACAGCCCGCAGCACATGGTCCCCCTGAGGAGGACCACCACGTCCCCTCATCGCTCCACGATGTGCTGGTCGCGGCCGGCCTGGTAGACCCGCGCGCGGCCGGACGCGTGCGCGTGCATCTGAACCGAGGGGACAGGAGGCTGTTCGGCTTCCGGCAGCGATCCACGTGCCTCGGCCAACACCTCCTCCAGCTCCCGGGCGATGGACGGATCGGCGGCCAGCAGACGCGTCAACCGACGGCGCCAGTCCCGCTCCAAGTCCTCAGCACCCGCCGAGTCGCCCTCACGGTGCGCCACGAGGATCTCCTCGCGGGTCTCCACCAGCGCCGTGTCGACCTCGTCCGCCTGCACCGGACGCACCCGCCGCCACAAGGCGACCACGCCCTCGCGGGTCCGTTGCCAGGCATCGGTGGCCATCAGTGCGACAACCGTCGTTCCAGCGGTCTGCGCCAACACTTCCGGATCCATGATCTGTTCCCCCGCAACTATGGACGTGACGTCGATGATAGGCAGCGGCTCACCAGCAGAGCGGGTGTTTCACGCCATCGGGAGTCGGGCTGCCACATGTCTGACCGAAAGGCGCTCGCGAGTTCCGGATTTGACTCCTCGTCATCTGTCCGGTCACACGACGCAGCCCACCCGCTCGGCTGCTCCGACTGGCGACGCCGCCATCAAGCCCGAACCTGGGTCTGCCACTAACTGGAGGGCGAAGGGCGGGGTCTACGCGAAGGCGCTTCTTCCTCCGCGCCGCTGAAGGCGCCCCGGCCTCGACCGGACTGGACCGCGCAAGCACAGATGAACCAGCCTCGGCTCAGAAGCATTCAAAACTCAATTAACGCGCCGTCACTCAAATTTCGATCTTGGAATGCAGGGTGCGCGACTATTTCGCTTGGGTGACCTTCGCAACAGTCCGTCCCGCATTGATCGCGTTTTCCTCCTTGTACGATTAGGCGTAGACCGTGGGTGTCGGCCGGCCGCCGCGCACCTCAAGCACAGGCTCCTGGCTACTAGCGCCTCGCGGGCTGGCAGTGAACACCTCAGTGGCATTTCAATGGAGCGACGATGCGTTGGCGTAGGGACCCTTCACGGCGCGCCCTGGTGAAAGAATGTGAGAGCCTGCTCGCCGATCTCCCTATCCCCGCTCCTTTCAGCGTCGAGGCGCTGGTGCGGAATATGGAGGGCGCGCTGGGGCACCATATTCGGCTAGTACCACTGGATGACACCGACGGGGGCCTGGGTACGGCATGCGGTCTCCGGGTCAAAGCGCCGGAGTTCACGATCATTCTCTACCGCCGCCGTTCAAGTCGCAATCAAACCGAGCACGTCATTCTCCATGAGCTCGCGCACGAGTGGCTGAACCACGGTACCTCCCTGACGGATGTAGAGATTGAGCGATACGTCCCTGAGCGCATTCGTCAAGAAGTCCTTCGACGCTTCCCGTCGGCCCTGATCCAAGGGCGCGTAGATTTTGGCAGCCCCGAGGAAAAGCAGGCCGAGCTTTCGGCTTCATTGATTAAGCGGCTGGCGCGCCGTCAGTCGTTCACGGGAGATGACATGGTCAGCCTCCTGGAGCATTCACTTGCTCACCCAGTCGCTGCTCCGCCGCGGCGTCGACTCTAGCCGCGATCGGCTGGTGGCCACCGAGGCAGAATTCCCGGCCTTACGGCTTCCGCCGCACCGCGCAGTCCACCTATTGGCAATTAAGGTTGCAGCCGGCTGACCTTCGGGTCCGGCGAAACGTGCAGCTGTCGCAGATATCCACTGGTTCCGTGTTCGACTACATTAAATACCTTACTGCGGCTGTGATGACGCTCATCGCCGTATGGCGATTCCCTGCAGTTCGGTACGCCGACGCTCACCGCCGGGCACTCTGGGGCGGGTATGCGGGATTCGCCATAGCTCTCTGGCTCTACACGCCAGCAGCGATGGATGCGGTGGATCGCATTCCTGTAGTGGACCTGAGCGCCCTGCTCAGGCACTTTGCCAGTACCGCAGCGATCATCGCGGCCCTGACCTACGTCGCCACCAGCTACGGGAAGAGCTCGGACAGGGTCGTACCCCGGCACGTAGCGGTCTCTCGCCGGATCGCCCGCGCGTCCTACGGGACGGGAGCGATAGGCGTCATTCTGCTCACGGTCCTATTCTTCACCGTGGTGGACCGCGACAAGCCGAGCCAAAACTTCCTCATCGATCATGCCGGGCAATGGGGGGTCGCGGTCTACATGACCGTGTTCTACTTCTTCCCGCTCATCACGACCGCAGTTTGCGGCTACCAGTGGACGAGGGCGGCGCGACGGGTCGAGAACACGAGCATGCGTGTCGGGCTGGGCTTGATGGGGATTTCGATGTGGATGGGGCTGACCCACACATTGGCGCGTATCACCATCCTTTGGGCTGCGGTCGCGTTCCCTCTAAGCCCCTCCACGGTCCGGCTCCTTGTAGACGCCACAGCGATATGGATGAACCTGCTCTTCCTGATCGTTGCCGTAGGTGCGAGCATTCCCACCACCCGCGCGGCGGCGGCCCGGTGGAGAACTTGGCGCACCCTGTATAGGACTTACCCGCTCTGGTTTGACCTGGTGGATGCTTTCCCCGGGACGAGCCTGTATCCACCAGGGCGGCGCCTCGCGGAACTCAGGCACATACGCGTCCCCATCGACGTCCGCCTGGACCGATGGACTCAGGACATTGCTGACGCTTGCGAGAAGCTGCGCTATTACGCTCCACGAAACTTGATGTTCGCCGCCGAGGACATCACCGCATCGCACCTAGACCCTGAGCCGGCCGCAGAAGCGTACTGGATTAAGGCCGCGCTCCAGGCTGCTGACGCCTCGCAAGCCAACCCGTACGCCACTGCCTCTCTGAGAGAGAAACCGTTCGTTGATACCGATAGTGAAGCGGCGTGGCTTGCGCGAGTCAGCATGGCTTACTCGCTCATCACCACGGATCAAGCTCGGGAGCTTCTCCTGCGCTCCATAGAGGTGGAATCCGAACCGGGTCGCTAGCCTGTTATTAGCTTCACAGTCTGATTTCTCGGTTCAGACCCTATTTCCCGACGAGCGAAACCAGGCCGCATAGCGATCTTGAATGGCGGGCTGGTGAGTGAGATTTGGCACCGTCCGCCGCATGAACTGGGCTGGTACCGTGGGTCATGCGGACTGATAGGTCTTGCTCCGCCTCGTAAGTGCACCCCGGCCCGCGACGTACCTCTACTCCCGTCGCCACATGTAGCCGGGCAGTGACGCTATCCGGTCTGGATGGGCGTCCGAAATCTCAGCAATCTGGAGTTCTCGCATGTCCAACCGCCGCATGGGCCTCATCCTCGATTTCGGAGGCGTTCTCACCACTCCGCTGCTGCCCGCAGTGCTCGCGTTCGAGCAGCGCGAGGGCCTCCCGCAGGGAGCCTGCCTCACGGCCCTGTACAAGGATGAGGAGGGCGTCCGGATCACCAGCGACCTCGAGCGCGGAACGGTCACCCAGACTGAGTGGAACGAGTTCGCCGGCAAGATGCTGGGCGTGCCGGCTGACAACTTGATGGGCCGAATCTTCGGCGACCTTCGCCCCGAGCCGCTGATGATCAATGCGGCTGCCGCGGCGAGGCGGGCCGGGATCAAGGTGGGCATCTTGTCCAACAGCGTGGGGCTCGCCCCTTGGGACCTGTACGACGGCTTCGAGCTTGAGCGGCTGTACGACGTCGTGGTGATCTCTGAGCAGCACCTGCTGCGCAAGCCTGACCCCGAGCTCTTCGAGATCACGCTCAAGCTCATGGATCTGCCGGCCGAGGAGTGCGTCTTCGTCGACGACACCGAAGCGTACGTCCAGGCGGCAGAACAGCTCGGCCTCACGGGGGTGCACAACCAGGACCCCCAGCAGACGGTGGCCACTCTCTCCGAGCTGCTCGGTGTGGACCTCGCGGCGTCTTAGCCCGGCGCGGGCCGCACGGCGGTCCGTACGGGCTCGATATCGAAGTGAGCCGTCGACCGTGCTGCTGGCCGACACCTCGGTACAGCAAACTCGCCCAAGGCGTCGACGGTCGCCCGCCTCAGCAGGCAGTCACGGCGCAGTGGACGCGGAGAGTGAGCGAGCCTCCGCAGTCGGCCCTGGAGCGCCGAGAACAGCAACAGCGAAGGGAGCGGGGGGGGGGGGGGGGGGGGGGGGGGGGGGGGGGGAGCAGGGAGGGGGGGTGGGGGGGGGGGGGGGGGGGGGAGGGGGACGCCCCAGCCCTACATTTCGCGTGCGAGGAGAGGGAG
>NZ_JBVJWR010000010.1:30057-42445 GCF_055602235.1 Streptomyces sp. NPDC037410 | reverse complement strand
CCCAGCTGCCCGCGGCACAACCAAACAAAAGAAACAAAAGGGCTCAACGACCCCCCCCCCCCCCCCCCCCCCCCCCCCCCCCAGTCCCTTCGCTGTTGTCGACCACTGTCGCGGCTGCCGAAAAAGCTCGTACCGATCCGGTCCACGCAGGGTCGACGATCCGCGTCAGATGCTAAGCCAGCAGAGCGGGAACGCCTCAGAAAGCCGAGCGCTGAGGAGCGCTCGCTGACGGCGTCACTCCCTGTTCTGCACCTCTGGCAGTTTGTGCTTCAGCTCGCCGACGAGCTCGTTGATCTTGGCCATCATCTCGGCAGACAGGCCCCCGCCGTTGCCGCGGGCGGCCAGGCCGAGGATCTGCCCCCGGTGAATCGAGCCGAGGAAGCGGAGTGCCTCCAGGAATTCGCGGGCCGCAGGGTCGACCTCGGCATCGTCCTGGAAGAGGGCCGCGTCGACCTGAAGCGCCTCAGCTAGGCCGGTGCGCACCACATCAGAAGCCTCCGTCGTGGCACCTGCACGAAGGGCGACGATGCCGTCGGTGGTGACGGCCGCCACGCCCGCATGCTCGTTGACGATCCGCGCAATTTCCTCATCAGAGGGTGCTTCTTGGCCAACGTACCCGTACTGCAGGAGGTAGTTGATCTTCTCTCCGACTGTGCGGAGTGCGGACGCATGCTCGTTACGCGTGGTCGTGAGGCCAAGCCCGAACGAGCACTCCTGGGCGGCCAGCAACTCCTCTTCGGTCACCTCGTACGCCCGTGCTAGCGGCTGCACGTAAGCATCACTGAGCCGGCGCCGGCCGGATTCGGCGTTGCTCACCGGCACGCGGCTCGCACCGATGATCGCAGCGGCCTGCGCCACGCTGAGGCCGGCGTCGCAGCGCAGGAGCTGCAGGTCCGGCGGACCGTCGTGGGGGAAAAGGGCATCAAGCGACTGGCCGAGCGCCGTTGCAATCGCGGGGAGCTTCTCACCCTTGGGGAAGTCCTGGCCGCTCTCCCATCGCGCGACCGTGGGAGCGCTGACGCCCACCATCTCGGCCAATTCCTTCTGATGGAGGTCCTTACCCCGCCGGACAGCACGCACGCGGCTGCCGTCGAACTGACGTGGCACATGAACTCCTGCGGGGTGGCGATCGGGCCGATGGTGGCGGCCTCTGGGGCAACTGTAGCCCAGACTTGATACATCTGCACAACTGACGTACGTTTCCGTATCGCGCCTGCTGGCCGGGCTCCGGCTCTCTATGGTGCCAGCTCTGGGGGACCTCTATGCGTTTTGCGTTGTCGTGACCACTCGCGCAACGCGCCGTCGGATTCGGTACCCGGTCATTGCAGGCCAGTCGTAGGAGCGCTTCCCGATACCGACCGTCGCGAGCCCGGTGCGACCTGTGACGAACCGGGGATGGACTTGCCGCAGGTGTCTACGTATGTTCGTCGTCCCTCGCCGGGCGGCGCCCCGGGGAGGGGTGGAACGAGCAATAGAAAGGAGGCGGGACGAATGCGAGCGCACGGCCCGTGACATGGCACGGCAATGAAAAACCGGCGCCCGGGAGCTACCAACTCCCAAGCGCCGGGCTGGCACCCCGAGGGGTGCTGATACGCATCACGCGGGCGGCGGGGCTTTTGCACGAGAACCGCCGCACCGCGCTCCTACGAAAAACGGAGTATCGCATGCTCGCCATGCCGAGCGGAACCCCGGCCTGCCCGGGCACCGACCGCCAGCACCGCCTCGCGGCCCGGCTCCCCGACATGATCCCGGGCGCGGCCACCATCCGGGTCAGTCTCAACGACCCGAAGCGGAGGTGGCCCCACCTGCACGCCACCGTGAAGGACGAGGCAGGGAAGACCCTGGAGCCGAACCGTACGACCGTCAGGGTCGCCGCCCGCTGGATCCTGCGGGTCTGGCCGGAGGCGAACTGGGACCGGCCGCACGTCTTCGACCTCTCCGATGCCACTCTCACTCGCAGCGACCTGGTCGCCGCCGGTCGGGGCCGCTGACATGGCGCGGATCCGAACCATCAAGCCGGAGGCGTTCTTCTCCGAGTCGCTCGCCGAGGTGAGCGTCGAGGCCGAGCGGACCTTCTTCGGGCTCCTCACACAAGCCGACGACCACGGTCGCCACCGCGACAACGCCGCGATCATCGCGGGACTTCTCTGGCCCCTCCGGGCCGAGCACACATCGGTTCATGTCGAGGACGATCTCCACCAGCTCGCGACCGCCGGCCTGATCTGCCGGTACACCGGCTGCGACGGCCGTCGCTATATCCACGTCGTGACCTGGTCCGAGCACCAGAAGATCGACAAGCCGAGCCAGTCGCGCCTTCCCTCCTGCCCGCAGCACCAGGCCGCCGCCCGGTGCGCCCCCTGCAAGGGCACATGCACCAAGCGGGGCGAGGACTCGACCGCTGTTCTCCGAGGACTCGCCGAGGCTTCGCCGAACACTCCCCGAACCCTCGATCCGGCCGCTCCAGCCGCCGCGAGCCCTCGCGAGCACGGGGACGAGCCCCCCGCCGCCCGGCAGGATGCCTTCGACGGCATCGTCGGTACCCGACAGCACACGGGAGCGAAAAGCGCAGGTCAGGACGCATGCGTCGAGCCCTCCCCGAACCTTCCCCGAAACCTCAGGGAGGGCTCGGCGCCTGGATCTAGGATCTTGGATCCTGGATCCCTTATCCCTACGGGGCGCACGGCGCCCGCAGAAGGCGTCTCGGCCAACCAGCTCGTTGGCGAGTACATCGCCGCCTGTGACGAGCGCCCGCCTAGCGACGTGATCGGACACCTCGGCCGGATCACCAAGAAGCTCCTGGGCGAGGGCATCGTGCCGGAGCACATCCGCGCCGGGCTGGCGAACTTCGCGGCCAACCCCAAGCACCCCAGCGTGCTGACCAGCATGGTCAACGAGGCCATGAACGCGCGCCCTGGTGGTTTGGCGCGGCCGGGAATCGGGCCTAACTTGCCCGCCCATCAGGCGTGGACCAACCCGGCCAACGCCGCTGCCGCCTACGCCGAGGAGCTGTGATGCGCACCCGTCACCGCGAACCGCAGACCCTCGGCGAGGGCACCCTGGACCGGATGGCCCGGATCCTGGCCGCCCGCAACATCGACCCCGCCTCGGTCGCAGTACCGGCCGAGGAGCCCGAGACCGTCTCCCCGCTGGAGGCCCTGTCGGCCGGGATGCCCCCGCGCTACCGAGCCGCCGTCGCCGACCACCCCCAGGTCCTGGCCTGGGTTCGGACCGTCGCCGAGGCTGCTGTCGCCCCCAACCAGGGAGCCCGGCGGCAGGTCACCACCGGACCCAGCCTGCTGATGGCCGGCGTCGTCGGCGCGGGCAAGACGCACCAGGCGTACGGTGCGGTCCGGCGGCTGGTGCAGAGCGGAGTCGGCGTGCGCTGGCGCGCGACCACCGCCGCCGACCTGTACGCCGACCTGCGGCCCAGGCCCGGAGCCGACAGTGAGCGGGAGCTGGCCGCCGTCAGCCGCTGCCCGCTGCTGATCATCGACGACCTCGGCGCGGCCAAGGCCAGCGAGTGGGTTGAGGAAGTGACGTACCGGTTGATCAACCGCCGGTACAACTACGAGCTTCCGACCCTGATCACCACCAACCTGGCGATCAGGGACCTCCGGGCCCACCTCGGCGACCGCGTCGCCTCCAGGCTCGCCCAGATGACCACCCGGGTCGAGTTCGAGCAGGTCGACCGCAGACGCCCGCGTCTCGCGGCCTGACCCGCTCCAGGCTGCCACGCCGGGCCGCGCCTTCTGCGCGCCGCCCCGAGCCTTTCCCCGACCCAGCGCACCTCTCCGCCGACGCCCCTGCGCGCGGAGAGCGATCGGAGCCACCCGCATGACCAGCACGACGCACAGCCCTGTCCGCCACCGGTCGCTCGGCGACCACACCTGGCGGGACGAGGCTGTCTGCCAGAGCACCGACTACAACCCGGTGGACCCCGAGATCTTCTTCCCGGACCCCGACGAGACCGACAAGATCACCGCAGCCAAGGCGCTGTGCGGCCAGTGCCCGGTCCGCCGCGCCTGCCTGGACGCCGCCCTAGAAGCCGGCGACGCCGACGGCATCCGAGGCGGACTGACCGAGGAGGAGCGCGGACCGCTGCACGAGAAGATCGCCCACCGCCTCGACTACAGCCGCGTCAACGACACCATCGCCGGTCGTGACATCCACCTCACCAAGGCCGAGCGCCGCGCGGTCATCCGAGCCGCCTACCGCCACGGGGTGACCGAGCAGCGCCTCGCCTGGCTCCTCAAGATCACCGAGGAGCACGCCCAGAAGCGGTACCGCGAACTCCGCCGCGCCCTGCGCAACCGAGACCTGGACCAACCCGAGACGACCACCGCGTCACGCGAGGCCGGCGGAGAGCGCCTGGGCCGCGACGACTTCGGGACGGCGGCGTGACCGCCATGACCGTGCCGAAGACGGCGCACATATCCGGCTGGGACCGCGCGGTCGTCATCGCCCTCGGCGGCGCGGGATGCGCGCTGTCGTACGACGCGCTGCAGCAGATGGCCGTCGCCATCCACGTCCGAGGCTTCCTCACCTACCTCTTCCCCCTGGTGATCGACGGATTCATCGCCTACGGCGTCCGGGCGCTCCTGGTCCTCCGCGACGCGCCGCTGCGCGCCCGGCTCTACGTCTGGACACTCTTCGGCACGGCCACCGCCGCCAGCATCTGGGCCAACGCGCTCCACGCGGTGCGGCTCAACGAGGACGCAGTCGCCGGCACCGGCCTCCGGCTCGGGGACACGGTGGTCGCGGTGCTGTCCACCATCGCCCCGCTCGCCCTGGCCGGAGCGGTCCACCTCTACATCCTCATCGCCCGGGGTCCGGTCAAGGGCAGTGACCGCGAGGACCTCGGTCACCTCGGTCAGCCCGGTCAGGCCGGTCACCAGGGCCAGGGTGACCGGCACGACGCCGCCGAGGTCACCCTGACTGACCGGGTCGGTCAGAACCGGGCGGCGGTCGGTCAGGTCAAGGCCGGTCAGCCGGTCACCGCCCTCACCGACCGGCCGCCACTGTCCCTGGAAAAGCAGGCTCCTGCCTCCCGGTCACTGACCGGGGACAGTGCCCCGGTGGGCAGCAGCAACCCGGTCACCAATGACCGGGGACAGTCGCCCGAGACCGCTGACCTGCCCGGACAGTCGGACTCGGCTCGGCCGGTCACTGACCGCCCCGACGACACCGCCCCTGTCACCGGCGACCAGGACAGCCCGACTGCGGTCACCACCCTGCCGGTCACTGACCGAGAGGCCCGGACACCCAGTGACCGGCGGCCCGACCCGGACACCGAGGAACTACTGAAGATCGCCCGGTCAGCGGTCAGGGCCGAGGACAAGCTGACCCGCAAGGTGGTCGCCCAGGCGATCCGCGGTCAGCAGATCCCGCTCTCCAGCGACACCCTGACCACCCTGATGGCTCAGCTCCGCGCCCAGCACGGACAGCCGGTCACCTCCGCCCGGAACTGACCGGACGCTACGGAGCGGGTGACCGAGCCGGTTACGCCAGCCGGTCACCCGCTCCGGACACCCGCCCCACACACCTCCAGAGCAGAAGCGGAGAACACCCGATGCGCACCCACCCGGCTACTCCCGCCGAAGTCGACTCTTGGCTAACCGTCCTTCACCAGCACGGCCACCTCCACCGCGCCCAGTCCGGCCCCGACACCACCTGGATCGTGCAACGAGAGCAGCACGATCGCCCCTGGACCCTGCACCACCCGGTCCTGGCCATGGACTGGATCGAGGAACTCGTCCGCGAAATCCAGCAGCAGGACCCGGAGACGAGCCGGTGACCACCGACGACCCGGCGGTGACCACCGCCGGACAGCAGCGTGACCCCACGACGGCTCCTGGCGGAGCAAGCTATCGCGTACGACGGTCCTACGGCCCGTCGCACGCACTTGCCCCCGCCCCAGACGGCGGGGGAAGCCCGGCTGGTTCCCGAGCGAGGGCGCACGGGGACCAGCCGGGCAACCGGCACCAGGGGGCGCCAGCCACCGGGGGAGAAGCCGATCAAGACGACCACCGCGAGCAGCCGAGCCCGCGCCCGCCCGCCTTCCCCGACCGCAAGCCGCGCCGCCGCCCCCGCAACCCGAGCGAGCGCACCCGTAAGACGACGACTCGCCTCTCCGACACAGAGAAAGCCGAGATCGTCGCCGCTGCCACACAGCGTGGCGTCACCGTCGCCCGATTCCTCGCCGCCGCCGGCCTCGCCGCCGCCCGCGGTTCGACCGCCCTGCACACCAACGAACAACTCGACGCGGCGATCGACGAACTCGCCGCCCTGCGTACCGCCCTAGCCCGGATCGGCAACAACATCAACCAGATCGCCTACATCCACAACGCAGGCGGACAGCCCCGCCCCGGCGAACTCGATCACGCGCTGAGCGTTCTGACGCGGTCCCTCAGCCGCCTCGACGACGCGGCGAACGACCTGGTGACCAGGCGGCTGTGATGGTTCCCGACATCGGACGCGGCTCCCGTACCCACGGACTCCTCGTCTACCTCTACGGCCTCGGTAGGCGTGAGGAGCACGCCGACGCGCACCTCGTCGGCTCCTGGGACGGCTTCGCCCCCGACCCCGGCCGCGACACCGACCCGCACGTCACCCTCGCCCGCCTCACCGCCGCCCTCGACCTCCGGGTCAAGCAGGTCGGCGACCGCGCGCCCGCCAAGCACGTGTGGCACTGCTCGGTCCGGACCGCCCCCGGCGACCGGAGGCTCTCCGACGAGGAGTGGAACGCCGTCGCCCAGCGCATCGTCCACGCCACCGGCATCGCCCCGGACGGTGATCCTGACGGCTGCCGGTGGATCGCCGTCCGCCACGCAGAAGACCACGTCCACATCGTCGCCACCCTGGTCCGCGGTGACCTGCGCAATCCCCGCCTCAACTACGACTTCAACAAGGCCCAGGCCGTCTGCCGGCGCATCGAGGAGGAGATGGGCCTGCGCCGCCTCAACGCCGGCGACGGCACCGCAGCGAAGAACCCCACCAGCGCCGAGAAGTTCAAGGCCGAACGCACCGGCCGCCCCGAGACCTCCCGCGAGACGCTCCGCGAAGCCGTCCGCCGGGCCGTCGCAGGAGCGGACGACGAGAAGGAGTTTTTCACCCGGCTTCGCGAGGCGGGCCTGCGCGTGAACGTGCGCCATGCCCCGTCCGGCGACGCGCTCGGCTACAACGTGGCCCTGCCCGGTGACCGCAACCGCCACGGTGAACCGGTCTGGTACCCCGGCTCCAAGCTGGCTCCCGACCTGTCCCTTCCGAAGATCCGCCTCCGGCTTGCCGACGGTACCGCTGAGCGGGCAATGCCTTCGGCCGCCGACGGCCGGGCGGACTGGTCCCCGCCCGCCCGAGAGCGACGGAGCGCCACCGGGATCGCCGAGCGTGCCGCCGTCCTCCTTGACGGCGACGACAATGAAGCCGCAGCCCAGCTCGTCGGCGTCGGCGAACTCCTGGACGCGGTCGCCCAGACCTCCCCGGCCGCCACCCGCGCCGAGCTGGCCGCAGCCGCCCGAGCCTTCGAGCGGGCGACCCGCAGCCACATCCGGGCAGAGCGTGCCGACACCCGGGCTCTCCGCTCGGCCGCCCGGGGCATCATTCAGGCCGGCGGCTCGCTCGGCCGGGGCGAGGACGGCGGCACCACCGCCATGCTCGTCTCCACCCTCGTCCTGGTCACCCTCGCCGCAGCCCGCTGGCACTCCGCTCGCGGTCACGCCCAGCAGGCCCATGCCTCCCGACAGGCCGCCGAGCATCTGCGCACCGCCTACCGTCAGGCCGCCGCCACGCCGATGCGAGTGCTGTACGACCAAGGCCGTGCCCTCCCCGAGGCCCAACGCCGGACACACGAGGCCACCCTCCGCGCGGCTCTGCCGGAGCAGGGCGTACGAGCAGATGGCAAGCCGACGAAGACCGACGCCCTGGTCGCCACCCTCGCCCAGGCCGAGCAGGCCGGCCACGACCCCGAGGCCCTCCTGCAGCAGGCCATCGACATGCGCGAACTCGACACCGCCGCAGACGTGAACGACGTCCTGGTCTGGCGCCTGCGCCGACTCGCCCAGCTCCCCGCCCACCCGGGCGAAGCTCCGCGCCGCCCGCAGGCCGGCACCCGCCCGACCAAGACCTCGGCCAACCGCACCAGCGAACGGAACGCACCCACAGCGCCGCCGCGCCCTGCCGTCTCTGACCCGCGCAGCCGCCCACCGCGCCGCTGATCAGCGCGTCCGGAAGGCCGGCCACCGACCGACCGGACTCCACGAAATGCCTGGACAGCCGGTTCCACCGGCTGTTACGGATGAAAAAAGGAAGCCCTCGACCGGGAGATGACGCTCGTGCTCAGAACCACCGACCGCACCACGGAGCCGGCACCCGCGCTGCCCGCCCTTCCCACCGGCACCGATCCCCTGCTGCAACTCCAGTACGGGAGGCAGCCGGCCGACGGTCCCGGCGCGATACGCTGCGTCAGCCACCCACACGAACTCGCCCTCGGCGGCATCCCCGTGATGTGCTCGGCCTGCCGGGCCCGACGCGACTGGCTGCTCATCAACTACGGCCGCACCGTCTGGATCCGCTGCCGGTGCAGCAACCAGTGGCCCGAACCAGAGATCAGCCGCGCCGACTTCGACGCCCTGACCGCCAGCCCGTACGGCACGACCTACACCACCGTCGAGGAGGGTCTCGCTGCGCTCGGCTTCGACGGTGTTTTCGCCGGCACTTACCTGGAGTAGGCGAGCGCGGTGCGAAATGCCGAGGAGCGCCACCGACATGTCGGTGGCGCTCCGGCCGGACCCGAGACCGATGTAACTGGCTGTGCTGGCAGTGTTGGCCAGGAGCTCCTCTGTGATGCAAGCCCCAGGTCCTCAGGAAGATCTCGGCCTGCAGAGTGACGGGACGGGCGCTCTGTTGCAGCGTCTGTCGATGCGCTCTAATGCCCCCATGGATGGGGGATCAGCGGCAGTCATAGGTGCGGCAATCGGCGCCTTGGGGGGTATGAGCGGCGGTTTGCTCAGCTCTCTTGGACAGCGACGGCAGATGCGGGTAGAGCACGGTAGGTGGCGCGATGACATGCGCCGGCAGGCCTACACGGACTTCATCTCGGCTGGTAAGCAGCTTTCATCTGCTCAGTGGAAGCTGGCAGACAAAATGTGGGACAAAGACAGTTCACCATCCGAATGGCAAGACCGCTTCATCGTGGTCCACGATGCCTGGGCGGTGTTCAGCACGGCTGCCGCAGCCGTCGCCGTGGCCGGCCCCAACTCGGTAGCCGAGTCCGCTGAGACATTCCGTACGGCGATGCTGAACGTGGAGCGAGCGGCCATGACATGGCTCAACAAAGCCCGTGACGTCGGCAACGGTCAACTCCATGAGTACGAGCAGGCTTTCAAGGAAGCCATGAGGGAAAAACGTCAGCCGGAGAGGGATTTCCAGGCCGCAGCCAGGGCTGCTTTGCAGACCGAGGCGTAGCTCTCTCAGGAGGCTTCCGAATCCAAGGGGACCGATGGGAGAGGGAGAGCTGGCCCTCCGTGCAGGTCGGTGCGGAACCCTCGGCCGACCGGCTTCCAGCCGTGGAACGTGGCCGGCTTCCAGCGGGGCCGATCCGGCACGGTGGTGTCGTCGGGAGCGGGCAGACTGCCCCGGCTCTTGCGGCTGCGGGCGGCTCGGACGCTGATGCCCAGGTGGGCGGCGACCTCCGGGTCCCCCCAGAGCGGCTGGTCGGCCACGGTGTCCTCCTCGTTCGTCGGGGGTGAGCGTACGCACGTGCCGGCCGGGCGTACGGCAAGGCCGCCTCTGCCTGATCGGCGAGAGGCGGCCTGGTGCGCTTGTCGGTCAGACTTCGGCGAGGCGGTTCGAGAGGTCGAGGGCGTTGGTCGCGAACGCGAGGGCGGCGCAGAGGCCGGTCACCTCGTGGAGGGTCGGGCGGACCAGGCGTGGCCAGTCGTCCGGGCGGCTGGCCAGGAAGCGAGGTGCACCTCGGTGGTGGCCAGGCCCAGATGGGCGCTCACGTTCCAGCCGGCGGGGGAGGCGGGCTCCCAGTGGAGGCGGATGCGTCCGAGGGTGAGCTTCGGGGCTTCGGGGGTGAGCCACGTGACGGCGAGCGGGCCGTCGTGCCGGGGGGAGACGCGCTGGACCAGCGCGCCGCAGGCGCCGTCTGGCATGGGGCGCACGGCGAGGCCATGCAGTGGGTGTATGTGCGGCGAGATGGAAGCCTCCGGAGAGTGGGAGCCGGGGATCAGGACCAGGTGAGGGCGTTGCGTACCGACGTGGGGAGGTGGTCCTCTTGGCCGTCGTCGGCGATGAATGCCTTACTGTCCCGGACGACGACCTCGGCCGCCAGGTAGTGGGTGAAGGGCCAGTCGGGGTTGACGGCGAGGCGGATCGGCAGGTTGGGGTCGAGGTCCTGGAGCTGGTGGAGCAGGTGGCCGACGGTCAGGTGCTGGGGCACGGAAGCCTCCGGGAGCGGTAAGGGGTACGGAGTGGGAGCGTCAGGAGGCGTCGAGGCGGAGCAGGTCCCGGAGGACCTTCGGCCCCTGGGCGTGGCTGGCGAGGTGTCGCTTGCGGCACTCGGCGACGTAGCCCTTGCCGCGCTGCTTCATCTCCCAGCCGCCGCACGAGCAGACGGCCTGGGTGTACGAGCGCCCCGGGCAGTCGTCGTGGAGCGGCTTGCCGGAGTTGGTGTGCTTGTGGTCCGCCGGGCAGAGGGTGCTGTCGGCGTGGTGGTTGGTGAGCGGGGCGTGGAACGGCATGGTGGATTCCTCGTGTTGGGAAGGAGGTCCGGGCGGCGGAGGCCAGGGCGCTCGGTCATTCGAAGAGGTCGCGCTGCCAGCGGTGTTGTTCGGCTCGGCGGGCGGCCCGGCGGCGAAGGGGCTTGGCGCGGCGGCCGTACTGGCCGGGGAGGTAGTAGCAGGTGCAGCGGCGGGCGAAGGCGCACTTACGGCGGTGACCGGGGCGGGTGGCCAGGAGCATGCGCGCGATTGGAGCCTCCTGTTGGACCGGTGATAAGCGAGGAGCCGGTCGGCTGGGGGAGGTTGAAGTCAGAGGGCCAGTCGGTAGGAACGGGCGGCAGGGGGCGGGCCCGCCTCGGAGGCGACCGTGCCGTCGGCGACCAGGCGCTGAAGGGAGCTGGCGACGCGTTCCTCGCTGAGGCCGGTGGCGGCGCTGATTTCGGGGAGGGGCGTACCGGGGTTGTTCGCGAGGGAGGCGACGATCCGGGTGTCGCGGCGGCGGAGGTGGTCCTGGAAGCTACCGGCGGTGTAGACCAGCGTCACCCCGCAGCAGGCCAGGGGAAGACCGAACGAAGCCGAGCCGGAACCGGCGACAGCGTCGTAGGCCGCGAGCACGCTGGCACCCAGGCCGACGATGTGGCCGGAGGCGCGGACCAGATCGTCTGAATAGATGGTCACTTTGAGGGCCTTTCGTTCATGAACGGGAGGGCACGCGGATCGTTGGGCGCGAGCACGAACGGGGATCGGTGGCCGGCGCGGGCCTTCACCGGCCCGTCCCGGCCACCGGTTCAGAGGGAGGAGTGGGCGACGAGGGCGGCGACGAACCCGGCCACCGCCTCGGCGGGAGTGTGGGTGCCGAACTCCTGGACCCACGCGTCGCCTTCGGCGGGCTGGACCTGGACCCGCCAGACGATGTCGCGCGTCCAGGCGGCGGGGTCCTCGGGGAGCCAGCCGACGTAGACGCGGCCGTCCGGGCTCGTCGCGTGCACGTTGCACTCCGGGGTGTCGACGACTGCCCAGTCGAGGGCGTGGAGGAGTGCGAGGACCGGGGTGGCGCAGTGGTCCGAGGAGAGCCAGCGGCGGTCTTCCACGGAGGTTCGGACGACGGCGGGCAGGAGGGTGGCGGAGGCGTTCACGGTTGGACGATCCATTCGTTGACCTGCGGTTTTTCCCGACACCCGTACGTTGACATGGGGTGTGCCGAAGTCCGTAGTCGTTTCCGGGGCTGACCCGTCTGCCGTGGGTGAACTGGTCACGGGCAGGCGGCCAGGACGCCGGCGGCGCGGGAATGGAACGGCGGCCGGAGTTGTCGTAACCGAGTTACGGCGGCGAGCCGTACGGAGCAGAAGGGGGAGCGGGGATGACGGAGCCGAGCAGACGCTGGGACGGGGCCGGGCTGGAGCGCAAGATCCGCGCCGCCGGGCGGCCGTGGACTGTCGGCGACATCGCGATGGTCGCCGATGGCCAGTGGGGCGTCGGTGCGCAGCCCGACAAATGGCCGGACGGGGACGCGGTGGAGCACCGGGTCGCGGACGGTCGACGCGTCGAGCTGACGGTGGAGGAGCTGGCCCGCGGGGGGGGGGGGGGGGAGGGGGGGGGGCCAATAGCAGCAGACACCCCCCCCCCCCACCCCACGCGTAACCCCCAAATAGGGGGGGGGCCCCGTC
>NZ_JBVJWR010000010.1:0-30047 GCF_055602235.1 Streptomyces sp. NPDC037410 | reverse complement strand
GATGTGCGGTCTACCCTGCACCCCCCCCCCCCGCCCTCCCCCCCCCCCCCCCCCCCCCCCCCCCCCCCCCCCCCCCCCCCCGCGACGAGGACCTCGCCTGATCAGTCAGCGGCGCAGCCCCGGGGCGGGCGTCGGCCCGGCGACGGCGGCGGGAACGGGCTGGTCGGGCACCTGGCCCAGGGCGCGCGGAGCGAGCCCCGAGCGGGCGACAGTGGCCCGGGACAGGCTCGCCGCCGGGCCCCGGTCCGCCGTCGAGGAGGCTTCACGCGCCTCGACCACGCGCCGGATCGCTTGCAGGTGTGCGCCGCTCTCCGCGAGCGCGGCGCGAAGGTCGGCGGCCGAGCTGACGATCCGTTCCAGCTCGTAGTACGCCGGCACGTACCCGGGCCGGGTCAGGGCGTGCAGGCGGTCTTGGTGGACGGCCGCAGCGTTGTCGGTGATGGCCAGGGCCGTATGGATGTGCATGGCCGAGCGCAGGAGCGGGTCGTCGCAGGGGCGACGGACCGCGAGGACCTCCAGGACTTCTATGGGCTGGGCCCAGGCTTTCTCGATCATGGAGGTGGCCTGGTTGAGCGCGGTGGTGTCGGGCATGAGGGAACTCCTGGTGTCCGGAGGGGCGGAGAGGGCGTCCGGGTAGGTCCGGACGGGAGTCAGCGGCTGTGCCGCCGCGCCGACGAATCGACCGGCGCCCGGGCCGCGGCGGCGGGCGTGAGGGCGGGAGACCGCTTGTGGGCCGAGGACGTGGTGCGGCTCTGGGCCGCCATCACGCGGAGGTCGGCGGCCGTCCGCGGAGCGCGCGCGGCACGGCGTACGGCCTCGGTGACGGCGGTACGCCGTACGTCGAGCGGGGTCGGAGCGCGAGAGCTCTGAGGGGCGGCGACCGGGCCGACCGGGGTCAGCGTGACCAGGTGCTCCACCTCGCGGTGGATCATGTGTCGCTCGCGGACCGCCGGAGCCGAACTCGCCATGGCGGCGGCCGTCGCGGCGATCAGGTGGGTCGGGGTGCGCGCCGTGAACACCGCCTCCGCCCGCGTGCCCCAGCCTCGAGGGCCGGCCCACAGTTCGACGGCCTCGTCGTCCCAGCGGGGATGGTGGTTTCGGATCAGGGCGCCTGCTTATCCGTCGGGAGCCCTGACGTTGACGGTGCCGTGCATGGCCGGTTCGCGGCGCCAGCCGGCGTCGAGGAGCGGTTGGAGGGAATCGGTCCAGTAGAGCGACGGGTCTGCCAGGAAGCGTCCGTTGTTCTCGTACGGGTCGGATGCGGCGTAGTCCTGGGCCAGGGCGGTGGTGAGGCCGGCGACGATCTCGGCCGGGGTGGCGTGGTTGAAGGTCGCTGTCCAGCGGGGCGGGGCGACGGCCTCCTCGGAGGCGGTGATCTTCCACAGCTCGAAGTCGTCGCCGAACCACCCGATGCGGATTCGCTGGTCGGGCGAGGTGACAAGGAGCTGGCAGGGGCCGTCGTCGAGGTAGTGGTGCGGCCAGTGGGCCACGGGGGCGAAGCCGGCGTCACCGGCCCCGTTGGAGCTGGCGAGGTACATGGGGCTGACCAGTACCTCTTCGTAGCGGGACGGGTCGGGAAGGGCGGACATGGTCGAAGCTCCGGGCGTGGGTGGGAGGAGAGCGGGTCCGCGTGCGCGGATGCCGCCGCGGTGACGGGGAGCGGCCGGCTCTCGGTGCCATCCGAATCACCGGGACCGTCCCGGGGCTGACTGGGCGGTCACGGAGACCGACACCCGCGGTTGCGGCTGGGGAGCGTGGCTGAACAGGGAGGTCGGCACGGCGGCGCTCCGGCGCAGGGCCGCTGCGGTCCGGGCGCCGTCCGCCCCCAACGGGACGCCGGAGTGCGTCCGCTGGGCCGTCGCGACGGGGGCGGGCGGAGCCGGGGCCCTCCGCGTGGCCAAGGGGGCGCTCCAGTGCTCGATGGTCGCGTAGACGGGGCCCAGCGCCTGGCCGGCTTCGGTCAGCACGTAGGGGTCGCCGTGGCGCGGGCCCGTGCGGGTGACCAGGCCGTCGGCCTGGAGCCGGAGGAGGCGATGCTGGGTGAAGGCGTAGTCCAGACCGGCCTGTTCGGCGATGTGGACGAACCGCATCGGACCGCCCGCGTCGAGGACCTGGACCATGGCGGTGGTGTGCCGCAGCCGTAGGCGCTGCACGGCGTCCTCGACGCGCTCGGCTTCGGCTATCGCGCCGGACGACAGGTAGTTCCGAGACCAGTCGGCCAGGGTGCGGTGCACGTGCGTCAGAGACTCGCCGAGGGCACTGAGCTGGTACGGAGCCCCGCGGCGAGTGTCGGCTCGGGTGACCAGTCCGTCTGCGTGCATGGCGGCCAGGCGCTTGCCGACCAGTTGCTCGCTGACGAAGGGAAGCCTGGCGGCGACATCCCGCACCCGCAGAGGACGGCCCTCCTGGACCATGGTCATCACCGTCCAGGTGGTCCACTTCGGCCCCATCACGGCGAGGGCGTTCTCGATGCGTTCGGGATCGAACGATTCGATGGGGAAGACGGGCTGTCCGGGGATGTGGTGCTGGTTCATTCGGCCGTCTCCATCCGGGCGAGCAGCGAGCGGACCAGAGTCGGAAGGCCCCCTGGTTCGCCACCGGCCCAGATGCGGTCGGTCTCGTCGAGGACGTACGCGGCGTCTTCGAGCAGGCCGTTGGAGATCTCCATGCAGGCGTCGGTGATCTGGGACGCCGCGAGCAGCGACTGGGAGAGCACGCCGACGTAGTCGCCGGGCGGGAGGCCGGCGGCCTCGGCGGCGGTGCGGATCGCCGCCAGTTCCAGCACGCTGAAGGCGAAGTCGAACCCGTCTTGTTCCTCGGCGTCCTCGGATGTGGCGAAGGCCAGTTCCCCGGCGCCCGTGGGGATGCCCACGCGCGTGCAGATCTGGTCGACGGCGGTGGTCAGCTCGGCGAGGGACTCGGTGAGCCAGCCCAGTGCGGAGGCGTAGGAGGCCAGGGTGAACAGGCCAGCCGGGGCGGCGGGACGTGGTTCGGCGGCCATGAACTCTTCGAGACGTGCGTTCAGTTCGCCCACCACCTGCGGGCCGGCGGACAGCGCGCCCAGGACGGGGTGCAGGTAGGAGCGGCTGGCGGGCGTCGGGTACTCGGCGGTGAGGATCCCGGAGATGCTCTGCGCGGCCTCGGTGAGGAGGCCGGCCAGGTCGGTACGGGACATGGGGGCGCGGTCGGCGGTCATCGCTGGGGGACCTTTCGAGAGGCGGCGGCCGTGGAGGGGGCCACTGTGGAAGGAACTGCTGGTGAGGCCGGCGGGCGGTCGGCGGTAAGGGAGGAGCGGGACCGGGCGGCCTGGACGCGGGACTCGGCAGCGGAGGCCGCCGCGGTGTTCTGCGGCGGGGCGGTACGCAGGTGGGCTGTGCGGTAAACCGCGTAGTCCTTGCGGCTTCCGGCGGCGACGAGGTAGATCTCGCGCGGGTGGGTCGAGGTCGGCGGGGCTGGGCGGAACTGGATGACCAGCCGGTAGGACACGGACGGGTCGACGTAGACCTTGTGGAAGCCGGCGAGACGGCCCTTCAACGGCAGGCAGTCGTCGCTTCCGTGGACCAGGTTCTGCAGCTCCAGCAGCGCCAGGTCGCGGATGTCGTCCGGGAGTTCCCGCAGGTCCGCGATGGCGTCGGGGTGCGCTGCGAAGGCGAAGCGGGCGCGGCTCACATCAGCCGCCCTTGGATCGGGCGTCGGCCTGGTTCGGCCGGCGGTGTATGGAGGGCGCCGAGGCTGGCCTTCGGTATCGCGGGAGTGCCGACCGACCGGGAGAGGGCGGCGCGGGCCCGGAGGATGGCGCCGTGGGCGTAGCGGTATTCCGGTGGTTCGGGCAGCGGGCCGTCGCGGTCGTCCAGCCAGGAGCGCGCGGAGTCCACGTCGGCGAACGCGCCCTCGCGCATCGTGTACGTGTCGGCGCCCGCCTCCCACTCCTCGTGGAAGATCCGGATCGGCGCTTCGGCGGCGCGGGAGTCGCCGGTCAGCGTCCACGTCTCGCTCGGGTCGATGTCCGAGGTGTAGGTGTCGAGGACTTCGTACCGGGTGCCCGATTGCCGGATCCTCCGTTCGACCTGGACCGTGAGGTCGTCGGCGGGCTTCACGACGTCGTCGTAGAGCTTGGCGATCTTCTCGGGCGGGCAGCCGCGCTCGACCAGCCACGCCTGGGCGAAGGGCACCGTGGCGTGGTAGCTCGTCTCCAGGGTGAACGTGAACCGGCTGAGATCCCGCGCGACCGCGATCGCCATGATCTCCGGCTCGCCGAGTGCTCCCCACGTAACGGATTGGTCGTGGGCGACGACGAAGCCGTGGGAGCCGTCGGGCGTGATGTGGTGCCGGGACAGCGCCCTCAGGTCACCGGACCAGAATCGCTCCACCGCTTCCGCGGACGCGTCATCGGCGGGGGTGAATTCGTCGAGATCGAAATCGAAGTCGAAACCGTCGTTCACGCCGCCGCCTCCGCCTGCTCGGGAGCGGGAGTGGACAGGACCCGGTGGTTGGGGCGGGTCGGGCTCGTCGTGCACGCGGCGAACGGACCGTCCGGGGCGCGCAGATGCACCAGGGCCTGGTCCAGGTGGTCGCGGTGCCAGGTCGACGGACCGGCCAGGCCGGCCTCCGTGTCGGTGAGCTGCTGCCACGCCAGCCAGAGGGCGTGCAGCCGGGCGACGGCCTCAGGATGCTCATACCACTGCGCGCACCACGGACGCGTCGTGCTGATCTCCCGGCCGTATACCGGCAGCAGGAGGTGGTTCACCCAGACGCCGAGCGCGGCGAGTTCGACGGCGTACTCCTCACCGCCCAAGGCGACGATGAACACCGAGGCGGGGCCATCGGCCTTCTCGGGGCCGGCCGCCCCGGCTTCCGCAGCGCCGTCCGTCTGCCCGTCGGTAGCGGGTACGGGATCGGGCTCGGAGCCGAGGCGGTCGAGGATGACGCCGTGGCGCCTGACCTCCGCGATGGTCTTGGCGAGGGTGCTGGCGAGGTCGTCGAGGTTTTCGTCGGAGACCCGGAACGGCTCCGGGCCGGGGGCGGGGGTGGTCGGGCTGGTGTCGGACATGAGGGCGTGCTCCATCTGTGAGACGGCGACATGCCCGAGAGGATGCGGAGAATCCGCGGTTTGGCCCGGCCGGGAAATCCCGGTAGGCAGCCGCTACCCGTCCGCGCAGTGTGGACAGCGCGGGAACGGTGGCGCCAGCAACTGCATGGCCCGAGTGGCCTGTTGGGGGACGACTCCGTTGCCGAGCGCGGTGAGCTGTGCTGGACGCCCGAGCTCAGGAGTGGCGGTGACCCAGCCGGCGTCGAGCCCCTGCATCCACTCGACGAAGTCGGCGCGCAGCCGACCGGCCGCGTCGGTGGGCGCCGGCGCGGGACGGGTGAGCCTCTCCCATCGGGTGATGGCGGCGGCGTACGGTCCCCACCGTCCGCCGTCTCCCCGGCTTCCGGAGACAGCCCCGTCCACAGCGGCAGGACCACCGCCGACAGGGGAGGGCGCCACCCCTTGCCGGGGCGGCGGCCCGGGGTGCCCGTGTCGCTGGCCCGGGGTGTGGGCAACAGCGACGCCGCCGCACTGGGCAGGGTCATGTCCCCGTTGCCGTGCCGCTGGTTGGGCGAGCCCTTGATGCCGTCCGACGCCTTCGGGGTCGGCAGGAGCCACTCGACCTCGTCGGCCAGGTTCGGACCGTGGCCCCCGCTCTTCCTCTTGGCCGGGTGCTGCGAGCCGCCGTTCTTCCCGATGTTGCTGGTCGGCGTCTTGAGCAGGGTCTCCGGCGGGCCAGGCCGCCAAGAAGGTCCGCTCGCGCCGGTGCGGGGCTCCGACGTCGGAGGCACGAAGCACGAGCCACTTCGCGTCGTACCGGAGGTCGGCCAGGGATCCGAGTACGGCACCGAGTGCCCGCAGAGGAGACTGACCTGCGGTGTCTCCCAGACACCACGGGCAGGGTTCCAGGTCGCCAGGGGAACCGGCGGGGGAGGTGAGGAGGCCGCGGACATTCTCGATCACTACCAAGCAGGGTCGGAGGGCCTCGACCGCACGGGCGACGTGCAGCCACAGCCCCGATCGGGTCTGGGAGTTGAGTCCGGCCCGGCGGCCGGCGACCGAGACGTCTTTGACAGGGGAAGCCGGCCGTCAGGACGCACACCCGGGGAACGGTGGACCAGTCGACGGTCGTGATGTCGCCCAGGTTGGGGACGCCGGGCCAGTGGCGGGCCAGGATGCGCGAGGCGTTCGGCTCGACCTCCGCGTGCCAGGCCAGGGTGCCTCCGAGAGCGGCCTGCACCCCCAGATCGAGGCCGCCGTACCCGGAGCAGAGCGACCCGATCAGCGGCTGGCGGGAGACGGTGGAGGGCATGTCACCGGCCCCGTACTGGCCGGGCCGCAGGAGCCGTCGGCGTCGGTGGCGCGGGGGCAGCCGGTGCGGCCCCGTATACCGGGGTCGTGGTCCGGGTGAGAGCGGCCCGGAGCCGGGAGGACGGTGGCAAGACCGCCGTCGAGGCGGCGTGAAGGGAGTCGGCCGCCTCCCGCAGGGCCGTGTCCGCCGTTTCGAGCCCGTCGTCGATCACCAGCCCCGCAGCTTCCCGGGCGTCCCGGGCGTCGGGCTGCTCGTGCAGGTGCTCGGTCTGCTCCAGGAAGGTGAGCTGCTGGGCCACTTCTCCGAGAGCGGTTGCAGCCTCACCGGCGTACCGTACGGCGGCGGAGAAACCGGAGACGGCCGGGGTGGTGCGGGAGCCGGCCTCCTTGTTGACGGTGCGGAAGAGGACCTCGTCGCCCAGCTCGGTGATCAGCTTGCCGAGTTCGGAGATCTGCTGGGCGACAACGATGCCTCCGGGGAGGCGGTGGGGGTCGCCGGGAACCGGGAGTTTGCCGCGCTGGGCGTCGAAGGCAGAGGCCATGGCACGTATGGCCAGGGCGTCGGAAAGGGAGTTCGTGGTCACGGTGGATCCCGTCTATGAGGAGCAGAGTGGTGGAAAGGGGGGTGTCAGCTGTGGTTGCGCGAGGGCAGGCGCGCTGCGGTTGGAGCGGGCCCGAGGGAGAGACGGTCTGGTGGAGACGGAGCGGCACGCGGGGCGCTGCGGGTGAGGGCCGCGTGCACCCGCGCCGCCGGCGGCCCGCTCGGGGAAGACGCGGAGGACGGTGCCCGGGAGGCCGGCCGACCGTGCGCGGTCTCCCAGCGGGTGCGGACCTCGGCGAGCGGGCCGAGCGCGTGCAGGGCGTGGTTGATCAGCCGCCCCGGGGCCAGGGCCTCGTCCTCGGCCAGGGCTCGGACGGCGCGAGCGGAGGCGGCGGCGGTCCGCGTGATCGAGGAACGCATCACCTGTTTGCCGAGCCAATCGGCGTCGCCGGCGCCCACGCCGTCGCAGATGACGGCGAACCGGTCCCTCGACAGCGTGCCGTCGGCCAGCAGGCCGCGCCGCTGGGCCTCCCACAGCAGGGTGATCCGGTCGATGGGCTCGCCCCGGTGATGCAGCGCCCCGAGGCAACGGTAGAGCTGCCCGTGGACCGGGTCGGCGAAGTCCCCCGGCCGCAGCCAGTCGACCACCTCGCCCATGGCCCCCGGCCGCTCGACGAGGACGGCCAGAAGGAACGCCTCGTCCTCGGCTCCCTGATCCGCCTGCGTCGGCGGAACGACGGACGGGATGGTGGCCGACGGTGTCGCGGGTGCGACTGGTCGCGGTTCGGTGCCCCACCGCCGGGCGAGATCGGCGAGTACCCCCGCAAGGACGTCCGCATGGTGCAGCGTCCCCTCGACCTCGCCCCGCAGAGTGCCCGTGCGAGCCTCCTGGTGAAGCCGGATCGCGTGCTGGGTCACGGTGCGGTGGATCGCGCCCTCCAGCACCATGCGGCCGTACACCGGGGCGTGCGCGGGGCGCGGACAGGCCGAGATCAGGGTGTGGGCGTACGAGGCGGTCAGCCCCCGTACGCGGAGGCTGGCCTCGGCGACCGCGTCGGTCACCCACGACAGCGGCACCGCCCCCTCGCCTTCCACCGCGGGATGGCCGTCGCTCCGGAGCTTGCGCAGCGCGCCGAACAGGGCCTGGTGGACCGGCCGGTAGAAGTGATCCGGCGCGAGCCACTCCAGCTGCGCGAGCTGGCCCGGGTCGAGCAGCACCGCGCCGAGGACCGCCTGCTCGGCGTCCATCAGCGGGTTCATCGCCCGCCTCCCGTACTGGGAACGGACGCGGACGGCTCACCCGGCTGGGCCCGCAGATCGGCGACCGCCCGGTCGGCGGCGGACAACGCCTCGGCGAAGCCGTCCAGCACGGTGGTGAACGCGGGATCGGACAGCGGAACCGCCCCGGCCTCGCCGACCAGCCACCACCGGCCGTCGCGCAGGACGGCCGGCGACTGCCCGAGCCGCGCGGAGGGCGGCGTGGGCGCGCTCATGCCGACAGCCCGAAGTCGTCGTGGCCGACGGTCTTCGCCAGGGCCCGCTCGGTGATCGCCTTGGTGGCACGGGCCGAGCCTGGCCCGATCACCTTGGCGGAGGGCTCCTTGTACCAGGGCCGGATGTTGAGCATGGCGATCCGCAGACCGGTGGCCAGCAGCAGCACCTTGCCCTTGGGCAGGGCGCGGATCGCGTCCGGGGGCAGGATCCGCTCGGTGCGCATGCTCACCGAGGTGGACTTGCCGCCCTCGCTCGTGGAGACCGAGACGGTCTGGACGTCGTGGTCACCGACCTGCCTGCTGAGGCGGTCGGCGAAGTCGGCGTCGTCGATGCCCGATCCGACGATCTTGACGGTGGCGGCGGACCAGAGGGCGTCCATCCCGGCCTCGCCCCAGCACCGCTGGCCCTGCCGGTAGGACTGCAGGATCGTCACCGGGATGACGCCCCGGCTGCCCAAGTGGGAGTAGAGGTCCGGGAGGTCGCTGATGCGGCACACGTTGGCGGCCTCGTCGAGGACGCACAGGGCGGGCGGATCGAGCCGTCCACCGGAGCGTTCGGCGACGATCACGGCCGCGCGCATCACCGCGTCGGCCGCCGCCGCGATGATGGCCGACGCGCTGCCGCCGCCGTCCTTGCTCAGCAGGTACAGCGTGTCGCGGGACGTGGCGAAGGCGAGGGGCTTGAACTCGGGGAGGTCCTCGCTCGGGGTGACCCAGGCGGCGACCTCCGGGTCGAGCAGGCAGCTCGCGTACTGCCGCGCCGTCTCGTATATGCCGTCGCGGGTCTCGGTCGCGCCGGAGACGGTGCCCTGGAGCTGTGCGGCGACCGCGTCGTGGCCGGCGTCGGTGAGCAGGTCGACCGGGGTCCGGTCGGCTGGGGAGGCGAGCCAGGCCAGCACGTCGGTGATCGGCCGCCGGTGACTGGCGGCGGCCAGGAACAGGGCGCCGAGCGTGTTGGACGCGGCGGTGGACCAGAAGTCGGAGCCACTCGACTCGTCCACGCTCGCCGCGACGAAGTGCCCAGCCAGCCGCTTCGCCCCTGCCAGGTCGCGGGCGTCGGCCAGGATGTCCCACCACATCTCGCGCGGATGGTGGGCGATCTGCTGGGGGTCCAGGGTCCACACCGTGCCGACCTCGGCACGGGCGTCCACCGTGGCGGTGAACGCGTCATTCGCCGCCTTGTTGCTGGTGAGCAGGACCGGGCCGGGAGCCGCGAGGATCGCAGGGATCGCCAGGCCGGACGTCTTACCGGAACGCGGGGCCATGATCGCGACGATCACGTCCTCCCAGGACGCGCGAACCTCGGCCCGGCCCGGGTCGAGGGTGCCGAGCAGGATGCCGCGGTCAGCGGGAGCGACCTCTTTTGCACTCCCGGTCGCCGAGGGACGGGCGCAGGCTCTTCGCCTTGGCGGTGATCTCCTTGTCCAGCAGCGGCGCCAGATCGGCCTTGCGGGCGAGACCGGTCTTGGCAGCGGAGCGCCAGCGCAGCCAGAGCACCAGGCCGGTGGTGAGCAGGGTCAGAGTGAGCAGGCCGGGGACGACGCGGGCGCCGACCAGCAGCGCGGTGGTGCTCATGGCCGGCCACAGCACCTCGGGGTGCAGCAGGGTGTCGGTGGCGCGGAACGGGGCCCACAGGCCGTTTCCGACAAGGGCGTTGGTGAGGTTGCCGGTCAGCCAGGCGAGGGAGCCGAAGGTCATGGCGGCGCCGAGGACGCCGAACAGGAGGTAGAGGAGCGCGTCGGAGCCGGTGGTGGTCGACGGCGCGCTGGTGCGCGGGGAGGGCACGGGCGGTTCCTTGGGGTGCGAGCGGGCGGGGGGCGGGGCGCGCTCGGCTCTGGTGCAGCTCATGGGTCTACTCCTTCGGGATCGAACGGAATCGTTTCAGCGGGAACGCGGGGCGGGACGTCCTGCGGACGGAACCGGCGCGGGGGCAGGAGGGGCGTTGGTGCCGGTGCCGGCCTTGGCCGCGATGGGTGAGGTCTGACGGGCAGCGGCCTGACGCCGGGCATTGGTGTCGGACGTCTCGCCGACGTAGCCGACGGCCAGGGATGGGTCGATCGCGACCCGGTACCCCAGGTCGGCCAGCTGGCTGGCAGCAGCGGAGGCAGCCAGTTGCCGGTCCGGGCCGGCGACACGCGACTCGAGGCTGAAAGAGGCGGGATCGCCCGGATCGGCCGGGGCGGTGAACCCGCAGGAGCGCAGGGTCCGCTGGGCTGACCCGGGCAGGCCGGTCCGGCAGTCGGCCCAGACCAGGCCGTCGGCCCAGGGGTAGATCTCGATGTCGGTGCCGTAGGTATCGGCCAAGTTGCCCATCGGGGATCCTTCCGTAGAACGGGGCGAGGTAGGAGAAGCCGTGGAAGAGGACGTCGGCGACGAGTAGTTGCTCGCAGAGACCGGACGGTCCGCTTCCTTCCGGCTCTGGATGCCGGGAGTCGAGGGGTCCGCGCTGGCGCCGAGGATGTCGTCGAGCAGCTCGCGCGTCCGAAGGACATTGATCATGTTGTGGTGCCGGGGGTCGGTGCGTTCGGCCGGGCAGGCGGCGATTCCGTCCTCGGCGGCCTCCAGCTGCTCCCGGACGTCTTCGAGCAGGCTGTGGGCGGCGGCCAGCCTTGTCCAGGTCACCATGGCGGGGTTGTGGTGCGGGTCGTCGAACGCCAGGCGGACGCGGACCCAGTCGGCGGCAGCGGCGACGAGTTCCGTCAGCTGAGGCAGAGCCCCGACGAGCGCGCCGTTGACCTCTTCGACGATCCCGGCCACCTCGCCGGGGGCGGCGTCCTCGGTGAGCCGGGCGATCATCCCCGGGACGGAGTACGGATCGTCGGCAGCCGACGGGAGACGACGGACCTGGAGGGGTGGATCGTCGATGGGCCTCCTGCCGCCGTAGGCGAGCCGGATGTTGTGCTGCATCGCGGCGCCGATGGCCTCGCCGATGCTGGAGTAGTACTCGGGCACGGGTCCTCCTGGTTGGTGGTGCTGACGGGCCAGGCCGGGTGGGAGCACGTGCTCCCACCCGAGGAGGCGAGATTGGTCTGGTGGCCGAGGGCAGCGGCGGCGGGGTCATGGCGCGACCGACAGGGTCAGGCCGTCGGCGAGGACCGCGAGCCGTTCGCGTGCGGCGGCGGGACTGCCGGCGGTGACGACGAGGAACCCGACCCGGCTGGTGTCGAGGTCCCCGACGGCGGCAGCACACTGCGTCGGCAGCCCGCATGAGATACGTACGCGACAGGCCGGCAGAGGACACGGCGGAAGAAGGCACTCCAATCACCGTCGAGGACCGGAGGCGCGCGGCGGACGGGCGGACGGGCGGGATTCCACGACATCAATACCGAAGGCCGAGGTGACGACCCCGGCCTTGGCCGCCGCGGGCGAGACAGCCAGCGCCGCGCTCCGGGAGGCGGACGGGTTCGAGGAGCGCGTCGGCGCTTCGGCCTCGGACCGGGAAGGGATGCCGACACGACGCAGGTCGTCCTCCGAGTCGACGAGTTCCGACTGCGCCGAGCAGACGAAGTCCGCCGCGAAGCCGAATCGGTCGGCCAGCCCGTACGCCTCGTCGTCGAGGTCGTTGATGTGCTCGCCGGCGACCTCCAGCGCTTCCCGGACGCGCTCCAGGGCCCCGTGCTCGGGGTGGAGGAGCTGGTCGACCGCTCGTCGGAGGCCCTCGCCGTTCTCGGCCGACCTGATCGCGTCGGTGATCTGGAGAAGTGCGGCGCCGGCGGCGTAGGACTCAAGCGGATTCGCCGGGGTGCTCATCCGGGCCACGTCCAGGGAGGGCGTGAGAGTGACGTCGTAGCGGGCGGCGCGGAGCATCTCGGCGGCGTGGCTGGCGATGGCGACCTGTTCGGCGACCGGAGTGGTGGTGGGAAGCCGGTGGCGCCGACCGTGCCAGTCCTGGATCTGCTGGAAGCCGGCGTGCTTGAGGATCATGGCGGAGAGGTCGTCGGTGGCGCCCTTGGCCACGACGCTGCCGCTGAACTCGGAGGAGATGGTGATCGGAGGAGCGGGCACAGAGGTCTCCTGGGCGCGGGAAGTTGGAGGGGAGGCGGTGGCCAGGTGCCCCAGCTCGGCCGCGATCCGGCGGCATTCGGTCTGGAGGCGAAAGGCGTCGCGGTAGCCGTGGTGGGGGCCGCCGTCCTCGCGGGCGAGGCTGGCCACGACGTACACCTGCCGGGGCTGGTTGCGCAGGGCGATCCACCGGCAGGCGTCCGGATCACCGTCCGGGGCGATGCCGGTGGCGGACACCAGCCGTCGGGCGACGTCGGCCCACTGCGCGTCGGTGAGGTCCGGTAGACGGGGGTCGGACCGCACCGAGCAGACCCACGTGGGCCGAGCGGGCGCACGGGCCCCGAGGCGCTCGACGGGAGCGTCGAGCGCCTGGGCCAAGGACGACAGCGAGCCCGGCTCGGCGAGCAGTTCGACCGGCGCCCCATGGCCGTCACCCGCGACCAGCCGGGGGTTGACGTGGTTACCACGTTCACCCGGCCCGTACAGGTAGGTGAGCAGGCCAGCGGTGTCGCTGGCGCGCTGCAGGTGGGCGATCACGGCGGCTACCTCGGAAGGGAATGATGGAACAACGGCCCGGGAGGTCGGACCGACGGGGAGAGGATCCGCAGGATTCGGGATTTGGCCCCGCCGGAGATCACTGATAGACGCCGCGCTCACCGGCCCTGACCTGCGGGGGGAGCAGAAGCCGGTGCCCCCGCCGCAGCGGGGCACCGGACGGCTAGAAGTAGGGGTTCTCGTTGGGCCGGTCGGCGTCGGTGGCGGTCTGGAGCAGCTCGGGGAGGTCCTCGGGTTCGGAGGAGCGCTGGTCGATCCACCAGCCGGCGCGGGTGATCGTGCGAGCGGTCTCCTCGATCTCCTCCCACTCTGCCTCGTTGGTGTCGCCTTCGACGACCAGGGCGGAATAGGCGGCGGCCAGGATCTGGTGGCGGCAGCGCGCACCCCAGGGGACGGCGCGCTCGGTTCCCTCCAGTGGAGGCATCCGGTACTGCTGGGACCAGGCTTCGGACTCGGCCTGTTCCTCAGCCCGCTTGGCCTTCAACCAGGCTGCCTTGTCCTGCTCGTTGCCCTCTTTGGAGGCGCGCCAGCAGGCGGTGCATTCCTGAGTGGCGAGCCACTCGGCGAAGCCCGCGCGACGGTCGGCCGGTCGATCGGACAGGTCGCGGTCGGTGTGGTGGCCGCAGGAGTGGTTGATCGGCCAGATGGTCTTCACTGCCATGGGGGAGCTTCCTTACGGGGGGTTGGGTCAGCGGTCGCGGGAGAAGGCGATGCGCGGGTCGACCGGCCGGGCCGCCGCGACGGAGATGGCGGGAGGGGCCACCGGCCGCTTGCCCGGGAGGCCGGCGAGGGCCGGGCTGGTGGCGAGCGCGGCGGCGCTGAGCGGCGAGCGACGGACGCCGACGTTCTGGGCGCGGTCGCGGGACAGGGCCTGCCCGGTCGCGGGATGGCGGCGGGTCACTACGTCCTGCGCGAGGTGAGGGCGTACGGCGACCTGGACACCGGAACGGTGCAGGGCCAGCGTGGCGTCGGCGACCTTCCCCAGGGCCTCGTCGCGGCCGGTGGTGGCGGGCAGCGTGTAGATGTCCAGGCGGGGGTCGTGTCGCCAGCCATGGTCGAGCAGGGCGAGTCCGGTGATTCCGGAGGCCCGGTCGTCGATGGCCGCGATGATGCCGAGCCGTGGATGCTCGGCGAACGCGACATCGGGCTCGCCGAGCGAGGTTCGGCCCGGGACGGGTCGAGACCCGGGTGCGAGGGAGGGGTTGAACACGGCGTCCGTGTCGACTCGGAAGTCGGCGTTGCGCAGCAGCTCGACGGCCCGGGTGGCGCGACCCTGCCCGTCACGCTGCTGGTCGGTCAGGGCGTACAGGGTCGGCTCGCCCGGGATGGGGCGGAAGTCGAGCCGCTCCAGCATCCAGGTGCTGGCGGCGAGGTTCTTGGGGTTCGCGGCGACGATGCCATAGGCGGGGTGGCGCCCGATGGCGACGTCGGGAAGCAGTTCTTCGGCGGAGTTGGGCAACACGGCTGATCCATCCGGTGCGGGCTCGATGACGGGGGAGGTCGAGGGCCGGAACGGGTCTGCTGGTGCGAGGCATACGGCGAACTCCGAGGTGGGAAGAGGTCAGCGACCCAGTGCGGTGGAGGGACGCGCGGACGGCGGCGCGGCACGCTGGGGGCTTCCGCCGCCAGGCGGGTGCGGACCGTGCGCGATCCGGCCGACGGGGAGGGTGTGAGAGCAGCGCTCACCCGAGGTGGAACGGAGGCCGGCAGCGAGGTTGGGGCTACCGGGCTTTGGACCGGGTCGGGCTGGGTGGCGAGGACGTCGCCGAGCCGTGCCTCGTGCGGCCGGGCAGGTGGAGTGCCGGGCCTGAGCAGGGCCGAATCGCACAGGACGTTGAAGCCATCGGCCTGTAGTGCAGTGAAGGCCCGGGTCACCATCCGCCGCTGTTCGGCCAGGCCGGTCATGGCCGTGGGCAGCCGGTGATAGCGCTCCCCGTCGAACGACATCGCGGAGATGAAGCCCGACCGGCGGAGTACCTCGTCGGCAGCGCGCTCCTGGGAGGAGCGGTGCTGTCCGGGGCGTAGCGGTACGCCGAGCTGGTCCAGGCGCGCGTCGACGGCGGCGAGCAGGCTTGAGACGTTGCTGCCGTGCCGGGCGTCAGGACCGTCGGGCTCGGAGTCGTAGATCACCTCGTACACCGTGGGTGCGGCTTCTCGGTGGCGGATGGCGGTCCAGCTCTCGGGGAACTCGGGGTTCTCGGAAGGGGGTTCCTGCGGTGGCGAGATGATCACCGAGCTGCCGTCGGGGAGGGTGACGTCGACGATGTAGTCGCTCAGGCCGTACTCGACGGTGACGTCCAGGCCCCGCTGGCGGAGGGGACCGGTGAGGTAGCCGTACCCGTGATCTCGTTTCGGGTCCTCGGGGGCAGCAGGCGAGGAGGTGCTGGTCCACGCGGTGATCTGTGGCCCCTCCTGCTGGATGGTGATCAGGGGATTGTCCTGGTGCATGGGTTTTCTCCGTGGTGGGGCGCCCCAGCGGCCGGCGGCGCACCGCAGTGGGTACGGGCCGGGCCGCGTCGGGCGGGCGGTGGTCCACGAGGATCTGGTGATCGGGCGGTTTGGCCCGGCCGGGACCGGGTGCTACGGGCGTCAGCGGGAGCGGCCCGGTACCGGTGCGTTGGGTGTCGGCGGCGCCGGGGGAGAAGCGGGCAGGGCTCCGCGAAGACCGGAGGCCGAGCGGGCGAGAGCCACGCGCGCCCGCTCGGCGTGCGCGGACTGCTCGGTGTCCGACCGCCCGGCCAGGAAGTCCGCGGCCCGGACGAGGGCCGGGCCGCGGATGGCCAGCTCGTCGGCGTAGTGCCAGCCGTCGGCGTTCCGCTCCTCCTTCGCCCGGCCCTCGTAGAGCTTTCGCGAGCCGGGCATGGAGGCGTCCATGAGCACCAGGATCTGGTCCCACTCACGCTGGAGCTGCCCCGCGTGTTCCAGGGTGCGATCGATGCCGCGCAGCCAGCGGAGGTCTTCGCTGATGGGCACTTCGACGTAGTCGGTGACTTGGGCGGTCGCGCGGACGCCGGCCAGGACCGCGGGACCGTGGTCGAGGAAGACCTCGACGTGCCGCCATGCCTCGGCGTCGCGCTTCACCTTGCCGTCCTCGTACCCCTGCTCGTCGACGGGCCAGCCGTCGGTGTCGCAGAAGGAGTCCGAGACCGCGTCCCAGGCGTCGGACGCCTGCCGGATCCCCGCGATGGCGGCGGCCAGCGCCGGGATGTGCCTCCGCCACGCCAGGTCCTCGGTGGCCGCCGGCTGGTTCTCGGCCGGGGCGGGCGAACTGGGGGAAACGGATGTGATCGTTCCTCCGGACATGTCTAGGCCACCATCCGGGCGTCGGTATCGAACAGTTCGCGTTCGGCCGGGTGGAGGATGTGCTGCGTGATGAAAGACCGGCCCGCGACCTTCCACAGGCCCCGGCCCTTGGTCAGGGCGGACACCGCCTGGGTCTCGACGCCGGTCAGGCCGAGCAGGGACGCGGCGGCGTCGAGCTGGTCGGGCTCCTGCCGGTAGATGATGCGCGTGGAGCAGTCGGCCAGGAGACCCTCGGCCAGGACCCGGCCGCGCGAGCCGGCGTCGCCCGCCGAGAGCAGGTCGCTGAGCCGGTGGATGACCATCAGGTTCGCGATGCCGAGACCACGGGAGAGCTTCCACTGGGACTGCATCCGCTCCAGCAGGCCGACGTGCCGCATCACCCGCCACGCCTCGTCGTAGATCACCCAGCGCCGGCCGCCGTCGGGGTCGGCGAGGGCCGACTCCATCCACGCGCTCGCGCACGTCATGGCCAGCACCAACGCGGTGTCGTCGCCGGCGCCGCCGAGGCGGGAGAGATCGATCGACAGCATCGGCGCGGTCGGATCGAACGCGACAGTGCTCGGGGCGTCGAACATCCCGCTCAAGTCGCCGTGCACCAGGCGGCGCAGGGCGTGCGCGACGTCCTGGGC
This sequence comes from Streptomyces sp. NPDC037410, assembly GCF_055602235.1. Classification (NCBI taxonomy): domain Bacteria; kingdom Bacillati; phylum Actinomycetota; class Actinomycetes; order Kitasatosporales; family Streptomycetaceae; genus Streptomyces; species Streptomyces sp. NPDC037410. The sequence continues at coordinate 13,184 of NZ_JBVJWR010000010.1, read as the reverse complement.
GGCCGCCCCCAGATGCCCGGAGGAGTTGCCGAGGGCCTGGTCGAGGCGGAGGGGGGAGCCGAGGACGTGCGCGATCTCGCCGAGCAGGGGCACCGTGCCGCGGGCGGCGGCCTCGGCGACGACCAGGTCGAGGGCGAGATCCAGGGCGGTGTGCTCCATCGGCAGCAGGTCGCGCTTCAGGACGGTGCGCGCCAGGCCGGCCAGGAGCAGCAGGCGGCGCTTTCGGACCTCGCTCGCCCAGTCGCCCTCGCTGACGGAGGCGGGCCGGGCCGGTGCGTCCAGCGGGTTCAGCCGTCCCGGGAGGCCGGGGCCAAGCGCGATGCTGTAGCCGCCGAGGGCTTGTGCGACGCCGGTCCACTCGCCCTTCGGGTCGCAGGGGATGTAGATCCGGTAGCCGTGGGCGATCGACCGGGTGGCGATGGACTTCGCGAGCGCGGACTTGCCCATGCCGATGATCCCGGCGAGGACGGCGTTGGGGTTGGTGAAGCCCTCGATCCGGCCGCTGCTGTACAGCGAGAACGGATCGAAGCAGAAGGCGGCCTCGGCGTGGACGTCGCGGCCGATGAAGACGCCCTCCGCCCCCAGACCGCCCTCGGCGACGAACGGATAGGCCCCGCTGGCGGTGGCGGTGGTCATCCGATGGGCGGGCAGACGGAGCTTGCCGCCGCGGGCCGAAGCCGGGCCGGGACGCCCGGCCGGCGGGTAGGCGGGCCGCAGTTCCGGATCGACGGTCTCCTGAGCACGGTGCCTCGGGGGAGCTTCGGCGCGGCGGGCCTGCCGGTGGGCGTCGGCGAAACCGGCTCGGGCTGCCCGTCGCTGGGTGCGTGATGCCTTGTGGGGCACGAACAGGTGGGAGGCGCTGGCGCGGGTACGGGGCATGAACGTTTCTCCAAGTGGGGGGGGCGGGTCAGTGGCGGACGAGGCCGGTGAACGGGGTACGCAGGTCGGCCGGGGTCGTACGGCGGCGGACCAGGCGCGCGGTGCGCTGATGGCGCTGGCAGATCGTCAGCTCCGGCGCGCCTTCGGGAAGGCCGGCCCGGCACGCCTCGCGCTCGGGCACCTCGCCGGAGTCCGGACGGGGAGCTGAGTGGTAGGCGGCGTGGAGGTGGTCGGCCACCTGCCAGACCCGGGTACGGGCGGCACGCAGGTGGTCGCCCTCCGCCGGCAGGAGCTGTCCGACGCGTACGGCGTGGGCGTCGAGCAGCTCGTACAGCGAGACGAGGTGGGAGTGCAGGGCGTCCAGCTCGGCGCGGGAGGTGACGAGCGGGCCGCCGGGGACGTTGAGCGCGCGGTGGAAGTCGAGCGCGGCGGTGGCGAAGGGCACGAAGTCCTGCGCGGTCGTGCTGGGAGTGCGGGACACGGGAGTGCTCTTTCGACAGGCGAGGGTGCCGGGAGTCAGGCGGAGAGGGCGAGTGGCAGGGCGGCGGCGGTGAACGCCTCGGCCTGCTGCCAGGTCAGCGGCCGCAGGTCGAGCTGGGCGCCGACGGCGGCGGTCTCCACGACCGCGCACGCGGTGCGCAGCTCCTCCTCGGAGTCGGCAGAGACGGTCAGCAGACCGGTCAGGGCGACATCCGCGTGGCCGGCGATGAGCTGCCGCTCGCGCGCCTTGATGTCCTGGTACTCGATCGAGTCCGCCTCGGAGTCGACCTGCCCGCGCCGGGCCCGCTCGGCGGCATCGGCGATGACCGACGCCTTCTTGCGCTGGACGTCGCGCAGTGCGGCGTCCAGCCCCTTCGGCTCGTAGGAGAGCGACAGCGTGCGCCGGACCCCGCCGGTGAACAGGAGCTGGTGCAGGAAACCGGCGCTGGTTTCGGTCCGGGGCCAGTTCTCCACCCAGTACGTGGCGTGGACGGCCGAGTCGGTCGCGATGTGGTCCGCCTTCTCCACGACCACCACCGGACCGGCAGCGGCAGCCTCGGCCTCGGGACGTCCGGTGGCCGACCACCGGTCCAGCGCCGCCAGCGCCTTGGGGTCGTACGCCGTACGTACGACGGCCGCGATCTCCCGGGCGGTCAGCCAGCCGGTCGGGTTGAGCCCGGCGGTCCGCGCGGCCTGCTCGAAGGTCGAGGTCAGCTGCGCCAGGACGCTGAAAGCCCCGGTCAGGCCGCCGCCGGCCTGGTTGATCAGCCGGCGTGCCGCCCTGGTGTCCAGCGACAGCGCGACGTACGCCTCGTGCGGGGCGGCGGCCGGGCCCGCGCTCTGGATCAGCTCGCTGTAGATCGCGCCGGCCACCGGTGTGTCGGGGCGGCCGTGCTCCTCCCAGTAGCGGCGCAGGCTGTCGCCGGAGTCCGGGACGGTGCGCTCGATCACCTGGATGCGGGCGATCTGCCCGGTCCGGGCGAGCGCCGCCAGCGCGCGTCCCCAGCCGCTGACGTTGGCGTGCTGGGTGCCCGGGTCGAGCAGGGCGTAGGCGCGGGAGGAGACCTTGACCACGGCGGTCAGCGCGCCGTTGTGCGGGTCGTGGACCGCGCCGTACCGGCCGTCGGGAGCGGTGGCCACGCGCAGGCTGGCGACGGTGCCGGGCAGGTGGAGCAGTCCCTCGCGGGTCGGCCGGCGCGAGGGGCGGGTGAGCCAGACGAGCTGGCCGCGCATCCGGCGCAGCGCGTACCGGACGACGATCGGAGCCCAGTCCGCCAGGGCACGGCCCCGGTGGCGGACGAAGACGAACAGGGCGATGACGGCCCACAGGGGGGCGAGCGCGAGAGCGCCGACAACGCCGCGGGCGAGGACGACGGCGAGGAGGAGAAGGCCGGTGAGTCCGGCGACGAGCAGCTGCGGGGCGGTCAGGCTGAGCAGGACGCCGCGCCTGCTGCGGTGGGGGAACTTCACGGTGGCCGAGGGGACTTCGGCCTTGTGCTTACCGGACATGAGGGTTCCAGACGATGGGAGCGAACGAAGGACGGGGCGTGCGGCGCTCTTCTGGAGGACATGACGGAACTCCTTTTGACGGTCGGGTCGAGAGAAGGGGCGGACTGCGGAGGGGCAGCCCGCCCCCGGTGGCGACGGGTCAGGAACCCGAGGGCGGCTGAGCGGGGTACACCCAGGTCGTCGGCGTCGGGGAACCGACGGTCGGCGGGGTCGAGGCCGGCAACGCGGCCGGGGTGAACCACGGGGATCCGGAGGCGGCGGACGGCACGGAGACCATGCTGCCGCCTGGAGCCGAGGCGCCGGTGAGAACACCGGAAGGGGCTGCCGGGGCCGGGAACTCATCGGCGGAAAGGGCTGCCTCGTTCCCGCCGGGACGGGTGATGAGCGGCGGGATGCCGGGGCGCTGGATCAGGGCCCGGCCCTTGTCGCCAGGGGCGTTCGGGTCCTCGCCGTACCGGAAGCTGGTCTGCTGCTTGGACGGGCCGGCGTCGATGCCCTCCTTGCTGAGGTTGCCGCCAGCGGGGTTGATACCGGAGGCGACACCGTCGGCACCCGCGCCGGGAACCTGGCTCGGCCCCTGGGGAGCGGGGGTTCCGGTCCCGACCCGCATCGCCAGGCCGGCGGCGGTCTTCGCCGCGCCCGCGGCGATGGCCATGCCCGCGACGCCGGTGCGGTGAAGGTCGTCGTGGCCGCCGCCGTCACTCGCCCAGTGGACGAACTTGTACGTGGCGTAGGGGCACAGGAGGACCAGGACCATGACGACGATGCCGGCCATCGCGTCCGACAGGGCCGACAGACCGTCGCCGGCATCGCTCTTGCCCATGGCGGAGACGCCGACCAGGAAGACGATGGTCATCAGGAGCTTCGAGACGACCAGGGTGGCGGTGGCCTCGATCCAGCCGCGCCGCCAGCGCTTGGCGACCTCCCAGCCGCCGCCCGCGCCGGCGAACACGGCGAGGGAGACCATGATCAGGACGCCGACCTTCCGGGCGACCATGACGCTCCAGTAGAGGAAGGCGCCGATCGCGCAGCCCAGGGCGACCAAGGCGGGAACGCCCCAGCCCAGGCCGTACATCGCCCCCAACTCATTGATCTTCACGACGCGGCGGATCGCGTCGTCGACCGACGTGTTGGCCGCTTGAAAAAGGCCGTCGGACAGGGCGTCGACCACGGTGATGGCGACGGTGGTGAAGGCGATGGCACAGAAGCTGAACAGGACGCCGGTCATGGTGCCGATCGCGGCCTGGGCCAGGGCCCGCTCGTCGCGCCGCCAGGCCGCGAGCATGAGCTGGATACAGAACGTGCCGACGGTCAGGGCGAGCCCGATGGGCAGCAGCAGCTCGTAGTTGTCGCGAAACCAGCCGGCGTTGAGGTCGATGGCGGTCGTCTGGTCGACGGCCTTGGCGGCGAGGTCCGCCGCGCTGGCCGCCAGTTCTCCTGCCGACTTCGCGATCCACGCGCCGATGCCGTCGGTGACGGCCCCGGCCGGGTTAGTGGCGAAGTCGACGGCGGTGCACACCTTGTCCATCATGGGAAGGCCGCAGACGTCCATGGTGGTACCTCCTTTCGGGAACGTGGGTCAGGGCGCGACGGACGGCATGACGCCGACCAGGGCGCAGGGCTGGTTGGGGCGGCACTGGACCGCGAGGGTGGTGGAGCGGCTCTCCGCGCCGCCCGGCGAGCCCTTCCAAGCGATCGTCTGCTTGCCCGAGACCGTGACGGCGTAGATGTACGCCTGGGTGATCGCGCCCGGGTCCTCCTGAAGGGCCCGGGTGAACGCGTTCGGGAAGTGCCCCTCGTACACCTTGGCGGCGGCGAACTGGCCGTTGGCGGCCATCTCCTTCCACAGCACCGACGAGGGGATACCCCGGTCGACCGAGGCCGCGTCGGCGTACTTGGCCTCCGAGGTCAGCCACGCGTGCAGAGCACGTTGCAGTGCGGCCTGCGGGTACGCCCGGGTGTCGTACGACCACAACGCCGCTGCGGCTGCCTTCCCGAAGGCGATCGGGTCGCTGGTCCTCGGCGGAACCGGCAGGGAGCGGGGACGGGTGGTCACCGTGGGCGGCCTGGACGGCGAGTCGGCCGAGGAGGTAGACGGGGGCGAACTCGGAGGCGCCGCCGCGGTCTTGGCGGGGGTCCCGCCGTCGCGGGTGAGGTACGCGGCCAGGCCGGCGAGGGCGACGAGCACCGTCAGGACAACGGTGCCGAGCAGCGCCCGGCGGCGCACGCGAGATGCGCCGCCGGGGTTCGAGGAGTGGGAAGGCATCAGTGGACCTGCGTCCCCAGCGTGCTGAAGAACGCGACCACGCCGTTCGCGGCGCCGAGCAGGAGGGCCGCGCCGGCGGACACCAGCACACCCTTCTTGCCGTTGGCCTCGGCCTGGTGGCCGCCGGAGTGGTGGCCCCAGGCCCACACGCCCGCGCTGACGGCGAGCGCGCCGACCACGGCGACGAGGCCGAAGAGGTTGATGGAGCCCATCACCTGCTTGAGGACGCTCAGGCCCGGCAGCCCGCCCTCGTTCGGCTTGATCCCGGGGTCGTAGGCGAGCTGCATGACCTGTTCGGCGAGATACATAGAGAACTCCAGTTCGAATCAAGGCGCGCCGAAGCCCGTGGGAGTGGAGCGGCGGTGCGAGAAAGGGGGAGAGGGGGGAGAAACGCCGGTCAGGCGACTCGGCGGACTGCGAGAATCCCTGGTTTCCAGGCGGCGACGGTCGTGATGCGGACGACGTCGCCTGTGCGTGGGGCGTGCACGATCAGGCCCTGGCCGATGGCCATGCCGACGTGCTCGGGTACGGCGGCCGTGCCCTCGGTGAAGATGAGGTCACCCGGCCGAAGGGCGTCGGCCGAGACCGCCTTGCCCTCCTTGACCTGCGTGTACGTCGTCCGCGTCAGAGTGACCCCGGCGGCTTTGTGCGCCTGCTGCATCAGGGAGGAGCAGTCGCACCGGGCCATCGCTGTGTCGCCGTGGGAGTCGGTGCAGGTTCCGCCCCACTGGTACGGAGTGCCGAGCTGTCCGAGCGCCCACCGGATCGCCGTCCGGACCTCTCGCGGAGCGGTGGCGGGGATGCTGTACTCCTTGGGCAGCGCGCCGGCCGGGATGGTGCCGAAGTCGGTCCCGTCCCCGTCGGCGCTGCAGCCGCCCGCCGTGCCGGGCGAAGGACCGCCAGCACCGTCCGGAGCCGGATCCGGTGACACGCCAACGCCACCGGTCTTCGGCAGCAGGGGCTCGATGGCCTTCTGCAGTGCCGTGGCCAGGGGCTCCCACTTGGCGTACGCCTCGGGGAAACCCGACCGCTGCACGGCCTGGGCGGCCTGGGTGATCGACAGGGACTCCCAGCCCGAGACCTTCTTGAGCCCCTCGTAGAACTTGGTGCTGGCGTGCACCGGGTCGAGGATCTCGTTCGCGGTGCCCCAGCCCATCGAAGGCCGCTGCTGGAACAGACCCAAGCTGTCGCGGTCGCCCCAGGTTAGGTTCCGCAGCCCGCTCTCTTGCAGGGCGGTGGCCAGGGCCACGATCTGCCCCCGGGCCGGGACGTTCATCGCGACGCCGGTGGCCTGGATCGTCTTGGCGAAGGGGATCTGCTCGGCCGGACTGTCCAGACCGGGCACGGAGACCGACGCCTTGCCGCCGCCTTCCAGGATGGCCTTCACCTGATCGGCGACCGCCGCGGTGTCCACGGACTGCGCGCCGTCGGTCGGACAGGAGGCCGAAGCGGTCCCGGCGCCGAAGGCGAGGACCGGCACGACCAGCAGCATCGAGCCGGCCGTGAACAGGCCGACGACGCCCTTGGTGGTCTTCTTCATCGGCGCCGCCGTTCACCGAGGCGGCGGGGCCGGCCGGGTGACGGCGTCGGGTCGGGGCGCGGGGGTATCAGGACATGCTGCATCGCAGCGGCTCCTCGGTGTTCGTAGGAGGCGCGGTGCCGGCTTCTCGTGCAAAGCCGCCAGCACCGCGCCGATGTGCATCCGCCGCTAGGGCGGGCCCGGGGGCAGGGGAGTTGGTGGCTCCCGGACGCCGGTCTCAGGTCACGCGCGGCAGCCGGCCGCGCTCGTAATCTCAGGCAGAACACCAGGGGCTCCTGACGGCAGGGGACACGAGGGGAACATGCTCCTCCGTGTGCTGCGGCACGGGTAAGCACAGGTCAGCGGGGTGGAGCGAGGCTTCTTCCCGGCGACACGGCGAGACAGTAGACCGCGATTCCGGCCGCACCAAACGACCCCCGGCCCCGGCCCCGAGCCACCGCCGCCTCGCTAGGTCCGGCCGGAATCCACGGCTAACCTCCGGCACAACCCCGCCAGAGACGAGCGCTGTTGCGCGCTGTCCGGCACGGGCCCACGACCCTCCGCGCCCCGAAGAAAGGCCCCCTCCCTTGAGCTACACGCTGCACCGAGGCGACGCCCTGACCGTCCTGAAGACCCTCCCGGACGAGAGCGTCAACGCCGTGGTCACCGACCCCCCGTACAACTCCGGCGGACGTACGAGCTCCGAGCGCACCGGACGCACCGCGCGGGCCAAGTACGTCACCAGCAACAGCGCGCACGACCTCGCCAACTTCCCCGGCGAGAACCGCGACCAGCGTTCCTACCGCTCCTGGCTGACCGAACTGCTCACCGAGGCATACCGGGCCTCCACCGAGCACGCGGTGGCCATGGTCTTCTCCGACTGGCGCCAGGAACCGACGACGACCGACGCCCTGCAGATGGCCGGCTGGACCTGGAGCGGCACCATCCCGTGGATCAAGCCCGCCAGCCGGCCCCGCAAGGGCGGGCCGAAGCAGGACTCCGAGTTCATCGTCTGGGGCGTCAAGGGATCCCTCGACAACACCCGCGACCTCTACCTGCCCGGCCACTACATCGCCTCCCAGCCCCGCAAGGGCCGGGTGCACATCACCCAGAAGCCCGTCGAGATCATGCAGCAGCTCGTCCAGATCTGCCCCGAAGGCGGCACTGTCCTCGACCCCTTCACCGGAAGCGGCTCCACCGGCGTCGCAGCCCTCCGAGAAGGCCGGAACTTCGTCGGCGTCGAGCTGTCCCCGCATTACGCCGACGTCGCCGAACGTCGCCTCCGCGCCGAGCTGCAGCAGGAGGACTTCGCCCTGACCGGACCGGAGGATTGATCATGAGAACGAAGACCCAGGGGCCGGCGGGCCGCAGACGCCGAAGGGCGGCTGGAACATCGAGTAACCGATGCTCCAGCCGCCCTTCTGCTTGTGTCAGGCCGCCTCGAACGCCCGCCGGATCAACGGCGCCGCCTTCTCCAGGTCCGCCGCCGAGGCGAGACGCACCTCCAGGTCCCCCGTCCCGAGGTGCCCGACGCCGCGCATGTCGCGGGTGAAGCCCTCCTCCAGCACGATCGTGTCCGGGGCGAGTCTGAGATAGACCAGGATCACCTGGTGCTTCGGACGGAAGAGCACGGACGCCACGTTCAACAGCCGTCGGTAGGCGATGTAGTGCCGCAGCGGAGCCACCTCGACCTCGCCCCACGCCGTGAGCGCCTCGTCCAGCTCGGCGTACAGGTCCCGCAGGGACTCCGGGACAAGACCGACACCCGCCAGCCGAGGCGCTGTCGGTGCCGTCGGCGCGCTGTCGGCTGCCGCGTCCCGCTCACGGCACCGCCGAGACATCGTGCTCGGCACGCCGGGCGAGGAGTCCACCAACAGCAGACTCAGCAGGCCGCCCTCGAAGATGCGGTAGCGCACCAGGTCGATCCGTTCGGGCAGCCGCTGTACCGCCACCCGGTCGTGATGGGAGAAGCCGGCCGCGATGCAGACCATCCGCGGACGCCGCCAGTCGATGGACTCAGCCGCCTCCGCGCCCAGCACCTTCCGGACGAGCGCTTCGAACTCGTGGTGCGCCGACTCCAGCCACGACATGTACGAGACCGCCTGCGACAGAACCCCGCTGTCAGAGCCCTTCTTGAACTCGATCACCACCGGGCTGCCGTTCTCGTCCAGCCCGAGTGAGTCGATCCGACCCCGATGCCACGGCCCTGTCGGATACTCCGACGCCACGAAGCGGATGCCGAGCATCTGCTCCATGCCGGCCTCGACCCGCCGTTGCAGCTCCACCTCCAGCGCCACCGTTGAACCGGACAGCTCCACGTCACGCCCATCCGCGTCCTGCCGGAACAACATCAGCTCAGCCATCAGCGCCCCCCCTCCCGCGATCTCTGTAGAGACCAATCGTCGGTGGGCTTGTTGTATTCCATGTCAGGCTGCTGAAGTATTGCCTCCCCCTGAGCACCAGCCGTCGGGGCAGTTCACTCCTCCGATCTGGCCTCAGGTGGTGACTTCGTAGAGGGTTCTTCCGGTGCGCGACTTGTGAGAGCAGACCGACTGGAGCGCAAGGTTGGCGCGTTTGGGTCCTCTTGGGGCTGAGGGATCGGCTGCGGCGTTCGCGTGTGATCTCTACGGTGGAGAGAATAGGTGAGACCGATCGTGGGGGTGCAGTGGAGCCGGGACTTTCCGCACTGGCAGGCCAGTTGGCGGCAGCGTTCTTCGCCGAGTTGGCCAAGGAGTCCGTGGGGTGGACGAAGAATAAGGCCGTGGCTCTGTTCCGGGGACGCTCTGCCGCACGGGACGGCGATGCCGGGGAGGAACTGGAAGAGATCAGCCGCCGTGTGCGGGAAGCCCAGGCGGCGGGCGATGAGGTCGCTCTCGCTGAGATCCGCGAGGAACTGATCGGGCAGGCCGAGGCGTTGCTGGCCGAGCAGCCCTCTGCGGTTCCTGTCGGTCGGGAAGCCGTCGACGAGGCGCTGTGTAACGAGGACCGCGTCTGGGCCTCGGCAGCTCTGCTCTCCTACGTCAACAACAGCGCATTGCTGCGCGACATGGACGAGCACTGGCGTGGGTGTCAGGACGCCGGCGTCCTGACGGCGTTGTTCCTTAGCGGTATCCCGGGCGTGGGCAGGCGCAGTGCGGCCCTTCAGTGGATTCATCTGCATCAGGAGGTTTTCGACGGGGTCGTACTCAGGGCCGACCTCGGACTGTGCCACGGCCGGATCCCTGAGACGGCAGCTGTGCTGGAGAGATGGCTGCAGCAGCTGGGGGTCACGCCGGAGGCCCGGGAGTCGGATGTTTCGGGCATGGCGTGGCTTGTTCGCCGCAGACTCGGTGACCGGCCGGTGGCTTTCGTGCTGGAGAACGTGACGACCGCACGTCAGGTTCGGGAACTGCTGACGGACCAGCCTTACGGGGTGGTCCTGATGACGGGACGGCAGGAGCCGCACGACCTTCACACCGTGGTCCCGAACGTCCGGGCATTGCGGGTTCAGCCGCTGCCGGAGGAGCATGGTCTGGAGCTTCTTGTGAGGCTCACCCGGACTCAGGAGGACCCGGCACGGCTCAAGCCGATCGTGCAGTCCGTGGGGGCGCTGCCGCTGGCCCTACGGCTGGTCGCGGAGCAGCTGAAGCCGCTCCTTCCAGGTGTTCTCGAAGACGTCACCGCTCAGCTCGCCGAAAGGGCGAGTCGACAGGAGCTGCTCGGTATGGGAGATGTGAATCCGCTTCCCGAGGCCCTTGAGCACTCCTATCAGCGGATGGCAGTGCGTACGGCACAGCTCTACCGGCGCCTGGGGCTGCTGGTGAACGCAGAGTTTCAGATGGACATCGTGTATGCGTTGATGTCGGACTGGCCGGCACGCGACGTGCGGGCAGCACTGAGTTCCCTCGTCTCCGCCGGTCTGGTGGAAACGCGGGGTATCGATGCCTATCGTTTGCCTCCCCTGGTTCACGACCATGCGTCGATGGCCGCGGAACGTGACGAAGACCCTGACGAACAGGCGGCCGTGCGGGAGCGGATCGTCCACCTTCTGCTGCACATCGCCGAAAGGGACGCAGCGACTCTTTCCTCGCGCTGGTGCCACGATCCGATGAACATCTTCACGTCGGCCGAAACCGGGGAGCGCGAGGAGAAGGAGGTGCTGCGCGACTTCACACGGCGCCAGACCGTGATTTTCGCCGCCGTGGACCTGGCCGCACGAGCGGGACTCCACGCCGAGGCATGGCGCCTGGCGCAGGCCACGTGGACGTACTGCCTGAAGACGGGCAACTTTGCCCAGATGATCGAGTCGCGCCGAATCGCGCTCGCTTCAGCCCAGGAGTCCGCCGATCCGCTGGCTGTGGCCCGGATGGCCTACGAGCTGGCATTCGCCTATCTCAATCGCTGGACCGTCGAGGAAGGCGATCCTGGCCTCGCCCGTGAGTACTTCGAACAGGCTCTGAGCCTGGTCAACGTTGGTTCTCCAGGGCGGAGCGAGGGCGAACGGCGCACGGAGTCGAGTGCGCTGGAGGGCCTGGGCCTTCTCGAACGGAAGCTGAAGCGGCCACACGAGGCGATCGACCTGTTCCGCCGTGCCCTGTCGGCCCTGGAGGGGATCGACCACCCTCGGGGGCGCGCCCTCCTGGCCCTGCACATCGGTGCCACATACACCATGCTAGAGCGGCACAACGACGCCGAGCGTGAACTGCGCAGTGCGGAAACCCAGTTCACCGGCCTGCCTGCCGGCCCGGACCGCTTCAACATCGCCAAGTCCCAGCTGCTTCGTGCACAGGACCGTCACGTGTGCGGACAGCGGCATCAAGCCCTTGACGCGGCCGACTGCGCGGTGGACGGCATGCAGAGCGTGGGCTCCGACTACTGGGCTGCGACAGCCCATCTGCTGCGCGGGCGTATCCAACACGCGCTGGGTGATCCTCGACGTGCGGTCGCGGACTGGGCGACGGCGCGTGATCTCTTCAAGAAGGCTGGAAGCAGCCGTGAGGATGAGGCACGACAGCTCCTGGAGGCAGAAGAAGGGGAGTAGCGGGACGATAAGCGGGACGCGGTCTGCGACCGGTATGGGCGGGGTGCTGGTCGGCTATTGGTGCGAAGGTTCTCCGATGTCCACCACTTCCAGCACTCCCGCATCAGGTAGGTCGCCTGCGCGCACGGTGATCCGTTCTGAACTCCTGGTATGGGTGGTCTCGGTTGCCCGGATTCGCGTCGTCCACGCGTAGATCGCGGACGCGGCGAGTGCGAAGGTCGCCCACTCGGGTCGGTGCGACCAGTTGACCTGTACCTTCCGGCCGTCACGAAGAGTGGCCAGGCACCCCTGGTTCATGGTTTCTGCGGCGACCATGCCGCAGCCGGCGATGGAGGCCTCGTAGGCACGCCAGTGATCGTTGGCCGGCCCGGGAGTCCGTTCCCGTGGGACCAGGAGTACATCGGCAGCACGAGGCCACGTCCGGTCCGGATCGTCCCGGTCGGCGGCGAGGTGGGCCGAGGACAGGTGCTGGCCCTGACCGTGCTGACGGGCGGCGGGATAGCGGCGGACGGTCACCTCGCCGTCCATCGGTCCCTGGCCGCCGCTCCTGACGGAAGCCGTGACGAACTTGGCCTGCTCGTACGGAATCCGCCCGGTGCGATCCATGGACGGACCTGCGGGTACAGGGACTGCAGCCAAGGCCGCGGGGTATTCAGGTTCGTCCAGCCGCAGCCAAGCGTAGAACAGGTGCCGCAGCAGTTCAGCGGAACGCCCCGGCTCAGATGTGACGGTTTGCCCTACCGTCTGGAGAACGGGATCGTTCTTCTGAGCCCTGGCGGCGTGGAGCTGAGGTTGAAGTAGATGTGCGCTCGATATGCGAGGCAGTATTTCACCGAGTCTCTTCAGCGGGGAATCCGGTGCGATCTTCGATTCTTCAAACGCCCCAAACATGCACGGGATTCCCAATGAGACACCGTACATGGTAAGTGAGCCATGGTCGCCCACCAAGAAATCTGCCGCACAGAGTGAGGCTTTCCAGGCGTCGCTCTCAGGGTTCGGCAGGATGAGCCCGGAGTCGATGAGGGGAGCCAGCCAACTCTGTAGCTGCCAGGCTCCATGTCCGTAGTAGGCGTTGGGATGAACTGCTGCAAGAATACGGAATTCTTCCACCGGTAGTTCAGCCAGCGCGCGGCGCAGAACGTCAGCCGCGGACCCGAGCAGTGAACCGTCTCCCCAAGTGGAGGAGACAACGACGAGCTGCTGGCCCGGATGCAATCCCAGGGACCGGCGATATCTCTCACGAAAGGGGAGGCTGGCGCGCAGCTGGTCCATGCAGGGGTCGCCAGCCACGACCGCGACGGGAACGGCCTGAGGACATGTCACTGCAAGGCGTTCAAGCTGCTCCTGATGAGACAGAACGATCGCTGACGGGATGACACGCCCATTGTATGTCAGCCACTCCTCGCTCAGTCCGAAGGCTCCCGGCTCCCGGCTCCCGGCTCCCGGCTCCCGGCTCCCGGCTCCCGGCTCCCGGCTCCCGGCTCCCGGCTCCCGGCTCCCGGCTCCCGGCT
>NZ_JBVJWR010000009.1:291086-322998 GCF_055602235.1 Streptomyces sp. NPDC037410 | reverse complement strand
CACTGGAAATAATTCTCCTTTCCTCACAGCGCGAGAGGGGGGGATGCTTTCTTTGGGGCTCCTCACCTTCCCCCTTTTCCCACCCCCCCCCACCCCCTCCCCCTGCTGACCCCCCCCCCCCCCCTGGGGCCGGTCCGTTCGGACCGGCCCCCGCGGAGGGCATCACGGCGATGCTCAGTGCATGACGGCCATGGCGAGCGCGCGGCGGGCGCGCAGCGAGACGCGCTCGGCGCGGCGCTGCATGCGCCGGGCGGCGACCAGGCGCACGGCCTGGCGTTCCGCGTCGGCCTCACGCTGTCGCTCATGCATATGGGCACGGGCCAGGGCTTCGGGGGCGAGTTGCATTTCACGGGTCCTGTTCTGACGCGCGGTGTGCGCGGCGGCGGGGGAGAAGACTGAGGTCGCGAAGCCGGCGGGCTCGCTGGTGGAAGAGGTCATCGGGGCCTGCTTCTGGGGATCGTGCGTGAGGGGACGGTCGATGGTTCCGGTGGCGCTCATGCCGCGACGACCGGGTTCTTGCGCGGACGGCCACGGGGCCGCTTGCGGGCCACGACCACGCCCTGGACGAAGAGCTCGCCGCCCCAGACACCCCAGGGCTCGCGGCGCTCCTTGGCGCCGGCCAGGCAGGCCGCGACGAGCGGGCAGGTCTGGCAGAGGGACTTCGCGTACTCGACGTCGGCCGGGGACTCCGCGAAGAAGACCTCGGGGTCGTAGGCGCGACAGGGTACGGGCACGCCGAGGTTCTCGATGGCGTCGTCGAGCGCGGTGAGCGCGGTGAGGGGGGTCAAAGCGGGGTCCTCCGTGAGGCCGGGCTGGGGGATCGATTCGGAATGCGGTACGGACGGGGCGTGCGCTTCGAGTTGCACGGTGGTCTTTCCTCGTCTGGTCGTTCCGGCCTGTTGGCCGGGGTTTCGGCTGGTACCGGGCGGTGTCTTTCCCGAGGCCCCTTCGCGCCGTCGTCCCTGTTCGGGGACAAACAGAAGGGCCGCGGATCCCGGGTGGGGTTCCGCGGCCCTGAAGGCGCCGGTCTGATCATGGATCAGACTGGATCACTCCAGGGTTCGAGCCCACGGAAGGCCCACATCATGTGGTGGTGCGTCGTCGTCTGCTGGGTTCCGGCACCGGTCGCCGCAAAGCCATAGGCCGTGGCCTTGCCTGCTACTCCTGCTTCCAGTGCCTTGGTCGGTCGCTCATTGCGCGGAGCCACGGCGGCCGTTCCGTCACCGGAGAGACCGGTGGCAGGAAGGCCGGCGACGGGCAGACCGGTGCCAATGAACGCCGAGGCGGAGAGGCCGAGCGAGCAGGCGGAGACGACCGAGAGATCGGTCATTTTGGCCATGCCGACGAAGTCGACGGTGCTGGCGGTGCTGGACTGGATGGTGTAGCTGATCACTGGAATCGCCTCCTCTCGGCGTCTCGGAGGGCTCGGGTGCGAGCCGGACCCTCATGTTTATTTGGACAAGTACAGCACGAAGACAGGGCTTCGAAGAAGCACTGTTTCCGTGGTTAAGAACCTATGGGGCTTGACGGGGCGTGCGCAAACTATTTTTCCGACGAGTTTTCCTCAGACCTCGTCCTCGCCCGTCCCACCCTCCTCACCTGCGCAGATGGCCAGGACCTCGGCTCCGAAGCGGTCGAGCTTGCGGACGCCGACGCCGGCGATCGAGGCGAGCTCTCCGTCGGTCGCGGGGACGCGCTCCGCGATCGCCATGAGCGTCTTGTCGGTGAACACGCAATAGGCCGGCTGGCCGAGCTCCCTGGCCTGTTCCGACCGCCAGTCCCTGAGCCGCTCGTACAGGCCCTCGTCCATGTCCGAGGGGCAGTCCTCGCAGCGCATCAGCTTCATCGCGCCGGCCTCGGTGAGGGTGGCGCCGCAGACCCGGCACAGGACGGGACCCCGGGGTCCACGACGGCGCAGGCCGCTCCCCCGCTCGAAGGAGCCGGATGAGCCGGAAGCGCCGACGGTGCCGAGGGAGCCGGAGCCGGGTCGCAGGCCCTTGAGGAAGCGGCTGGGGCGCCGGTTGGCCCGGCCGCCCGGGGAGCGGGAGAGCGCCCAGGAGAGCGTGAGGTGGACCCGGGCCCGGGTGACGCCCACGTACAGCAGACGGCGCTCCTCCTCGACCTGCTCGTCGGTCTTGGCGTACGTGATCGGCATCATGCCCTCGGTGAGGCCGACCAGGAAGACGGCGTCCCATTCGAGGCCCTTGGCCGCGTGCAGCGAGGCGAGGGTGACGCCCTGGACGGTCGGGGCGTGCTGGGCGGCGGCCCGCTCGTCGAGCTCGGCGACCAGGTCGGAGAGGGTGGCTCCGGGCTTCGCGCGGGCGAAGTCCTCGGCGAGCCGGACGAGGGCGGCGAGGGACTCCCAGCGGTCGCGGACGGCGCCCGAGCCGGCGGGCGGCCGGGTCGTCCAGCCCTTGGTGGAGAGGACTGCCCTGACCTGCGCGGGCAGGTCCTCGGCATCGTCGAGGAGCGAGTCGTTGGCCCCGGCACGGGCGGCGCCGCGCAGGGCGATGCCCGCCTCCCGTACCTCCTGGCGCTCGAAGAAGCGCTCGGCGCCGCGGAGCTGGTAGGGCACTCCGGCGTCGGCGAGTGCCTGCTCGTAGACCTCGGACTGGGCGTTGATCCGGTAGAGGACGGCGATCTCGCCGGCCGGGACGCCGGCGGCGATGAGGTCGCGGATGCGGCGGGCGGTGCCCTCGGCCTCGGCGGGCTCGTCGGCGTACTCCGTGTAGACCGGCTCGGGGCCCGGGTCGCGCTGCGAGATCAGCTCCAGGCGGTGCTCGGCGGCCCGGCCGTGGGCCTGGCTGAGCAGCCCGTTCGCCAGATGGACGACCTGCGGGGTCGAGCGGTAGTCGCGGACCAGCTTGACGACCGTGGCACCCGGGTGGCGGGTGCGGAAGTTCAGCAGGTGGTCGGGGGTGGCGCCGGTGAAGGAGTAGATCGTCTGGCTGGCGTCGCCGACGACGCAGAGGTTGTCCCGGTCGCCGAGCCACAGGTCGAGCAGCCGCTGCTGGAGCGGGGAGACGTCCTGGTACTCGTCGACGACGAAGTGCTGGTACTGGCGTCGGATCTGGTCGGCGATGTCGTGCCGGTCCTGGAGGATGCCGACCGTGAGCAGCAACACGTCCTCGAAGTCGATCACCGAGCGGTCGCGCTTCAGCTGCTCGTACAGGGCATAGATCTGGCCGATCTCGGCCGGGTCCCGGGGGGCCTCCCTGACGGACTTGGCGACGGCGGCCGGGTAGTCGGCGGGGACGGTCTGGGTGACCTTGGCCCACTCGATCTCGCTGGTCACGTCCCTGAGCTCGTTCCGGTCGAGCCGGATCCGGCAGCGGGCCGCGGCGTCGGCGACCAGCTGGACCTTCCGCTCCAGGAGCCGGGGCAGCTCGCCACCGACTGCTTTCGGCCAGAAGAACTGGAGCTGCCGGAGGGCCGCGGAGTGGAACGTGCGGGCCTGGACGCCGCCCGCGCCGAGCTGCCGGAGCCGGCCGCGCATCTCGCCCGCCGCGCGGTTGGTGAACGTGACGGCCAGCACACTGGCGGGCTGCAGGATGCCGGCCCGCACCCCGTACGCGATGCGGTGGGTGAGGGCCCGGGTCTTGCCCGTACCGGCTCCGGCGAGGACGCACACCGGTCCGTTCAGGGCAAGGGCGACCTCGCGCTGCTCGGGGTCGAGCCCGTCGAGCACCGCGTCGGCCGTCTCCGGGACCTGCGGGAAGAGAGTGGAGTGCGTTGCTGCTGTCACCCTCCAATGCTGCCAGGTCGGGCGAGCTTGCCGTCGAGGCTTGTCCACAGGGGCGTGCCGCCGGTCATACGAATTCCGGGAATGGCGCCGGGAGGCCGTACGTTCTTCCTCTCGGCACCCGTCCGCGAACAAGAGGAGCGCCTGGCCATGCAGGGCACTGTGACGATGTACAGCACCACGTGGTGCGGCTACTGCCGTCGGCTGAAGAGCCAGATGGACCGCGAGGGCATCGCGTACACGGAGATCAACATCGAGCAGGACCCCGACTCGGCGGCCTTCGTCGAGAAGGCCAACGGCGGAAACCAGACGGTCCCGACGGTGTTGGTAATCGCCTCCTCTGGTGCTGAGTCGGTCATGACGAACCCGAGCCTGGCCCAGGTCAAGCAGGCTCTAGCCGTCTGACCCTCCTGATCCCCCGTATATACGGCAGGGCCCCCGCTCCGGCGGGGGCCCTCTGCTGTTTCGGCCCGACCGTCTTCCACAGGCCGAGCGCACCACTACGAAGCCGCGCAGGAGCGGGCTCGACGTACTAACGCGGCCGGTACTGTCTGCCCTGCTGTTCGATCCGGGGAGGGGCTTCGTGCGTCGTTGGTTCGGTCGAGGTCGGGCGCGTGCGTGGTGGAGAAGCACACCACGCACGATCCAGCGTGTTGTTTGGGTCAGCCTGCCGTTGGGTGTCGCCTTCGTTGGGGTAGGCGTGTACGGCGACAGTCACGGTGTGTGGGACAACCGGAGCTTCCTCACGAACCTGGCCTCCAGCTTCGCCAGTCTCTTCTTCGGGGTGCCATTGGCGTTGGTTTTCCTATCCCATCTGACCTCCGTGCAGGAGAGTGCAGCGGAGTCGCGCGCAGCACACGCCTTGGCGCGCAGGCATGTCGACGATCTTCTCCTGGCCCTTGAAGCCACGTTCCCAGGCCGGGAACTGGCAGATGTGCGACGCGACGTAACCGCTCTGGTGTATGAGCTGCGCGACCTGACGAACCTGCTCCGGAGGGCCCATACGGAAGGCATTGATCAGGATGAGATTTCGGCGCGGTATAGCAGTGCCCGCGCCGCCTACCGCGCCATCGCACCTCAGAACTGGGGGCGTCTCACACATCAGGTCAGCCGTAGTTGGAGTCTTCTCGACGGGGAAGCTCGTCCCGCCGCGCAGGCTGCTGACCTGTACTGGATGGCTCCCAAGGTGACCTTGCTCGTTGGCGCTGCCGTGGATCGCGTCCACGCAGCGGACGTCCTGATCTTCCTTCGTTCGAGTAGTACAGCCCGATTCGGAGCCCACGCCCAAGATCCTGAGCGACTTGCGACAACGGTCGCAAAGCTCCGTGTTGACGTCACTAAGGCTTGGCAATGGTTCGAGGCCCTGGACACCGTTTTGGGTGCCGCCATGTTCGAACTCTCACAGCTCGGGGCGTTCCCAGCAGACGATCCCCGCGCCGAGTCCACCAGCACACTTGGCGGCACGTTCCTTCGGCTTGGGCCGCGACCGCAACCCCCTGAGCCGGCCACGGCGCCCGACGCGTAGGAGACGCCCCCTCCAGAGGGGGCCTTCTGCCTGCTCCGTACGTCTAGCCCCGGATCTCGTCCATGAGCATCCGCAGAGTCAGTGAGTGCTTCTCCGGCGGAAGGGTGTCCATGGCGGCCTGTGCGTAGGCCACGCCCCCGGCGCGGTCCCCGGACCGGGCCAGCATCAGCCCCCGGTGAAGCTCCAGGTGCGTGGCGAACCGGGGCAGCTCCGCCGGTAGCTCCGCCCGCGCCGCGCCCTGTGCCTCAACCGCGCCCCGCTCGTCCCCAAGCCGTGCCAGCAGCAGAGACCGGAACACGTTCACCCGCCACCAGGGCACGGCGTAGTCAGAGGTCTGCTCGTACGACCCGGCCGCGTCGAAGATCCGGCGCCCTTTCTCGTCCAGGGCCAGAGCCGTAACCCTGTCGCCCCGTAGCGCGGCGGCGTGAGCCTTGCCGTAAATCGCGTTCAAGAGCCCGAGTGACGGCTTGTCGCTCGCGGCCATGGCCTGATCGGCGAGCACGTCAGCCACTCCCAGGGACGCCCCCTCGTACCCCAGGGCGATAGCCGCACGGCCTCGCACCCACACCCGGGCGTCAAGGTTCCCTGACTCGTCTGCGGCCTCAGCCGCCATCCGGTACCAGCGCCCCGCCTTCGACCCATCCGAGCCGGGGAACGTCTTCGCGTACAGGGTCATGAGCCGGGATGCGACCGACCACAGCCGGGGATCGTCTAGCTGTTGCTGCACCACTACAAGCTCACCGGACACGCGACGCTGGATGTCCGCCGCGCCCATGGACATGTAGTCGGTGCCGTACGTGGCTAGCTTCGCCTCCCAGGCGTCCGCAGACGGCCCGCCCCGCAGACGGGCGGAGAAGCCTGCCGACAACAGGTCGGAGGCCACCACAGGCGCTATGGCGGCCCCGGCCGCGTCCGTAAGGAACGTACGTCGCTTCACGTCACCCTCAAGAACCGCTAGCGGCACGTCCAAGACGGCCGACAGCTTCGCTAGGTAGAAGTCGCTCGGAACGTTCTTGGAACGCTCCCACCGGCTCACGTACTCCCGGTCAAGACTCGTACCGAAGGCGTCGTTGGCCTCCGACGCTAGGCGCCCCTGCGACCAGCCGCGCGCCTTACGAAGCTCCTTGATCAGGTCCCCGATCCGCATGGGCCCATCATGCCCCCGCACCGTGCAGCACGCGGCCAATCGGCCACGCTCGAACACCACTTGCCCCTACGAATGCCCCTACCTGCCACCAGGGCGTTAGAGGACTCTCAAGCCAGCGCGGAAGTCGAGAGCGAGGGACCCGACCCATGCCGACCAGCATCACGGACGAGCACGGGACGCACGCCCCGGCGGGGCACAAGTGCCACCGGTGCGGACAGCCGATCCGGCGGGACGAGCGCGTACGGCGCGGATTCGTGACCGGCACGGACCCCGGGGTCCTGGCGAACGTCGTCTATCAGCATTCGGGCACCACGTGCCCGCAGCCGTCGTGATCACCAAGAAGGATGTCGGGAAACGTGTCCAGGACGCACACGGACGCACAGGCATCCTCCGCGACGTGATCCCCGACTACGAAGACCCGGCCGTCATGCCCTCAGAGCGCCGCCCCCAGCGCATGGCATTCCTGCGGCCCGAGAACGGCGGCCGAGAGTGGCTGGTATCTCCGAGCATGGTCAGCCGCCTGAAAGCGTGATCACCCCGCATCACTGCGCCCGGTGCGGCTGCAAGGTTCGCGGCGTGAACGGCCGGTACTGCTGCACCAGGTGCGAGTACGCCAACCCATCGAGCGAGGGAACCTCCCCGCTCCTCAAAGCCCCGCCCCTTCCGTGACTGACGCCGACCGGCACGGAAGGGACGGTCACCACCACAACAGCGAACGGAGATCACCCGTGGCCAAGACGCCCGCATACGAGTTCCGTACGTCCAGCACGTGCCAGTACAACAACAACGACCCCCGGTGTGTGGCGGTCGCGACCAACGTTCCCGGCAAGGTGGCGGTCGCGACCAACGTTCCCGGCAAGGTGGCGGTCCGCAGCACCGTGACCGGTCGGACGGTCGAGTTCACGGCCGAGGAGTGGACCGACTTCCTCGGCGGTGCCAAGCTCGGAGAGTTCGACGTGACCGCGTAGGGAGTCGTCATGGAGCAGTGCCCCCGGTGCGGCGGCAACGTGGAGAACGACCCGGAGCACTCCGGGGTGATGCGCTGCATGGTGTGCTGGGAAGTGCTGGCACTGCCCCCTGAAAGGCTCTGCCCTGGCTACCGGCCGACGCTCAACTCTGGGCTGCGGATGCTGAAAGAGTTCCGGGGCCTACGACAGTGAACCAACAAAGGAACGGGTTGTCGGTCGTGGCGGGAACGGGAGTGGGCGACTGCCTCACGGGGGCCGGAGTGGGGGCGGGGCGGTAGGCGTCGAGCTGGACGACCGTGGCGCGGTTCTCCTCACGCTCCGCGCTGGCCGGCTGGTGTTCAGGGTGACGGGAAGTGTCACTGCGGAGTGTGAAAACGGTCTTCGGGCGACCGGTCTTCCCTGCCCGTTCGACGGTGACGAGGATTTCGGGCAGTGCCTTGACCTCTTCGGCGGTGCTCCCCCGACGTATGGGAGCACCTGGGACGACGTGGCTCGACCGCCGTTCGTCTCGATGCGTGCCCGGACCTTGTCCGCGAGGCTGAGCGGCTGCCGCTTCGCCTTCGGAGCGTCGGCCCCTTGCTGATCCGGACGGCGTCCTGGACGGAGCGGCGTACCAGCGTGAGAGGCCCACAGCATTCATTCCGTGATGGTCTCGGAGCACTCGGCGGCTGCGGGGCAGGCCGCGACCCTGAGCGTCTGTTCTGCGGTTCGGCGGAAGACACAGCGCGCTTCACAGGTGGGCGCCCAAGGCTTCGGGCCTGGGCTCGGTCTCTTGCGGGCGGGAGCGACGACGGCGACCTGGCCCGGCATCGTGCAACACGCTGAAACAGGAAAGGCCCCCACCGTCGGGGGCCTTCCTTGCTTGCCAGCATCAGGCGGGAGCCGGAACCTTGTCGGCCCCCTCTGCTCCCTTGGCTTCCTCTTCGGCCTTCGCTCGCTGCGCGGCACGTTCCGCTTCGAAGTCCTCCCAACGGCTCGCGATTTCCCACTCCACCCCCGTGAGCGTCGGAGGCTTCTCGTACGGCTTGGCAGACAGGGAGACAGGCATGATCGGCGCAAGCACCTGCGAAGCCTTGGCGGGGACGTCCCGCCAAGACACGCCCTGCTGCCGGATGTTCTCGATGAGGTCGCCTGGATCGATGGCGAGAACATCGGTCCGGACGTACGCCTTCACCTTGTGCTTCTTCAGGAACTCCCGGCGCTCGTCGGTGCTCGACTGCTGCCACCAGTCCGTGTAGCTCTGCCCCGTTCCCGTCCATACGGTCACGGGCTTCGGCCCTTCCTGGTTGGTGATCTTCTCGCGTTCCTGGGCGAGGCTCGCGACCTGCGAGGCGTATGCGACGGCGCTGATCTCGTCCTGTTGGAGTTCCTTGAGGAGCTGGTTCAGCTTGCCGTCGATCACGGCGAGCTTCGCCGCACGGCTGTCGTCGATGGTCGTCGTCGACTCCATCCGTTCCAGGTGACCGATCTCTCCAAGCAAGGCCGACTCCAGCCAGGGATACAGATCCTCGGCCCAGAACCTCTGCTTCGGGCAGGCGTCGACGCCCTTGCTCTTGTTGCCGTGACAGCGGTACCGCTCACGCTGTCCCTTGGACAGGTTGCCCTTGACGAAGTACAGCGGGCTCCCGCAGGTCAGGCAGAACGTCACGCCCACCGTCGGCGAGGTGGAGCCCTTCGGTTTCTTGTACTTGACCGAGGCGACGGCTTCCGACAGCTTGGCCCACTCCTCCTCGTTCAGCACCGGTTCCGACCGCATGACGGGCGTTCCGTCGTCGTTGCGGACCGCGGAGCCGTTGGCGCGTACGTACTCCCCAAGAGGAGATCGACTGGTCAGCACGGCCTGCACCGTCGTCGCCGTCCACCTGCTTCCGCGCGGCTTCGAAGCAGCCAGCCTCGTCGTGCTCTCGCCGGCCGCCGCGCGGATACGGGCAACGTCCTGAGCCGTGGGTACGCCTTGCTCGTTCAACCAGTCGGCCACAGCCGAGAAACTTGGCTTCTCGACGAAGCGCCGGATCATCTCGATCAGTGTCGGGCCGTGCTCGGGGTCGAGTTCCAGGGTGAATCCTTCCTCGCCCTTCACCGCCCTGCGCCCGAACGGAACAAGGCCACCGGGCCAGCGGCCCGTCTTGCGCATGGTCTCCCGGGACGCCTTGTTGCGGGCCTTGATGGCGTCCAGCTCCGCCTCCGCGACCACGGCCAGGATCTTGGCGATGGTCTTGCCCCACGGCTTCGAGAGGTCGAACCCCTCTTCGCAGGAGATCAGCCCCTTACCGTTCGCCTCACACCACTCGATGATGTCCGAGAGGTGGCGGACCGACCGCGCGATGCGGTCGATCTTCAGGATGATGACGTGGTCGAACTGGTCCTTCTTGTTGTTGAGCCAGTCCCCCAGGGACGGGCGCACCCACGGCGAGATGGACGCCGACGCGTCGATGTCGACGGCGAAGTCGACCAGCTCCATTTCCTCCGCGTCCACCCGCTTGCTGATGCGGGACCGCTGCGTTTCCTCGCCGGTCTGGTTCTCGTTGCCTACAGACAGACGGACCACGCCAAGAGCCCTGGGCTTCTCGCTCACGGCCTCCCCCTCCCGAACATGGGGCGGCTCTCCCTGGCCGCCACAGGCAGGAGGGAAGTCTCCAGACCGTGCGGACTGTCCTGTTCCCGGACGCTCGGCCCTGACGAACCCTAGCCTGGCACAGGTCAAGCAGAAGATCGGCGTCTGAGCCCAGCGCGGCACATGACGAAACCCCCGGCCGGACGGTCGGGGGTTTCGTCGTTCGTGCCGTGTCAGATCACGTCGCCCGGCTTCGGGAGCGGCTTGCCGTACCAGCGCTCGATCAGGCGGGAGGCGATCGAGATGCCGTACGGGGGCAGCACCTCGCCCGATTCGAAGGCGGCGGCCAGGTCCTCGCGGGAGAACCAGCGGGCCTCGTGGATCTCCTCGCCGTCCACGTTTATCTCCGAGGACGTGGCCTGGGCGAAGAAGCCCAGCATCAGGCTGGACGGGAACGGCCAGGGCTGGCTGGCGATGTACTCGACCTCGCCGACCGTGACACCGGCCTCCTCGAAGACCTCGCGGGCCACCGACGCCTCGATGGACTCGCCCGGCTCCACGAAACCGGCGAGGGTCGAGAAGCGGCCCTCCGGCCAGTGCACCTGGCGGCCGAGCAGCGCCCGGTCCTGGTCGTCGGTGACCAACATGATCACCGCGGGGTCGGTGCGCGGGTAGTGCTCGGCGCCGCAGGCCTGGCAGCGGCGGACGTGCCCGGCGGCCGCGACGACCGTGCGCTCGCCGCAGCGCGAGCAGAAGCGGTGGAGGCGCTGCCAGTTCTCCAGGGCGACGGCGTGGACCATGAGGCCCGCGTCCCGGTCGGAGAGGAGCAGACCCGCTTCGCGCAGGCCGGCCGGGCGCGCGGACTGGTCCATGCGGCCGGGCAGCGAGTCCTTCTGGAGCGCGAAGTAGGAGACGCCGTCGGCGTCCGTGCCCAGGAAGTAGCGGTGGGTCTCGGTGAGCGGGGCCTCGAAGGCCGGCGTCATGACCAGTTCGGTCGTGCCGTCGGGACCGTCGTCGATCAGCACCTGACCGCCCGAGACGACGAAGACCCGGGTCGTCGGGTGGCTCCAGGCCGCCGCCAGCCACGCCTCGTCGAGGCGGTGGTGGGCGGCACGGTCGATTCCGCTCGGGGCGGTGAGCGGGATCGGGCGGTCCGCCGACGCCCGCTCGGGGCTGCTCGACGCGTTCTTCAAGGTGCTCACAGGTGCTTCCAACTCCCCCGGATCGGTGTGTGGGTTCAGCGGAGTGCGGCGGGCAGGTCGCCCCACAGGTACGCGGTCGTCTCGACGCCCTTCATGAGGAGATCGAGCTCGATCTTCTCGTTGGGGGCGTGCCAGCCGTCGGACGGGACGGAGATGCCGAGGAACAGGACGGGCGCCTCCAGGACGTCCTGGAGGTCGGCGGCCGGTCCGGAGCCGCCCTCGCGGGTGTAGCGGACCTTGGCGCCGTCGAAGGCCGTGCTCATGGCCCCGGCCACCGCCTTGAGGGCGGGGTGGCCGAGCGGCGTGAGGCAGGGGCGGGTCGGGGCGCCGAAGACGATCTCGTACCGGATGCCGGCGGGGACGAGTCCGGCGAGCCAGTCCCGTACCGCGAGCTGGACCTTCGCCGGGTCCTGGCCCGCGACGAGCCGGAACGACAGCTTGAGCTGGGCGGAGGCGGGGACGATCGTCTTGCCGCCGGGGCCCTGGTAGCCGCCGCCGATGCCGTTGACCTCGGCGGTGGGCCGGGCCCAGACCCGCTCCAGGGTCGTGAAGCCGGCCTCGCCGAGGGTGCCGT
The DNA here is from genome assembly GCF_055602235.1 of Streptomyces sp. NPDC037410. Lineage (NCBI taxonomy): Bacteria > Bacillati > Actinomycetota > Actinomycetes > Kitasatosporales > Streptomycetaceae > Streptomyces > Streptomyces sp. NPDC037410. The sequence continues at coordinate 311,286 of NZ_JBVJWR010000009.1, read as the reverse complement.
GGGACTTGGCGGTCCGCAGCCAGGCCGCCTCGTCGAAGGGCAGCTCGGCGACGAGGGCCCGCTCGGCGTCGGTGAGTTCCGTCACGCCGTCGTAGAAGCCGGGGATCGCCACGTGCTCGTCGGCGTCGTGGAGGGCGGCGACGATCCGGCCCGCGACGGTGGCCGGGTTAGGCACGGCGCCGCCGAAGGAACCGGAGTGGATGTCCTGGTCGGGGCCGAACAGCTCGATCTCGCAGTCGGCGACCCCGCGCATACCGGTGCAGACCGTGGGCGTCGTCTCGGACCACATGCCGGTGTCGGAGACGATCACGGCGTCGGCGGCGAGACGGTCCGCGTGCGCCTCGACGAGCTCCCGGAAGTGCGGGGAGCCCGACTCCTCCTCGCCCTCGATGATCAGCTTGAGGTTGACGGCGGGCGCGGTCCGGCCGGTGGCGGCGAGGTGGGCGCGGACACCGAGGGTGTGGAAGAACACCTGGCCCTTGTCGTCGGCGGCCCCGCGCGCGTACATCCGGCCGTCGATCACCGTCGGCTCGAACGGGTCCGTGTGCCAGCCGTCCTCACGGGCCGCGGGCTGCACGTCGTGGTGGCCGTAGACGAGGACGGTCGGGGCGTCCGGCTCCCCGGACGGCCACTCGGCGAAGACGGCCGGGGCGCCGTCGGTCTCCCAGACCTCGACCGTGGTGAAGCCGGTCTCCGTGAGCTTGGCGGCGAGCCACTCGGCGCTGCGCCGTACGTCCCCGGCGCGGTCTGGCTGGGCCGACACGGAAGGGATCCGCAGCCACTCGGCGAGGTCGCCGAGGAAGGCGTCACGGTGCTGCTCGACGTACGTGCGTACGGTACGGACGGCGCTGTCCGGGGTCTCGCTCATGCCCACGAGCCTATCCGGCGTCCGGGGGTGCCCCGCCCAGCAGGATGGCCTCGAGCTCCGCCCGGCCCGGCAGGCGGGCGGGACGGGCCACCTCACCCGTTCGGACGTACACGAACGCCGCGGCCACCTCCTCCGGCGCGAGGCCGTGCTGCTCGGCCCACGCCAGCCGGTAGATCGCGAGCTGGAGCGGATCCGCGGAGCGGTCCCGGCTGGTCTTCCAGTCGACGATCTCGTACGCGCCGGACTCCGGGTCCCGGTAGACGGCGTCGATCCTGCCCCGCACGACCCGGCCCGCGAGCGAGAGGTGTACGGGGACCTCGACGCGGTACGGGGTGCGGTGGGCGTACGGGGTGCGGGCGAAGGCCTCCTTGAGCTCGTCGAGGTCCCGCTCGTCGAGGATCTCCGGCTCCCCTGCGAAGTCCTCCCCGCCGGGGAGGTCCTCCGGGCCGAGGAACGGCAGCGGGAGCTCCTCGAAACGGGACTCCACCCACGCGTGGAAGCGGGTGCCCCGACGGGCCGCGGGCTGCGGCGCCTTCGGCATGGGCCGGGCCAGCTCCTGGGCGAAGCCGTCGGGGTCGGCGGCGAGACGCAGGACCTGGGAGGCGGAGAGGTACGCGGGCAGCAGGACGTCCCTGGTGGTCGCGCGGGCGCGGCGGAGCTCCGTGGTGAGGGCGGTGAGGTCTCGGTCCCAGGAGGCGATGGTTCTGGTGTCCTCGGGGGTGAGTTCCGTGTACGGCTCCGAGGGTGGGGCCTCGGGCTCCCTCGGTGCGGGGACCGCGTCCTTGTGGAGGTCCTCCGGGAGGGTTTCCTCGTCCCAGACGGGTTCCTCTTCCTCTGGCCAGAGGTCCTCGTGGTCGGGGTCCGGGAGGTCGGGCGCTGCGCTCGGGGGGTTGTGCCCACCCTCCCCCAAGCTCTGCGGAACGATTGCCCACAACGCGGTCAGCACCTGTTCCGCCGCTTTCCTTCTGCGGGTCAGCGCCTCCTCGTCCAGCGGCAACGGCCAGGCCTGGTCCTTGTTCTGTTCCGTCAGGGACGGGTTTTGCGCGTCCGGTTCCGGTTCTTCCGCCCAGTGCTCGATCTCGCCGTGGCCCGCCGTGCAGTGGTCGTACAGCGCGTGGAGGAAGTCCGAGGGGCCCCGGGGCTTCTTCTGGGCGGGGCCCCACCAGTGGGCGGAGCCGAGGAGGAGGGAGCGGGGGCGGGTGAAGGTGACGTAGCCGAGGCGGAGTTCCTCGGTGTGCTGGTGGTCCCGCATCTCGTTCTTGAAGGCCGTGAGGGACTTGGCGTCCCAGGTGTCGATGCCCGGCAGGGTGGCCGCGTCGCCGCGCAGGGCGTGCGGGAGCACCTGGGGCTGCGAGGTCCACGACTCGCGCGCGCGGGCGCTCGGGAACTGGCCGGTGACGAGGCCGGGGACGGCGACGACGTCCCATTCGAGGCCCTTGGACTTGTGGGCGGTGAGGACCTTCACGGTGTTCTCGCCGCCCGGCAGGGCGTTGTCGAGGCCCTTCTCGAACTGGGCGGCCGTGCGCAGGAAGCCGAGGAAGGCGAGGAGGCTGGCCTCGCCGTCGAGGGAGGCGAAGCCGGCGGCGATGTCGAGGAAGTGGCCGAGGGTCTCGCGGCGGCGGGCCGCGAGCGCGTGCGGGGAGGCGGAGAGCTCGACCTCCAGGCCGGTGGCGGCGAGGACGCGGTGCAGCACGTCCATGAGGGGGTCGGCTAGGGAGGTGCGCAGGGCGCGCAGCTCGGTGGCGAGGCGCGCGAAGCGGACCCGGGCCTCGGCGGAGAAGGCCAGGCCGTCGTCCGTACCACCGGAGTCGAGGAAGGTGTCGAGCGCGTCGGCGAGGGAGACGACCTCGGCCGGGTCGACGCCCTCGACGGCGGCGGCGAGCCGCTGCTCGGGGTCCGTCTCCTCGCCGCCCCGGTGGACCAGGAGGCGGGCGCGGCGGCCGAGGAGGGCGAGGTCGCGGGCGCCGATGCGCCAGCGGGGGCCGGTGAGGAGGCGGACCAGGGCGGCGTTGGCCCCCGGGTCCTGGAGGACCTCGCAGACGGCGACGAGGTCGGCGATCTCGGGCAGGTGGAGGAGGCCGGAGAGGCCGACGACCTCGACGGGGACGTCACGGGCGACGAGGGCGGCGTGGATGGCGGGGAAGTCGGTGGCGGTGCGGCACAGGACGGCGATCTCGCCGGGCTCGCGGCCGGTCCGTACGAGATGGGCGAGGGAGTCGGCGAGCCAGTCGATCTCCTCCGCGTGGGTGGGGAGGAGGGCGATGCGGACGCTGCCGTCGGCCTCGGCGCCCGGGGCGGGGCGCAGCGCGTCCACGCCCGCGTGCATGGCGCGCAGGGGGGCGGCGAGCCCGTTGGCGAGGTCCAGGAGGCGGCCGCCGCTGCGCCGGTTCTCGGAGAGGGAGTAGCGGCTGGCGGGGCTGCCGTCGGCGTGCGGGAAGTGCTCGGGGAAGTCGTCGAGGTTCGCGACGGAGGCGCCGCGCCAGCCGTAGATGGCCTGGCAGGGGTCGCCGACGGCGGTCACGGCGTGTCCGGTGCCGCGGCCGGTGGGGCCCTGGCCGAAGAGTCCGGAGAGCAGGAGCCGCTGGGCGACGGAGGTGTCCTGGTACTCGTCGAGGAGGACGACCCGGAACTCCCCGCGCAGGATCGCGCCGACCTCGGGCCGGGTGGTGGCGAGCTCGGCGGAGCGGGCGATCTGGTCGCCGAAGTCGAGCAGGTCGCGGGAGCGCTTGGCGGCGCGGTAGCGGACGACGAGGTCGAGGAGTTCGCGGCGGGCGGCGGAGGCCTCGGGGATCTTGCGCAGTTCGGCGTTGCTGAGCTTGGCGCCGGCGAGGGCGGTGAGGAGCTCGGAGTCGTACGCGAGGAGCCGCTCGGGCGGCACGAGGTGCTCGGCGAGCTCGGCGTCGAGGGCGAGCAGGTCGGTGATGAGGGTGGGGAAGGACCGGGTGAGCGCGGGGTACGGGCCGGGGGCCTCGCGGAGCACGCGCGCGGCCAGCTGGTAGCGGGTGGCGTCGGCGAGGAGGCGGGAGGTGGGCTCCAGGCCGATGCGGAGGCCGTGGTCGGTGAGGAGCTGCCCGGCGAAGGCGTGGTACGTGGAGATACGGGGCTCGCCCGCGGGGTTCTCCGGGTCGATGACGTCGGGGTCGGTGACGCCCGCGCGGACGAGGGCGGTGCGGACGCGCTCGGCGAGCTCGCCGGCCGCCTTGTTGGTGAAGGTGAGGCCGAGGACCTGCTCGGGGGCGACCTGGCCCGTGCCGACCAGCCAGACCACCCGGGCGGCCATCACCGTCGTCTTGCCGGAGCCGGCTCCGGCCACGACGACCTGCGGGGCGAGCGGCGCGGTGATGCAGGCCGTCTGCTCCGGGGTGAACGGGATGCCGAGGAGCTCTTTGAGCTGCTCGGGGTCGCTGATGCGTGCGGTCACCTCAAAGAGGCTAACGGGGCCGACCGACAATCCGGCCCCGTACGGCTGTGACCTGTGCTTCTACTGCTTCTACGCAGGCGTGCCCTGGTCGAGCTTGGAGAGGTCCACCGTCTCGTCGGCCGGCGGGGCCTTCACGTCGACCGGCTTGTCGTAGTCGGAGAGCACCACCGAGCCGGGCTCGTCCCCGCCCTTCTTGACCATCTTGAGGATGTACGGCTTGCCCTGTTCGGAGACGGAGACCGTGGCCGTCTCGCCGCCGGCCTTCTTCTTCACCAGGGTCGCGACGGGGGTCCCGTCGACCTTGCCGTCCGGCCCGCGGGTCAGTCCGCTGCGCTCCTGCTTGTCCTTGCCGATGTCGGCGAGGAGCGACTTCAGGTCGCAGACGCCGCCGAGGTCCTCGCTGCCCGTCTGCCCCGGGGCGATCTTCAGCCAGCGGCCCTTGATCAGTTCGAGGGTGACCGTGATCTGCGGCTCCGGCATGCCCTGGGAGGCCATGGAGGCCCGCCAGAAGGCCTCGTCGCCCTTCATGTACGTGACGTGGCCGACCCGGCGCAGTTCGGCGGTGCCGCCCTTGATCTTGATGAGGCCGGTGCACTCGCCGCTGTCGTTGACGGCGAAGTCGATGCCGATCGGCTGTCCCCCGCTGGCGACCCGGCCGGTCATGCGCAGGGACGTCGCGGACTGGGTGGCGGTCACGGCCCGCCGGCCGATCTCGTCGGGGGTGAGGCCCTTGAACGGATCCGGGGAGGGGGAGGGAGAGGGGGCGGCGGCGGGCGGGTGGGCGTCCGCCGCCGCCCAGGCCGCCGCCGGCGCGGGACCCGCGACGACGGCGACCGCGCAGACGACGGCCGCGGCGCGGAGCTTTCGGTGGGCCTTGGACGTCATGCGAGCCTCCTCGCTGATTCCCCCGGGCCGTCCCACCAGGGTCGCCCTGCACGCGCCGGCCCGCTACTTCTGCGCTCCGGGCTCGCGTACTCCCGCGTTCCGGGCTCGCGCACGTCCGCGTCCAGGCTCGCGCAGGTCCACGTCCACGTGCGCGTGCGTTCCGGGCTCGTACCGGTGGCGTCAGTCGACGACCTGGCGGCCCTCCGGCTGGGCGCTGCACGAGGCCCGGAAGGCGCAGGTCGTGCAGTGCTGGCCGGTGGTCGGGGTGAACCGCTCGTCGAGGACCCGGCCCGCCGCGTTGGCGAGCAGTTCGCCGACCCACTCCCCGGTCAGCGGCTCCTGCGCCTGGACCTTGGGCAGGGCGTCGCCGCCCTCCTTCTTCGGCGCTGCCTGCCGCAGCTGTACGAGTTCGGCGCCGCCCGGCTCCGGGCGTTCGCCGCCGAAGACCTCGTCGAGGGCGCCCTCCCGCACCGCGAGCTGGTAGACGGCGAGCTGCGGGTGCCGGGCGACCTCGTCCTTGGTGGGGGCCGCCTTGCCGGTCTTGAAGTCGACGACGTACGCGCGCCCGTGCTCGTCGGTCTCGACGCGGTCCATGGAGCCCTGGATGCGGACCTCGTACTCCCCCGCCTCCAGGGTCACGTCGAAGCCGTGCTCGGAGGCGGCGGGGGTCCGGCCGCCGCGGTCCATGACGTGCCAGCTCAGGAAGCGTTCCAGCGCCACGCGCGCGTGCTGCTTCTCCTGCGCCGACTTCCAGGGCGCGTCGAAGGCGAGCGCGTCCCACACCGAGTCAAGACGGGCCATCAGGACGTCGAGGTCGGCCGGGGTGCGCCCGGAGGCGACCTCGTCGGCGAGGACGTGGACGACGTTCCCGAAGCCCTGGGCGGCGGTGGCCGGGGCCGACGCCTTGACCTCACGACCCAGGAACCACTGGAGCGAGCAGGTGGAGACCAGGTTCTCCAGGGCGCTCGGCGACAGCGCCAGCGGCCGGTCGCGGTCGCGCAGCGGCGTCGCGCTGTGCGTCGGCTCGAACAGGCCCCACCAGCGGTCCGGGTGCGCGGCCGGGACCAGCGGCTGGCCGTCCTCGTCGGTCAGCGCGGCAAGGCGGGCGAGCCGGTCGGCGGCCGCCTCGCGGAGCTCCGGCGAGGCCTCCGGGTCGACGGTGGTGGCGCGGAGCTCGGCGACCAGGGCGGAGACGGCGAGCGGGCGGCGCGGGCGGCCCGGGACGTCCTTCGGCTCCGCGCCGAGCTCGGTCAGGAAGCGGGACGGCTGGTCCCCGTCCTCGGCGGCGGCCTTCACCGCCGTGACGACCAGCCGGTCACGCGCGCGCGTGGCGGCGACGTAGAACAGCCGGCGCTCCTCGGCGAGGAGGGCGCCGGGGCTGAGGGGCTCGGCCAGGCCGTCGCGCCCGATGCGGTCCGCCTCCAGGAGGGAGCCCCGGCGGCGGAGGTCCGGCCAGAGGCCCTCCTGGACGCCCGCGACGACGACGAAGCTCCACTCCAGGCCCTTGGAACGGTGGGCCGTCATGAGGCGCACCGCGTCCGGTCGGGTGTGCCGGCGGGTCAGGGTGTCGGCGGCGATGTCCTGGGCGTCGAGTTCCTCCAGGAAGTTGAGGACGCCCCGGCCGCCGACGCGCTCCTCGGCGCGGGCGGCGGTCTCGAAGAGGGCGCAGACGGCGTCGAGGTCACGGTCGGCGTTGCGCCCGGCGGGGCCGCCGCGGAGGGCGGCGCGCTCCAGGCGGCCGGGCCAGGGGGTGCCCTGCCAGAGCACCCAGAGGGCCTCCTCGGCGGTGCCGCCGGCGTCGAGCAGCGCGCGGGTCTCCTGGAGGAGCCGGCCGAGGCGGTGGGCGCCCCTGCTGTACGCGGGATCGTGTGCCACCAGGCGCTCGGGCTCTGCCAGGGCCTGGGCGAGGAGGACGTCGGAGGGGGGCGGGACCTTGTTGCCTGCGGCGCGCTGTTCGTCGCGGAGGGCGCGGCCGAGCCTTCGCAGGTCGGCGGGGTCGACGCCGGCGAGGGGGGACGCGAGCAGTTCGAGTGCGGTCTCCACGGGGAGCCAGGTCGCGGCGTCGGTGGCGTCCTGTGGCTCGCCGTCCGGGGCGGGTGCGGCGCCGTCGTCGGTTGTGCCCACCGGGTCCGCCCCTGCCGAACGCCTGCCCACAACCGGGTCCGCCCCTGCCGAACGCATGCCCACGACCTGGGCCACCGCCCTCAGTGCGAGCAGCAGCGGCGTCACCGCCGGTTCGTGACGTAGAGGGGTGTCCGCCGCGTCCGTCTCCACGGGGACGCCTGCCGAGGTGAGGGCTCGGCGGAGGGACGGGAGGGAGGCGGCGGCGCGGGTGAGGACGGCCATGTCCTGCCAGGGGACGCCGTTCTCCAGGTGCGCGCGGCGCAGCAGGTCGGCGATGTTCTCGGCCTCCGCCGAGGCCGTGGGGTACGTGTACGCCTCCGCCCGGCCCCCGTCCCGGGTCGGGGCGAGCTCGCGGTGGGCGCGGACCTTGTCGGCGGGGAGCCGGGGCATCGGCATCCGCCGGGCGAGCTGCCGGGTCGCCCCGAGGAGCTCCGCGCCCGAGCGGCGGGAGGTGCGCAGGACCTGGACGGTCGCGCCGCCGAAGGTGGACGGGAAGTCGAGGATGCCGTTCACGTCGGCGCCGCGGAAGGCGTAGATGGACTGGTCCGGGTCGCCGAAGGCGACGATCGTGGACCGGCCGCCGCCGGCGAGCGCGTGCAGGAGCCGGACCTGTGCGGGGTCGGTGTCCTGGTACTCGTCGACGTAGATCGCGTCGTACGCGGGCAGGCGGGAGTCCCGGGCGATCGGTACGGCCCGGTGGACGAGCTCGGCGTAGTCGAGGACGCCCTGGAGGTCGAGGACGTCGAGGTACTCGGCGAGGAAGCCGGCCGCCGCCTTCCAGTCCGGGCGGCCGACGCGGTCAGCGAAGCGGGCGAGCGCGTCCGGTCCGAGGCCCAGCTCGCGGGAGCGCGCGAGGACGGCCCGTACCTCGTCGGCGAAGCCGCGGGTGGTGAGGCAGGCGCGGAGTTCGTCGGGCCAGCGGACCCGGCCGAGGCCCGCCTTCTCCAGGTCGATCTGGCCGGCGAGCAGCTCGCGGACGGCGAGGTCCTGCTCGGGTCCGGAGAGCAGCCGGAGCGGTTCGGCGAAGAGTTCGGCGTCCTGGTGGGCGCGGATCAGGGCGTAGCAGTACGAGTGGAAGGTCGTCGCCTGCGGCGGGCGGCGGCCGCCGAGCCGCGCGGCCATGCGGTCGCGGAGTTCGACGGCGGCCTTGCGGCTGAACGTGAGGACGAGGAGGCGCTCGGGGTCGGCGCCGTTCTCCATGCGGGCGGCGACCGCCTCGACCAGGGTGGTCGTCTTGCCGGTGCCGGGTCCGGCGAGGACGAGGAGAGGTCCGCCGGTGTGGTCAACCACGTGCCGCTGGACTGCGTCCAGCTGAGGGGGATCCAGCGGGGCCGGCGTGGTGCGCACCAGTCGGTAGGCGCCCGGGGTCCGCTGCCGTCCCGGACCCGGGTACGGCTGTCCCTGGTGCGGCGGCGTACGCCGGGTGGTGGAGGAGGAGCTCACGTGGATCGCCGGTCCTGGTGGGTGTGGTGGTGCGGGTGAGGCGGCCGTGTGCCGTGGCCGCCGCCTCGGGAGACGCGAACGTCGACGTTACGCGAAGCGGACCGCCGACGAGCCGTACTCCGTACCGCGCCCACCCCCACGGGCCCGTCCTGGCCGGGCCGACCGGGGCGGGGCCCTCAGGTGTGAGTTCCGGCACCCCCACCGGAGGCCGCGCCGCCGTCCCAGCGCGCCCGGCGCATGTCGATCCTCGGTACGTGTCCCCCGGCCGACGGGCCCGCCGCGCGCAGCGGGGTGCCCTCCTCGCGGTAGTGGTCGAGGGCGCGCAGCTCGTGCCCGGGCAGCAGGGTGCCGTCGGCGCGGACCACCCGCCACCACGGGGCCGCGCCGCCGTAGAGTGCCATGACCCGGCCGACCTGGCGGGGTCCGCCCTCGCCGAGCCACTCGGCGACGTCGCCGTAGGTCATCACGCGGCCGGGCGGGATCGCGTCGGCGACGTCGAGCACCCGCTCCGCGTACTCGGGCAGTTCTCCGGTCTCCCCCACGGGCTCCTCCATGCTCATCCGCACCATCCTGCCTCACCCCACCGACATGGCCCTGATGCCTCCGCGCGGCAGCTCTTCGTGCCACCATCGTCCGGGCGGTGACTGGTGATACGAGATCAAGAGCGACAAGTACAAGAACAAGACGTACAAGAACGTGATCGACAAGACGCACAGGCAGAGACGGACATGGTGATGGGGCAGGACACGCAGCCTCCTGGCGGGGCTCAGCCCGACGTGCCCGAGCGGGTCTCCGGTGACGAGCCGCTGCTCGCCGCCCGCGTCCACCGGCCCTCCGACCTGATGCGGCTCCTCGTCGGTCTGCTCGCCATCGGGCTCGTCATCGCCGTCGCGGCCTTCGCCCACGCCACGACCTCGGGTCTCGAGCAGGACATCAACAAGGGCGCGACCGGCACCCCGGACGTGTTCGTCAAGATCGCCGGTCTCGTCTCGTCCATCGCCGTCCTCCTCGTTCCGGTCGCCTTCGCCATCGAGCGGCTGATCAAACGGGACGGGCTGCGGATCGCCGACGGCGTCCTCGCCGCCGTCCTGGCGCACGGCGTCACCCTCGCCACCGACCTGTGGGTCGCCCAGGCCGCGCCCGGCACGATCCAGGACGCGCTGACCCAGCCGCAGTCCGGCGGCGGGCTCACCGACCCGGTGCACAACTACCTCGCGCCGGTCATCGCGTACATGACCGCAGTCGGCATGGCCCGCAGACCCCGCTGGCGGGTGTCGCTCTGGGTGGTGCTGCTGCTCGACGCGTTCACGATGCTGGTGGCCGGCTACACCACCGCCCTCTCGATCATCCTCACCGTCCTGATCGGCTGGACCGTGGCGTACGGCACGCTGTACGCGGTCGGCTCGCCGAACGTCCGGCCCACCGGGCAGACCCTCCTCGCCGGCCTGCGCCGGGTCGGCTTCCGGCCGGTGACCGCGCTGCGCGCCGAGGGCGTGCCCGACTCCGCCGACAGCGGCGACCGGGGCCGCCGGTACATCGTGACCCTGGAGGACGGGCCGCCGCTCGACGTCACCGTCGTCGACCGCGAGCAGCAGGCGCACGGCTTCTTCTACCGCGCCTGGCGGCGGATCACGCTCCGGACGATCACCACCCGCCGCTCGATCGTCTCGCTGCGCCAGGCCCTGGAGCAGGAGGCGCTCCTCGCGTACGCGGCGATCGCCGCCGGGGCGAACGCGCCCAAGCTGATCGCCACCTCGGAGCTCGGCCCGGACGCCGTGATGCTCGTGTACGAGCACATCGGCGGCCGCAGCCTGGACTCGCTCGACGACGCCGAGATCACCGACGAGCTGCTCCGCAGCGCCTGGCGGCAGGTCCGGGCGCTCCAGTCGCGGCGGATCGCGCACCGCCGGCTCACCGGGGACGCCATCCTGGTGGATCGTTCCGGCAGGGTGATCCTCACCGACCTGCGGGGCGGCGAGATCGCGGCCGGCGACCTGGTCCTGCGGATGGACGTCGCCCAGCTGCTCACCACCCTCGGTCTGCGGGTGGGGGCGGAGCGGACGGTCGCCGCGGCCGTCGAGGTGCTCGGCCCGGACGCCGTCGCCGACTGTCTGCCGCTGCTCCAGCCGATCGCGCTGAGCCGCTCCACGCGCGCGACGCTGCGGAAACTGGCGCGGGAACGGTCCGCGCGGGAGCGGGAGGCCGTGCTCGCGGCCTCCGGGGCGGCCAAGCACGAGCGGGAGCTCGCGAAGGCCGAGGCGGCCGCGGACAAGACGGCCGTACGGGCGGAGACGAAGGCCGAGAAGAAGGCGGACAAGAAGGCCGAGAAGCGGGCCCTCGACACCGCCCTGGACGAGGCCCGCGAGGAGGACCTGCTCGCGCAGATCCGGCAGCAGGTGCTGCTGATCCGCCCGCAGGCCCCGGTGGAGCCGGTCCGTCTGGAGCGGATCAAGCCGCGGACCCTGGTCAGCATGATCGCGGGCGCGGTCGCCGCGTACTTCCTGCTCTCGCAGATCGCCCGTACGCCGCTGTCGACGGTCAGCGAGGCGGACTGGCGCTGGGTGTCGGCCGCCGTGCTGTTCTCGGCGGTCAGCTATGTGGCGGCGGCGATGGCCCTGCTCGGCTTCGTGCCCGAGCGGGTCGGGTTCTGGCGGACGGTGGCGGCGCAGGTCGCCGGCTCCTTCGTGAAGATCGTCGCCCCCGCGGCCGTCGGCGGCGTCGCGCTGAACACCCGCTTCCTCCAGCGCTCGGGCGTGCGCCCGGGGCTCGCGGTCGCGAGCGTCGGCGCCTCGCAGCTCTTCCAGCTGGGGGCGCACATCACGCTGCTGCTCTCCTTCGGCTATCTGACGGGCACGGAGAAGTCGCAGTCCTTCACCCCGTCGAGGACGGTGATCGCCGGGCTCCTGACGGTCGCGGTGCTCGTCCTGGTGGTGACGGCGATCCCGTTCATGCGCAAGTTCGTGTCGACGCGGCTGCGCTCGCTGTTCGCCGGTGTCGTGCCGCGCATGCTGGACGTGCTCCAGCGGCCGATGAAGCTGGTCACCGGCATCGGCGGGATGCTGCTCCTCACCGCCGCGTTCGTGTTCTGCCTCGACGCCTCGATCCGGGCGTTCGGCCACGGGAACACGACGGTCAGCTACGCGAGCGTGGCCGTCGTCTTCCTCGCGGGCAACGCGCTCGGCTCGGCGGCGCCGACGCCGGGCGGTGTCGGCGCGGTCGAGGGCGCGCTCACCCTCGGTCTGGTGGCGGTGGGCCTGCCGATCGAGGTCGCGACCCCGGCGGTGCTCCTGTACCGCCTGCTGACGCTGTGGATCCCGGTGCTGCCGGGATGGATCTGCTTCAACTGGCTGACGAAGCAGGAAGCCCTGTAGCCGACGAAGCGCGAAGCCCTGTAGAGGATCCCGCGCGAGGGGATCCCACGCGCCACCCACTTGGACCTCCGTCCCGCGCGGGGGCGGGGGCGGCGGCCGACGATGGGCCTATGCCGAACTCCGCCGCCCAGCGTGCCGCCCTGTTCGCCGCCACCACGGTGCTGCTCGCCGCCGGCTGCTCGGACGGGGGCAGCGGTGCGGCGGAGCCGGTGACGCCGACCGGCTCCGGGCTTTCGGCGCTGACGTCGCAGAAGCTGTCCTGGGCGCCGTGTCCGGCGCCGTCGGCCGCCGAGGGCGGCGGCGGGGCACCGCCCGCCCCGCTGCCCGACGGCACCGCCTGGGAGTGCTCCTTCCTCCAGGCGCCCCTCGACTGGTCGGTACCGGAGGGCGAGACCATCGAACTGGCCCTCATCCGGGCCAAGGCCCGTGACGCCTCCCGGCGGATCGGCTCGCTCGTCTTCAACTTCGGCGGGCCCGGCGGCTCCGGCATCACCGGCCTGCCCGGTTTCGCGAAGGACTACGAGACCCTGCGCAGCCGCTACGACCTGGTCTCCTTCGACCCGCGCGGGGTCGGCCGCAGCGATCCCGTCGAGTGCGCCACCGACAAGGAGCTCGACGCCTACTACGCCCTGGACTTCATGCCCGACGACGCCGCCGAGGAGCGGACGCTGTCCGACGCGCAGAAGCGGTACGCGAAGGGCTGCGAGCAGGACGCGGGCGCGGCCCTGCCGCACGTCGGCACGGAGAACGCGGCCCGGGACCTGGACCTGATGCGGCAGGTCCTCGGCGACGAGAAGCTGCACTACTTCGGCATCTCGTACGGCACGGAACTCGGCGGCGTCTACGCCCACATGTTCCCGAAGAACGTGGGCCGGGCCGTCTTCGACGCGGTCGTCGACCCGGAGGCGGGCGTCGAGGACGGCGCCCTCGGCCAGGCGAAGGGCTTCCAGCTCGCCCTGGACAACTTCGCCCAGGACTGTGTGGACCGCGGCGAGGAGTGCACCCTGCCCGGCACCAGCGTCGCCGAGATCGAGGCGGGGATCACGGACCTCCTCGCGGCCCTCGACAAGAAGCCGATCCCCGGGATCGGCGACCGGCAGCTCACGCAGACCCAGGCCACCAACGGCATCGCGCAGGCCCTGTACTCGAAGGAGTTCTGGCCGTATCTGGAGCAGGGGCTCGACGCGGCCGACGGCGGCGACGGGGGGCTGCTGCTCTCCCTGTCCGACTCGATGAACGGGCGCGGCGAGAACGGCTCCTACAGCAACATCCAGGCGGCGAACGCGGCCATCAACTGCGTGGACTACAAGGAGCGCTACACCCTGGGGCAGGCGAAGGAGCGGCTTCCGCAGTTCCGCGAGGCCTCCCCCGTCTTCGGCGACTTCATGGGCTGGGCGCTCGCGAGCTGCGCGAACTGGCCGGTGCCGGGAGGGTGGGAGCACCCGGACGTCTCGGCGCCGGGCTCGGCGCCGATCCTGGTCGTCGGGAACACCGGCGACCCGGCCACGCCGTACGAGGGGGCCCGGTCCATGGTGGAGGCGCTCGGCAAGGGCGTCGGCGTGGAGCTGACGTACGAGGGCGAGGGCCACGGCGCGTACAACGGCGGCAGCGCCTGCGTGAAGAAGGCGGTGGACACGTACCTCCTGGAGGGCAAGGTCCCGGCCTCGGGCACGGTCTGCAAGAAGTGACCCCCGGGCCCCCGGCGCATGCGGAAGGCCCCGGACCCGCCGAAGCGGTCCGGGGCCTTCCGTGCACCGTTCTTCAGTAGATCGGCTTCTCGGGCTCGATCTGGTTGACCCAGCCGATCACGCCGCCGCCGACGTGGACCGCGTCCGCGAAGCCCGCGGACTTGAGGACCGCGAGGACTTCCGCACTGCGGACACCCGTCTTGCAATGCAGGACGATCCGCTTGTCCTGCGGGAGGTCCTGGAGGGCGTTGCCCATCAGGAACTCGTTCTTCGGGATCAGGCGCGCGCCGGGGATCGAGACGATCTCGTACTCGTTCGGCTCGCGGACGTCGATGATGTCGATCTTCTCGTCCGCGTCGATCCACTCCTTGAGCTGCTTGGGAGTGATCGTGGAGCCGAGCGCCGCCTCCTGGGCCTCCTCGGACACGACGCCGCAGAAGGCCTCGTAGTCGATGAGCTCGGTGACGGTCGGGTTCTCGCCGCAGACCGCGCAGTTGGGGTCCTTGCGGACCTTGACCTGGCGGTACTGCATCTCCAGGGCGTCGTAGATCATCAGGCGGCCGACCAGCGGGTCGCCCACGCCGGCCAGGACCTTGATGGCCTCGGTGACCTGGATGGAGCCGATGGACGCGCAGAGCACGCCCAGGACGCCGCCCTCGGCGCAGGACGGGACCATGCCCGGCGGCGGGGGCTCCGGGTAGAGGCAGCGGTAGCAGGGGCCGTACTCGGACCAGAAGACCGAGGCCTGGCCGTCGAAGCGGTAGATCGAGCCCCAGACGTACGGCTTGTTCAGCAGCACACAGGCGTCGTTCACCAGGTAACGGGTGGCGAAGTTGTCCGTGCCGTCGACGATCAGGTCGTACTGGCTGAAGATGTCCATCACGTTGTCGGCCTCGAGCCGCTCCTCGTGAAGGATCACGTTCACGTACGGGTTGATGCCGAGGACGGAGTCCTTCGCGGACTCGGCCTTGGAGCGGCCGATGTCGGCCTGGCTGTGGATGATCTGGCGCTGGAGGTTCGACTCGTCGACCTCGTCGAACTCCACGATGCCGAGCGTGCCCACGCCGGCGGCGGCCAGGTACATCAGGGCCGGGGAGCCGAGGCCGCCGGCGCCGACACACAGCACCTTGGCGTTCTTCAGCCGCTTCTGCCCGTCCATCCCGACGTCCGGGATGATCAGGTGGCGGGAGTACCTGCGGACCTCGTCTACGGTGAGCTCGGCAGCCGGCTCGACCAGGGGTGGCAGCGTCACTGGAGACCTCATAAATGCGGCTGGTCGGGATGTCAGTACGGTTGTTCTCCCCGTAACACTGCCACGCCCCTTCTCATTCCGAGACACCCGGTCCGATCCGCGAGACGATTTCGTCCCAGTAGCCGGGCAGCGTATGGAAATGGTCGCTTTGTCCCGGGCGGGCGGGACGGTCCGTGAAGAAGATCGTCCCCGCCCCCTGCCAGCGGGCGATCCGCAGCGCCTCGTCCAGGTGGGTGCGCGGAATGCCGTGGACGAGGTGGACGAACTTGGCCTCCGTGTACTCGGCGGTCCACTCCGCCACCTGCGACCAGCGGTAGTCCACCCAGGAGCCGGCGAAGGTCACCAGCTGGTCGGCGGCCTCGGCGTACCCCGGGTGGGGATGGGTGCCGTGACCGAGGACGAGGTGGGCCTCCCCGCCGAGCACGGCCTCCAGGGTCGCGGTGAGCCGCCGCGTCCCGGCCAGGTCGTCCCGGTCGGCGGGCGCGCGGTCCAGGTAGAAACCGCCGACCTTGTACCAGTCGAGGAAGCGGTGGGCGTCCGAGACGAGCTCCCCCAGGGGCCGGGAGCCGTACGCCAGGTCCAGGTGCCCGAGGACCTTGACCCCGGCGTTACGGAGCTTCCCCGCCGCCTCCAGGCAGTGCGGGTCGGGCCGGCTCCCGGGGCCGTCCGCCACGTTGAGCACCGCCCAGTGCAGCGGGGTCCCGGGGCGGGTGAGCTCGGCCCACTCGACGGGGGCGAGCAGCGGATGGGCGTAGCCGGGGACGCCGAAGCCGAGCGCCTGGAGGGCCCCGGTGGCCGTGGTCGTCGTCAGATGCGACACGCCGCCTCCATCCAGATGTCGGCGAGGGACTCCTCCAGGTTGATCCGGGGGCGCCAGCCGAGCCGGTCGCGGGCCGTGCGGACGTCGGCCTGCTGCCAGGGCCCGCAGCCGTCGGGATACGGGTACGGGGCGGAGGCCAGCTGTTCGGCGATCGTCCCCTCGGTGCGGGGGGCGCCGATCATCGGGCGCTGCGGGATGCCGTGCGGACCGTCCAGCTCGTGCAGGTTGCCCGCGTAGCCGGCGACCCGGGCGAGGACGGCGGCGGCGTCGCGGAGCTTGACCGCGCGGCCGGTGCCGATGTTGACGACGCCCTGGGCGGCGGAGAGGGAGGCCGCGTGGACGGCCCGCGCCACGTCCCG
This sequence comes from Streptomyces sp. NPDC037410, assembly GCF_055602235.1. Classification (NCBI taxonomy): domain Bacteria; kingdom Bacillati; phylum Actinomycetota; class Actinomycetes; order Kitasatosporales; family Streptomycetaceae; genus Streptomyces; species Streptomyces sp. NPDC037410. The sequence continues at coordinate 295,055 of NZ_JBVJWR010000009.1, read as the reverse complement.
TACGTCGACGAAGTCCCGCTGCACGCCGAGGCCGCTGAGCTTGAGCTCGCCGTCCCCGGCCTGCATCGCGCGGCGCATCGCCTCGGCGAGGCGGCCGAGCGGGGAGCCGGCGGGCGTGCCGGGACCGACGGGCGAGAAGACCCGCAGGACGACGGCGTCGAGGCCCGAGCCGAGGACCAGCTCGGTCGCGGCGAGCTTCGACACGCCGTACGGGCCGCCGGGGCGCGGGATCGCGTCCTCGGCCGTGGAGGAGCCGGGCTGGCTCGGCCCGTACTCCGAGGCGCAGCCGACCTGGACGAGCCGGGCCCCGCAGCCGCTGCGGCGCAGGGCCTCGCAGACGGTGGCGACGGCGACGGTGTTGTGCCGGGTCAGCTCGCGGGCGCCGCCGCGGGTGGCTCCGGCGCAGTTGACGACGACGCCGGGGTGGACGGCGTCCAGGAAGCGGGTGAGCGCGCCGGGGCTGCCCGAGGCGAGGTCGAAGCGCACGTCGGCGTCGTCGCCCCGGCCGAGCGCGGTGAGGTGGACGGCCGGGTCGGCGAGCAGCCGGTCGGCGACGAAGCGTCCGATGAAGCCGTTGGCTCCGAGGAGTAGCACCCTCATCGTGCGGCCCCTACGTGCCGACCGGCCGGTCCTTGGGATCGAGGGGTCATGGTCTTCTGTCTCCTTGCGGGGTGATGAGAGAGGTGACGGGGCTCGCCCGCGGCGTCGGCTCCGCGGGTGGGCGGGGTCTTCACGGAGTTGCGTGGGCGGACGCCCGGGCGAGGGAGCCGGTCGCATGGGCCAGGAGGCCGAGCGCGGCGGCGCCGCAGACGAGGGTGGGTACGGCCCCGGGACCCCAGGCCCCGACGAGCGCGCGCACCGGGGCGGCGAGCGCGTCGAAGCCGGGGACGGGGACGCGGGCGGCGAGGACGCTCGCGAGGGCGAGGGCCTCGCCGGCGCCGGCGGCCCCGAGGGCGGCGGAGGCCGTCTCGGGGTGGCCGTGGACGGTGAGGAGCCGGGCGAGCAGCAGGAGCGCCCCGAGGGCGAGGGCCCCGGAGCTGAAGCCGGTGAGGGCGAGCAGGCCGGCGAGGGCGAGGAGCTGGAGGGTCACGGTGCCGAGGAACAGCGGCCGGGTGGTGGCGGCGAAGTCGGCGAGGCCGCGGCTGTCGGCGATGCGGCGGCGGGCCCGGCTCGCGAAGAGGTGGGCGCCCCAGGCGGCGGGCGCGACGGCGAGGGCGAGGCCCAGGAGGGGCGCGGGGGCGAGCTCCCAGAACCCGTCGGGGCCACCGCTGAGGACCTGCTCCAGGAGTCCGTCGCCGCCGACCGCGTACGCCAGGAGCCAGAGGGTCCAGAGCCGGGCGGCGGGCACGGCCGCCCCGTCGGGGGCGCGGAAGGGGCCTTCCCGTACGGCGAGCAGCAGCGCCCCGCCGAGGGCGAGGGCCCCCGCGGCGCCGACGGCGAGCCGTACGGGCCCGTAGCTGAAGGCGAGTCCGAGCCCGGCGAGCCCGGCGACCCCGCCGGGGGCGAGCACGGCGAGCGCCCAGGGCGCGCGGGCCCGCTCCGGCTCCGCGGCGGGCGCGGGTTTCTCCTGTCCGCGCGGCACGCGCGCGTACAGCTCCTCGGCGAGCGAGAACACGTCCCGGTGCCGGAAGCGCGCGGCGGTCCGGTCGGTGAACCCCTGCGCTTCGAGCCCGGCGGCGATCTCCAGCGCGTCGACGGCCCGCTCGCAGAGCTCCCGGTGCCGGTGCATGAGCACTTTGACGGGGTCGGCGTGCCCGCGCCGGCCACGGGGGCGGGCGGGGGCGGTGTCCGCGGGGGCGGGTGCGGGGAGGTGGGCGGTGCCGTCCGCGCGGTGGTCCGACGCCGGGTGCGGGTCCACCGCGTCCGAGGCCGAGTCCGGGTCGCTCGGGTCTGCCTCGGCCGCGCGGTCCGGTTCCTCCCCGTCCACCGGATCCGGGTCGTGAACCTCAGGCGTGGTCCAGGCCGTCCCCGGGGTCGGGGCTATCCCGGAGGGGGCGGCGTCGACGGGGTCCTCGGGCGCGGGGGCGCGGAGGTCGAGGGAGCCGGCGGCCGTGAGGGCGGGGGTGCCGAGGAGGGCTTCGGAGCGGGCGTCCCAGGCTCCGGGGCTCGTCGGGGCGGCGGAGCCGCGCATGGGGGTGTCTCCTTCAGGCATCGGGGGCTCCCGTCCCTGTGGTCACGGCCTTGTGCGCCCAGCTGCCCGGGACATGGGCCTCGGCCGGGTGGGCGAAGGGGACGCCGTCCCCGGGGCGGTGGCGGACCGGCGCGTGGGAGAGGAGTTCGAGGTAGATGCCGCGGAACGCGGCGAGGTTCTGTTCGACGGTGAAGAGTTCGAGCGCACGGGCGCGGGCGGCGGCGCCGAGCCGGTGACGGCGCTCGGGGTCGCGCAGCAGCGCGAGGCACGCGTCGGCGAGCGCCCGGGGGTTGCGCGGGGGGACGACGAGGCCGGTGCCGCCGATGATCTCGACGACGGCGCCGACGTCCGTGGAGACGGTGGCCCGCGCGCAGAACATCGCCTCGACGAGGCTCGCGGGGAAGCCCTCGACGAGGCTGGACATGACGACGAGCGCGCCGGAGGCGTAGGTGTCCTCCAGGGTGGGCGCCTCGGGACCGCCGAGCTCCTCGAAGGTGACGGGGTTCTCGCCGACGGCGTGCGCCCCGGTGGCCTCGTCGGGGAAGAGCTGGGCGGCGAGCCCCTTGCAGTACGTGAGGTAGCCGGCCCCGCCGTCGCGGACCGGCACGGCGACGATCCGCAGCCGGGCGTCGGGCTGCCGGGCCCGGATCTCGGCGAAGGCGTGGAGGAGGCCGATGAGGTCCTTGGCGGGTTCGACGCGGCCGACCCAGACGAGGGTGGCGGGGTCGCCGCTCTCCTCGTCCTCGCCGACCTCGGCGAAGCGGTCGGCGGCCATGCCGGGGTGGACGGTGCGGATACGGGCCCGGTCGGCGCCGCACTTCTCCTGCCAGCGGCGGGCGTGGGCGTTGCCGGGGGTGAGGAGGGCGGCCTGCCGGTAGATCTCGCCGGCGAGCCGGCCGTGGAGGGCGGCGAGCAGGACGCGCAGGGGGGCGGAGCGGTCGGCGCCGGCCGTGGAGAGGTAGTGGGCGCGGAGCGGTACGCCGTACTCGGTGACGAGCAGCGGGGTGCCGAAGAAGCGTTTGGCCAGCAGGCCGGGGAGGGCCGTGGTGCCTCCGGCGGCGGCGTGGCAGAGGTCGGCGGCGGCGAGCGCGTCGTCCTCGTACCAGTCGAGGGAGAGGGGGCGCAGGGCGCGCTCCAGGTGCTCGGCGAAGGCGAGGTGGTCGGCGAGTCCGGCGGCGGCCGCGCCCCGGCGTGCGCCGGGCGCGCGGCAGGCGGCCTCCAGGGCGCGGACGGCGTCGTCGGAGCGGAGGGCCCCGGACAGTCCACCGCGCTCGCGGGCGAGTTCGGCGAGGGCGTAGAGCCCTTCGGCGAAGGAGGTGGCACCGTCCTCGGCGAACTCGGCGTCCGCGGCGTCCTCGGTGCAGAGTCCGGTGACGAGCCGGTGGTAGGCCTCGGTGAAGCGGCGCCGGTCCTGGCGTCCGTAGGCCCGGCGGGAGGCGCGCGGCTCGCAGAGGCCGGTGCGCTCGTGCGTCGTCGCGTCGGGGCCGCCGAGGTCGGCGGTGCGGGCGAGGCGGGCGTTCGGCGGCAGGGGCAGCGGGGTGCCGGCCGGGCCGAGGGCGTAGAGGTCGAACGTGTGCTGTCCGAGCCCGCGTACGAGCCGCTCGCACCAGCGCCCGGACTCACCGGTGGCGTACGGGTAGCCACCCTCCGTAAGCATTCCGATCCGCACGCGTGCACCCCCGATCTCCCTTGACGGCGGTCACCGTCGTCCCGGTGACCCGCAGCGGGAAGAACGTAAGCGGATACACCGGTGGGGGGGGGGGGGGGGGGGGGGGGGGGGGGGGAGGGGGGGGGGGGGGGGGGGGGGGGGGGACTTCCGTGCCGCGTGGCCTGGCGAG
>NZ_JBVJWR010000009.1:264709-291076 GCF_055602235.1 Streptomyces sp. NPDC037410 | reverse complement strand
CAGCTGGAACAACGAGAGGGCAGCCTCACGCCTCCCCCTCCTCCCCCCCCCCCCCCCCCCCCCCCCCCCCACCACCGGAAGGGGTGAATGCACGTAACTTTCCCACCCCGGTCGCGTTCTGTCGCGGTACGCGGCTGAACGATCACGGAGGGTCAGGCAGCGGCCAGCTCCTGGCGGCGTTCCCTGCGCTCGGCCGCGAGGACCGGGTCGAGGGAGGGGACGGCGGCGAGCAGCTGCCGGGTGTACGGATCCTGAGGTGCTCCGTACACCTCCGCGACCGTGCCCTGCTCGACGATCCGGCCCGCGCGCATGACGGCGACCCGGTCGCTGACCTGCCGGACGACGGCGAGGTCATGGGCGATGAAGACGAGCCCGAGGCCGAGTTCGGCCTGGAGCTCGGCGAGCAGGGCGGTGACCTGGGCCTGGGTCGTGACGTCGAGCGCGGAGACGGGTTCGTCGCAGACGATCAGACGGGGCTCGGCGGCGAGCGCGCGGGCGATGCCGACGCGCTGGCGCTGGCCGCCGCTGAACTCGTGCGGATAGGCCCCGTACCGGTCGGGGTCGAGTCCCACCCGGTCGAGCAGCTCCCGCACCCGGCCCCGGATCCGGGTCTCGTCCCGCTCCCCCGCCACGCGCAGCGGGTCGGCGATCGACTCGCCGACGGAGCGGCGGGGGTTGAGGGAGGAGACCGGGTCCTGGAAGACCATCTGGAGCTCGCGTCGGTACGGGCGCAGCCGCTTGTCGGGCAGCCCGCCGATCTCCTCGCCCCGGTAGCGGAGTTCGCCGCCGGTCGGGTCGAGGAGGCGGACGAGCATCCGGCCGAGGGTGGTCTTGCCGCTGCCGGACTCGCCGACGACGCCGAGGGTCTCGCCGGCGCGGACGGTGAGGGAGACCCCGTCGACGGCGGTCACGGCGGCCTTGCCCCGCCCGAACTCCCGCCGCAGGTCGACCGCGTCGAGCAGCGTCTCCCCCTGCTCCTCGGGGGTCGTCCGGGTCGGCCCGTCGAGCCGGGGCACGGCGGAGAGCAGCGCGCGCGTGTACGGCGCCGAGGGCGCGCCGAGCACCCCGGCGGCGGGGCCCCGCTCGACCTCGCGCCCGTGGCGCATGACGAGCACCTCGTCGACGCTCTCGGCGGCCACGCCCACGTCGTGGGTGACGAGGAGCAGCGCGGTACCGGTCTCGCGCCGCAGCTCGTGCAGCAGGTCGAGGATCTGGGCCTGCACGGTGACGTCGAGTGCGGTGGTGGGTTCGTCGGCCACGATCAGCTGCGGCTCGCAGGCGAGGGCCATGGCGAGCAGTGCGCGCTGCCGCATGCCACCGCTGAACTCGTGCGGGCGGGATCGGGAGCGGCGGGCGGCATCGGGGATGCCGACCCGGTCGAGGACCTCGATGGCGCGGGCCCGGGCGGCCTTTCTGGATCCAGGACGATGGATCGTGGATCCAAACTGCTGGATCCTGGATCCAGGCTGCGGGATCTCGGATCCTGGCTGCTGGATCGTGGATCCAAACTCCTGAATCCCGGATCCAGACTGCTGGATCCCGGATCCAGGACGATGGATCCGATATACCTCCGCGATCTGCTCCCCCACCGAGTAGTACGGATCCAGCGCGGACAGCGGGTCCTGGAAGACCATCGCCGCCACTCCGCCGCGCAGCCTGCGCAGCTCCGCGGGGCCGGCGGTGCCGACGTCGATGCCGCCGACCCGGACGGTGCCGCCGACCTTCGCGCCGGTGCCGCGGTGGAGGCCGAGGAGGGCGCCGGCGACGGTGGACTTGCCGCTGCCGGACTCGCCGACGAGGGCGAGCGCGCGGCCGGCCTCCAGGGTGAAGGAGAGCCCGTCGACGGCTCGGGCGCCGCCGTCGAACTCGACGGAGAGCCGGTCGACTTCCACGAGCGGGGTGATGGGGAGCGTCATGTCAGGGCGACCCTTCGGTCGGCGAGGGCGTAGAGGAGGTCGGCGACGACGTTCGCGAGGACGACGGCGACCCCGGTGAGGAGCACGATGCCGACGACGACCGGCAGGTCGACGTGGCGGACGCCGTCGATGAGGGTCTTGCCGAGTCCGGGGATGCCGAAGAGCGACTCGGTCAGCACGGCCCCGCCGAACATGGTGCCGAGGTCGATGGCGCTGAGCGCGATGACCGGCGGGACGGCGCCGCGCAGGGCGTGGCGGGTGACGACGGACCGCTCCCCCACCCCGTACGCGCGGAAGGTGCGGATGTGGTCCTCGGCGAGCGTCTCCAGCGTCGAACTCCGCGTCAGGCGGGCGTATTTGGCGGACTCGAAGAAGCCGAGGGCGAGCCAGGGCAGCAGCATGTTCCAGGCCCACTGCTCGGGGTCCTCGCCGAGCGGCACGTACGTCGGGAAGGGCAGCCACTGGAGGTAGGCGCAGACGGCCATGAGCAGCAGCAGGCCGAGGATGAAGACGGGCGTGCCGGTGCCGGCGAGGGTGAGCACGGTGAGGGTCCGCTCGGTGAGTCCGCCGCGCCGGAGCGCGGAGAGCAGCCCGGTGCCGACGCCGATGACGAGCCAGATGACCATGGCGCCGAGGGCGAGCGAGGCGGTGGCGGGCAGCCGCTCCAGGATGAGCTCGGTGACCTGCTGGTCGTTCTGGTACGAGAGGCCGAGGCAGGGCGCGTCGCAGTGCAGGACGCCGGTGCCGCCGGAGTAGTCGCGGCCGGCGAAGACGCCCTGGAGGAAGTGCAGGTACTGGGCGAACACACTCTGGTTCAGGCCGAGTTGGTCCCGCACCTGGGCGATCTGCTGCGGGTTGCAGCGTTCCCCGCAGGCGAGCCGGGCGGGGTCGCCTGGCAGGACGTAGAACAGCGCGTAGACCAGGACGGAGAGGGCGAGGAGGACGAGTGCGGCGCCCGCGAGCCGCTTGAGGACGTAGCGGGTCATCGGGAGGTCTCCTTGCGCGTGCCCACGCCGAGCCGGCCGGCCTCGCGCGGGTCGAGGGCGGTGCGGACGGCGTCGCCGAGGACGGTGAAGGCGAGCACGGTCGTGAAGAGCAGTCCGGCCGGGAGCAGTACGTACGCGGGGTCGGCCCGGAACCAGGTCTGCGCGGTGGAGAGCATCTGCCCCCACGAGGGGGTGGGCGGGGTGACTCCCACGCCGAGGAAGGAGAGCGAGGCCTCGGTCACGATGTTGCCGGGGACGAGGATCGCGGCGTACGTGATGACGGGCGCGGCGAGCGAGGGCACCAGTTCGCGCCGGGCGGTCCGCCACCGGCCCGAGCCGGCGAGCCGGGAGGCGGCGACGAAGTCGAGGCTCTTGAGGGTGAGGGTCTGGGCGCGCACGATCCGGGAGGTGCCGGCCCAGCCGAGCAGCCCGATGACCAGGATGAGCAGCAGCGGGCGCGGGAAGTCGCGGGGGACGACGGCGGTGAGCGCGATGGCGAGGACGAGGAACGGCAGGGCGAGGAAGACGTCGGTGATCCGGCCGAGGGTGGCGTCGACCCAGCGGTTGCCGAGTCCGGCGGCGAGGCCGATCAGGAGTCCGGCGAGGACCTGGACGACGGTGGCGCCGAGGGCGACGAGCAGCGAGACGCGGGCGCCGTAGAACAGACGGACGAACAGGTCGCGGCCGGTGCCGGGTTCGACGCCGAGCCAGTGCTCGGCGCTCGCCCCGCCGAAGGAGCCGTACGGGACGCCGCCGCGGGCCGAGTCGACGAGGTCGTCGTGGTACGTGTGCGGGTCCTGGCCCGCGAGGGCGGCGAAGAGCGGCGCGGCGAGGGCGAGGAGGACGAGCAGGAGGAGGACGGCGGCGGAGACGAGGGCGGCGGGGCGGGTGCGGAGCCGTCGCCACACCTGCCGGGCGGCGCCCGTGGCGGGAAGGCCCGCCACGGGCGCCGGCGCGTCGGTCAGCGCGGTCACTTGACCGCGACCTGCGAGATGTCGAGGACGCCGGTCCAGTCGCTGATGACGACGTTCTTGATGTCCTTGCCGACGAGCCGCTTGTAGACGGGGTGGAAGAGCGGCACGTCCAGGGCCTGCTCGCCGATCTTCTTGTCGAGGGCGCCCCAGCGGGCGGCGGCGGCCTTGAGGTCGGTCAGCTTGTTGATCTCGTCGATCTCCTTGTTGACCGCCGGGTCGTTCAGCTGCGCGTGGTTGTAGTTGGAGCCGTTGGCGACGATCTGGCGGCCGTCGAAGATCGGCGCGAGGAACGGGCCGCCGGCCGGCCAGTCGGCGCCCCAGCGGGAGAGGAAGAAGCCGGGGGCGTCCTTGACGCTCCAGCGCTTCTCGTTGAAGGAGTTGGGCTCCTGCCCGTCGAGCTTGACGGTGATGCCGGCCTTGCCGAGGGCCTCCTGGACGGCGGTGGCGATCTCGGGGCTGGTGGTGCGGTTCTGGGCGGTGGAGTGCAGCAGGGTGACGGTCAGGCCGTTGGGGTAGCCGGCCTCCTTGAGCAGCTGCCTGGCCTTGGCCGGGTCGCCGGTCTTCCCGGCCGGGAAGTGGTCGTACGGCGTGAAGCCGAAGGCCTTCTGCTCGGGCAGGAAGGTGGTGGCGGGCTCGGCGAGCGCGGAGCCGCCGGCGGCGTTGACGACGCTGGTGCGGTTGACGGCGTACGAGATCGCCTGGCGGACCTTCGGGTTGTCGAAGGGCTTCACCTTCGGGTTGAAGGCGATGTAGTTGGTGAAGCCGAAGTGGCCGGTGCCGACGCGCGCGGCGAGGGCCTTGTCGGAGCCGACCTGGGCCAGTTCGGCGGGGCCGAGGTTGGTGTCGGTGGTGACGGCGGCGGAGTCGGCGCCGGAGGAGGTGGCGAGGCGCTGGTTGATGACGGCCTCGTCGAGCCCGGACTTGACGTCGATCCGGTCGGGGTAGGCCTTGCGCTCCTGGTCGGTCTTCGGGCCCCAGTGCTCGTTCCGCTCCAGGACGAGGTGCTCGCCGTCGTTGTCGTTCTTCACGACCTTGTACGGGCCGGACGAGACGGGGTGCTCCTCGTACTTCGCGCCGGTGTCCTTGGCCTTGGGGACGGGGGCGAACTGGGTCTGGGTGGCGACGAAGGGGAACTCGCCCTCTGGCTTCTTCAGCTTGAAGACGATGGTCCGGGCGTCGGGGGTGACGATGGACGCGAGACCCTTGTCGTCCTTGTACGGGCCCTGGTACGTGTCGCCGCCGACGAGCCAGTCGCGCAGGTAGGGGGCGCCGCCGGAGAGTTCGGCCGCGAAGGAGCGCTCGATGCCGTACTTGATGTCGGCGCTGGTGATGGCCGTGCCGTCCTCGTACTTCAGGCCCTCCTTCAGCGTGTACGTCCACTCGGTGGCGTCCTCGTTGGGGCGGCCGGTGTCGGTGGCGAGGTCGGGGACGACCTGGGTGCCGGCGGCGCCCGCCTCGCGGTTGCGGGTGGTGAGCGTACGGAAGACGAGGGAGGGGACGTTGCCGCCGCCCGAGGTGTAGAGGCGGGCGGGGTCGAAGTCGGTCTGGGCCTCGTTGTTGAGGACGGTCAGCGTGCCGCCCTTCTGCGGGGCGCCTGCGGCCTTGGCGGAGGTACCGCCCTCGGCGCCGGCGTCCTCGGGGCCGCAGGCGGCGGCGCCCGAGGCCAGGACGACACTGACGGCGGCCGCTGCCACGCGGCGCGAGATGACGGACGAATGACGCATCGGAAGGAGACCTCTCGGGGTGGAATGCGAACTGCGGGAAAGAGAAAGGGGATTCCACAGGCACGGGAAAACGGCCCGAAAGGGAGGAACGGCGCCTGCGGGAATGAAGAACCCGGGCGCGGCGAGAAAACGGAAAGCCGACGAGCGCTCGGGCTGCGTCAGCTACAGAGAATGTCGGCGACCGTGTGTCCGGTCACGCCGAAGAGCGCCAGCTCAAGGGCGGCGCTATCGGAAACGGCGTGACGGTGCGACATGCCGAGAAATATGGACGAACGCGTGAACGATGTCAACGCGCATCCACGCCATCCCGAGACACGCGTCTCGGGATGCGGACACCGGCTGTCCGGACGGACCGTCAACTCGTCGGATACACCCAGGGGTTGGGGCGGCACTTGATTCCGTCGATGTCCAGGGACTTGGTCTGCTGCTGCATCACGGGGGCGAGCGCGCCCGGGGTGCGGCAGCTCACGTGGCCGTGCCCGAGCCGGTGTCCGACCTCGTGGTTGATGAGCATCTGGCGATAGGCGTACATCGCCTTCGGACCGAAGGTCACCGAGCCCTGCGCCCATCGGAAGGCGTTGATCATTACGCGCTGGGTGGAGGCGGAGTCGCAGGAGACGTTGTCGACGGTCGTGTCGAGACCGGACTTCGCGCACCACGCGCCGGTGGTTCCAGGACTGGCGAGGGTGATCACGAACTCCGGCTCGCCGCTGGAAATGCGCTCGAAGGTCATCTGGCCCTTGCCGGCCCAGCTGCGTTTGTCGTTGAGGGTCTTCTGCACGGCGTCGGCGAAGAGCTTCGGATCGAGACCGAGCCCCTTCTCGACGTCGACCCGGTAGCGGATCAGCTTCCCCTTGCCGGGCGCCTTCTGCAGGCCCGGCACGGCCTCGAACTCCCCGGAGCCCTTCAGCTTCGGGTCGATCGGGAACTGGTGGGTCATCAGCTGCTCGTACGTGGGCGGGGTGGCGGCGGGCGCCGGCTTCGCCGGGACGGCCCGGTCGTCGGAGCGGGAGGCGGAGTCGTCCGCGGGCCGCTCGCTCGGCTGGCCGGCGGCGTGGGCGGGCGGGGTCTCGTCCCGGTCGGCGACCTGTCCGGTGACGACGACGGCGAGGACGGTGGCGACGGCGGCGGCCGCGACTCCGGTGAGCGTGCGGCCGAGGGTGCCCCGGCCCTCCGGGGTCTCCGCTTCGGCGGCGTCCTCCTCTCGGCGCGGCGCGGGGATGAACGGCGCCTCGACCGCGGACTCCGTCTCGGCGAGTCCGGGCGCGGCGGTTCGGCGGGGCGCGTAGGCCCCGGGACGCGCGGGGGTCTCGTCGTGCTGCGGGTGACCGCCCCGTACGGGCGCCCCGTAGACGGGCACACCGTGCGCGGGCGTCCCGGGCGCGGCGTGCGCGGGCGCCTCACCGCCGAACACGGGGGTTCCGTGCGCGGGCGTGGCATGCCGAGGCCCCCCGTACCCACCGGCACCCCGAACGGGAGCGCCCTGAGCGGGGGCTCCGTACGGGGGGATGCCATGGGCGGGCGTGCCGTGCGGCACGGGAGCGCCGGGCCGCGGGGCCCCTTGAGCCCGGCCGCCGTACGGGGGAGTCCCCTGCCCGGGGGCGCCAGGTCGCCGTGTGCCCTGCGCCGGGGCCCCGTACTGGGGAGTTCCCTGCGCGGGGGCGCCGAATCGCGGCGTGCCCTGGCGCGGGGTTCCCTGTGCCGGCGCCCCGTGCTGCCCGAGGCCGTACTGGGGCGTCCCCTGTGCCGGAGTCCCGTACATCGGCGTGCCGTGGGACGGCGTGCCGTAGCCCTGTGTGCCGTAGCCCTGCGTCGTGGCGTCCTGGCCCGGGCCGCCCGGCGTCCTGCGTCGGCGGCCCGTGCCGGGCGCAGGGCCCGTCGGGGCCGCCCCCACCTGCGGCTGCGGCCCGGTGTCGGTCACCGAGGGCGCGGAGCCCTTGCGACTATGTCGTCCCACGCCCCGGATCAGCTCCCGCCGTGATCGGCGATCAGGTCCCGGACGGCCTGGGCGACCGTCTCGGGGTACTCCATCATCGCCACGTGCCCCGCCTCGGGGAGGGTCAGCAGACGCGAGCCGCGGAAGGCGGCGGCCGCCTTGCGGGCCATCCGGTACGAGACGAGCCGGTCGCGCCCACCGTAGACGAGCAGCGTCGGGGCGAGGACCCGTTCGGCCTGACGCCACAGTCCGTGCTGCCCGCCGAGGGTGTACGCGTCGACGATGCCGCGCGAGGTGCGGGCCATCGCGTCCCAGAAGTACGGGAGCTCCAGGCGCCGCTCCAACTCCTCCACGGCGTGCCGGAAGCCCTCCTCGGTGACCCGGCCGGGGTCCCCGTAACAGAGCGAGAGGACGCCCTTGACCCGCTGCTCGGCCGTCCAGTCCTTGGTGAGCTTCGCGAAGAACGAGGCGACGCCGGGCACCGCGATGAGCGCGGTGGGCCAGGCGGTGCGCTGGGCGCGCAGCTCGGGCAGGGCCGGGGAGATCAGGGTGAGGGTGCGGACCAGGTCGGGCCGGACGGCGGCGACGCGGGTGGCGACGGCGCCGCCCATCGAGTTGCCGAGCAGGTGGACCGGTCCGCGTCCGGCGGCGTCCAGGAGCCGGATGACGGCACGGGCGTGCCCGGTGACCGAGTAGTTGCCGTCGTCGGGCGGCGGGGAGTCGCCGAAGCCGGGCAGGTCGACCGCCTCGCCGTCGACGTGGTCCGCGAGCAGCGGCATGAGGTCGGACCAGTTCTGCGAGGAGCCGCCGAGGCCGTGGACGTACAGGGCGGGCGGCAGTCCGGGCCGGTTCCCCGGCCGGGCGCGCACGGTGAGGGTGAGTCCGGGCAGCGCGACGGAGCGGAGCTCCTCGCCGTCGGCGACCCGTACGGTGCGGATCGGCGACGCGGGTGAGGCGGCGGCGGTCCGGGTTTCCGGCAGCTCGGTCGAGGACATGGCCGCAATATTACGAGACGATCACGCGCCGACGTGTGTGGGTGGGGTCACAGGTGCGTGTGCGGCGGGGCGCGTTCGCTCCTAGGCTCGAAGAGAGGGCCATCGGGAGCACCGCGACCCGCACCCCCGGAAGGAACCTCATGACTGTCGATCCCAGCGAGCCGGACACATTCACCGAGGAAGAGGTCGACGTGCTGGACCAGGAGATCCCGGAGGCGGACGCCGCCGAGCAGCACACCGAACTGCAGCAGCGCGAGGACGAGCAACCGACGCATCTGGAGCACGACTCGGCGAACGAGGCGGACGCGTCCGAACAGGCGCGTGTCGTCGCTCTCGACGAGGACGACTACCGCTGAGCAGGCGACTCCCGCAGATTTGTTCGGTTTAATCTTGAATCGACTGTCGACCAACGCGTCCGGTCCGTGAAATTCTGCGTTCGCACCGCGCACAGCCGGGTTACCCAAAAGTACGATGGCGGCGCGGCGCGACAGAGCGCATGGATCGATTTTTGGGAGGCCGCGTGAGCGCCATCGAGCAGACAGAGGCAGCACGCCCTCGGGGCACGCGCCTGCCGCGACGTGCCCGACGGAACCAGCTGCTCGGCGCGGCACAGGAGGTCTTCGTCGCCCAGGGGTACCACTCCGCCGCCATGGACGACATCGCCGAGCGGGCCGGTGTCAGCAAGCCGGTGCTGTACCAGCACTTCCCCGGGAAGCTGGAGCTTTACCTCGCCCTGCTCGACCAGCACTGCGAGGCCCTCCTGCAGGCCGTGCGCGGGGCGCTGGCCTCCACCACGGACAACAAGCTCCGGGTCGCGGCGACGATGGACGCGTACTTCGCGTACGTGGAGGACGAGGGCGGCGCGTTCCGTCTCGTCTTCGAGTCCGACCTGACCAACGAGCCCGCCGTACGCGAGCGCGTGGACCGGGTCAGCCTGCAGTGCGCCGAGGCCATCTCCGACGTGATCGCCGAGGACACCGGCCTGTCGAAGGACGAGTCGATGCTGCTCGCCGTCGGTCTCGGCGGCGTCTCCCAGGTCGTGGCCCGGTACTGGCTGTCCAGCGAGTCCGGCATCCCCCGCGACAAGGCGGTCGGCCTGCTCACCTCGCTCGCCTGGCGCGGCATCGCCGGCTTCCCGCTGCACCCGGTGGACGGCCAGCTGAGCGCCGAGGGCCACTGACCGCCCGGGCCGGGAGCATTCCCGGAGCCTGTTCGCTCCTGGCGTGCTGCGGCTGACCCGTACGGGTCCCCTCACCGGGCTAATGTGTGCTGCGTACGGCGCGGGTATTCGCGCAACGCTGACCGTTCGGAGGGACATAGCCGTGGAGGTCAAGATCGGCGTGCAGCACGCACCCCGGGAGATCGTTCTGGAGAGCGGGCAGTCCGCCGAGGAGGTCGAGCGCGCGGTGGCCGACGCGCTGGCCGGCAAGGCGCAGCTGCTCAGCCTCTCGGACGAGAAGGGTCGCAAGATCCTCATTCCGGCCGAGAAGATCGCGTACGTGGAGCTCGGCGAGCCCGCCGTGCGCCGCGTGGGTTTCGGCGCGCTCTGAGCCCCGGATCTGACGGGAAAGGCCCGGTGGACCGCTTCGGTCCGCCGGGCCTTTCGTCTGTCCGTACTTCTGATACTCCCACGTCAGGGCGTACGGAAGGATTGCGTTCCGGATGCCGGGGGTAGGACGCCCATGACCGCAACGCCCGCCCCGCAGCACCCCACGCGAGGTGATCCGACGTGTTCCTGGAAGCCCTCGGCTCCGCCCTGCTCGGTTTCGCAATGGCCTGGGCCGCCGTGCTCCGGCTGCCCGACCGCCTCCCCGTCCGGGCGATCGTGCTCCTGACGGGGACGCTCGGCGGTGTCTTCGGCGCGCTCGTGACGCACGGGGCGCTCGGCCCCGGCCACTTCCTCGCCACCCTGATCGGCGCGGTGGCCGTGGCGGCGGTGCTGCTCTCGCTCCTGCTCCGCCCGGCCTCCCGCAGACTGCGCCGATCAGCCGCGGTCTGACCGGCGGGAGCGCCTCGGGCCGCGGGCGCGGGCGCCGGGAGCCGGGGCCCGGGCCGACCGGCCGGGACGCGTCAGACCTGCGGCCGTAGCGGCCTCAGGCCGCGAGGCCCAGGGCCGCCATGCGCTTGGTGTGGGCCTCGGTGATGCGGGAGAACATCCGGCCGACCTCCGCGAGGTCGAAGCCGTCCGCCACGCCGCCGACGAGCATCGTCGAGAGCGCGTCGCGCTCGGCGACCACGCGCTGGGCCTGCGAGAGCGCCTCGCCCATCAGGCGGCGCGCCCAGAGCGCGAGCCGGCCGCCGACACGCGGGTCGGCGTCGATCGCCGCGCGGACCTTCTCCACCGCGAAGTTGCCGTGGCCGGTGTCGTCGAGCACCGCGAGGACGAGCCCGCGCGTGTCGGAGTCGAGGCGGGCCGCGACCTCCCGGTAGAAGTCGCTGGCGATCGAGTCGCCCACGTACGCCTTGACCAGGCCCTCCAGCCAGTCCGACGGCGCGGTCAGGCGGTGGAAGTCGTCGAGCGCCTTCGCGAAGGGCTCCATGGCCGCCGTCGGCTCGGCGTCGACGGCCGCGAGGCGGTCCCGCAGCCGCTCGAAGTGCTGGAACTCGGCCGCGGCCATCTTCGCCAGCTCCGCCTTGTCCGCGAGGGTCGGCGCCAGCTTGGCGTCCTCGGCGAGCCGCTCGAAGGCCGCGAGCTCTCCGTAGGCGAGGGCGCCGAGAAGGTCGATCACGGCGGCGCGGTACTGCGGCTCGGCGGAAGCCGCCGCCCAGTCCTTGGCGGCGATCCCGGTGGGTGTGGCGTTGTCAGGCGTCTCCATGCAGCGCACAATAGCCCGCTCGCGAGGCCCGGGAAGGCCCTGGTCAGTCACTGTGACCGTGCCCTCATCACGATTTCTCCCAACACACATGCGCGAATCCGGGGTACAGTGGTAAGGCGCCTGCTGAGTATGCGGACATGCTTTCGCACGTTCGGACGTACCCGGTAGGCCGACTCATGAATGAGGATGCCCGGTCGGTGGCCCGATCGGCTCCGGCCCGACAGCCCTTCCAGCGGACCCGCGGAAGGGTCACCCTCAGCGGTACGACGCTCGAGCGACGGCAGTGGTCCCGTGCCACCCGGCGGTGATCTCCCCCGATCCCCCGGAAGATCCAGGCACGGTACGACCCCCTTCGTTCGCCTCGCGCCGCGTCTCACAGAAGAGGCAGCACCCTGACTACGACTTTCCGAGAACTCGGAATCCTCCCTGAGACGGCCGAGGCCCTGGAGGCCGTCGGCATCGTCACCCCCTTCCCCATCCAGGAGATGACCCTTCCGGTCGCCCTCACCGGCACCGACGTCATCGGCCAGGCGAAGACCGGCACGGGCAAGACCCTCGGTTTCGGCCTCCCCATCCTGGAGCGCGTCACCGTCCCGACGGACGTCGAGGCCGGCCGGGCCAAGCCCGAGCAGCTGACCGACGCCCCGCAGGCGCTCGTCGTCGTCCCCACCCGCGAGCTGTGCCAGCAGGTCACCAACGACCTGCTGACCGCCGGCAAGGTGCGCAACGTCCGCGTGCTCGCCATCTACGGCGGCCGGGCGTACGAGCCGCAGGTCGAGGCGCTGCAGAAGGGCGTCGACGTCGTCGTCGGCACCCCCGGCCGTCTGCTCGACCTGGCCGGCCAGCGCAAGCTCGACCTCTCGCACGTGAAGGTCCTCGTCCTCGACGAGGCCGACGAGATGCTCGACCTGGGCTTCCTGCCCGACGTCGAGAAGATCATGAACATGCTTCCGGCGAAGCGCCAGACCATGCTGTTCTCGGCCACCATGCCGGGCGCCGTCATCGGTCTCGCCCGCCGCTACATGTCGCAGCCGACGCACATCCGCGCCACCTCGCCCGACGGCGAGGGCGTGACCGTCGCCAACATCAAGCAGCACGTCTACCGCGCGCACAACATGGACAAGCCGGAGATGGTCTCCCGCATCCTGCAGGCCAACGGCCGCGGGCTCGCGATGATCTTCTGCCGCACCAAGCGCACGGCGGCCGACATCGCCGAGCAGCTGGAGCGGCGCGGCTTCGCCTCCGGCGCCGTCCACGGCGACCTCGGCCAGGGCGCCCGCGAGCAGGCGCTGCGCGCCTTCCGCAACGGCAAGGTGGACGTGCTCGTCTGCACCGACGTCGCCGCGCGCGGCATCGACGTCGAGGGCGTCACCCACGTCATCAACTACCAGTCCCCGGAGGACGAGAAGACCTTCCTCCACCGCGTCGGCCGCACCGGCCGCGCGGGTGCCAAGGGCACGGCCGTGACGCTGGTCGACTGGGACGACATCCCGCGCTGGCAGCTCATCAACAAGGCGCTCGGCCTGGACTTCCACGACCCGGTCGAGACGTACTCCAGCTCCCCGCACCTCTTCGAGGAGCTGGACATCCCGGCGGGCACCAAGGGCATCCTGCCCCGCGCCGAGCGGACCCGCGCGGGTCTGGGCGCGGAGGAGCTGGAGGACCTGGGCGAGCCCGGCGGCCGCCGTGGCCGCGGCCCGAAGGCCGCCGAGAAGACCGAGGAGCTCCCGGCCCGCACGCGGACCCCGCGCCAGCGTCGCCGCACCCGCGGCGGCGACCTCGGTGACGCCCCGGTGTCGGCGGCCCCGGCCGTCGAGACCCCGTCGGACGAGACCCCCGCCGAGCCGGGCACGCGCACCCCGCGCCGCCGTCGTCGCACCCGCGTCACGGCGCAGGTCGTCGAGGCGCAGGCCGCTGAGGCGCAGGCCGCCGAGGCGCCGGTCGAGGCGCCGGTCGCCGAGACGCGGGCCGCCAAGGCCCCGGTCGAGGCGCCCGTCTTCACGGCCCCCGTCGCCACGGCCACGGTCGTCGAGGCCACGGTCGTCGAGCAGCCGAAGGCTGAGGAGCCCAAGGCTGAGGAGCCGAAGGCCCCCCGTCGCCGGACCCGTGCCGCCCGCCCGGCGGCCGCGGAGCCGGTCGCGGTTCCTGCCGTCGCTCCGGTCGCCGCTCCGGTCGAGCGGACCGCCGCGGCTCCGGCGCCGGCTCCGGCCCCGCGCCGCCGCCGTGCCCGGGTGGTGCGCCAGGCCGAGGAGACCGTGTCGTTCCAGACGCCCGAGTCCGCCGCGGTCGCGCTGATGGCCGCGCGGTCCGTAGAGGCGCCGGTCGTCGAGGCCGCCCCGGTGGTCGTCGAGGAGCCGAAGGCCGCTCCCCGCCGCCGTACGGCCAAGAAGGCCGTCGCGGCTCCGGCCGTCGAGGCGCCCGTCGCCGTGGCTCAGGTCGTCGAGGCCGTCGCCGCCCCGGTGGCCGAGCCCGTCGTCGAGACCCCGGTCGCCGAGGTCCCCGCGCCGCGCCGTCGCCGCACCGCCCGCCGTCCCGCCGGTTCGCCGGTGACCGCCGAGGCGCCGGTGGCCGAGGCCCCGGCCGCCGAGCCGGTCGTCGAGACCCCGGTCGTGGAGGAGCCCGCGCCGCGCCGCCGCCGTGCGGCCCGCCGCCCCGCCGGGTCCCCGGCGACGGCCGAGTCCACCGGCGAGGTCATCGTCATCGCCGCGCCGGTCGCCGCGCCGGTCGCCGAGCCCGTCGTGGAGGAGGCCCCGAAGAAGGCCGCCCCGCGCCGCCGCACGGCCAAGAAGGCCGTCGCGGCCGAGCCGGTCGCCGAGCCGGTCGTCGAGGCCGTCGAGGCACCGGCCGCCGAGGAGGCCCCGAAGAAGGCGGCTCCGCGCCGCCGCACGGCCAAGAAGGCGGTCGCGGCCGAGGCTCCCGAGGCGTCCGCGCCGAAGACCGAGCCGAAGGCTCCGGCCCGCCGTCGTACGACCAAGAAGGCCGCTGCGGCCGAGGTCGAGGCGCCGGCGGCCGAGGAGGCCCCGAAGAAGGCGGCTCCGCGCCGCCGCACGACGAAGAAGGCGGCGGCCCAGCCCGAGAGCTGACCCGCCCCCGCCTCCGAAGCCGAGCGGCCCGCCCCGACCAGGGGCGGGCCGCTCGGCCGTACCGCCCCCGCACGGGACCGCTTCCCAGACCGAAGGCCACCACGCGCCGCCCCCACCCCTCGCCGCCCCGTGCGGACCCCCGCGCCGTTACAGTCCAGATATGAGCAAGCCCCGTTCCCTCGTCCTCCCGCCCCGTACCCGTGCCCGGCGGGTTGAGACCGTGCGTGGTCCGTTCGCCGTGCTCGACACCGCGGCGGCGGGGGCGCGGCGGGGCACGGTGCTGCTGCTGCCCGGGTACACCGGCAGCAAGGAGGACTTCCTCGGGCTGCTCGGGCCGCTGAGCGAGGCCGGGTACCGGGCCGTGGCCGTGGACGGGCGCGGGCAGAACGAGTCGCCGGGGCCCCGGGGCCGCGCCGCCTACCGTCGCAGGGCGCTCGCGCTCGACGCGGTGGCGCAGGCGGCGGCGCTCGGGGACGGGCCCGTGCATCTGGTGGGCCACTCGTTCGGGGGCCTGGTGGCGCGCGCGGCGGCCGCCCTGGCGCCGGGCGCGTTCCGTTCGCTGACGCTGCTGTCCTCGGGACCCGGCCGGGTGGCCCGGCCGCAGCGGATCCGGGTGCGGGTGCTGCGGGCCGCGCTCGCGGTGCTGCCGAAGGAGCGGGTGTGGCAGGCGATGTGCTGGCTGGACAGCCGGGGCGAGGAGCCGGACACGGACGACGCGCCGGAGCTCGCGGGCTTCCTGCGGCGCCGCTGGATGCGCACCCGGATCGCCCAACTCGCGGGCGCGGGACGGCTCCTACTGGACCGTCAGGACGGTACGGAGGGGCTGGCCGCGCTCCGGATGCCGCTGCACTTCGCGTACGGGGCGGACGAGATGGTGTGGGCGCCGGCGGACCTCCGCGCGGCGGCCGCCCGTACCGGCGCGCACCACACGGTCGTGGCGGGCGCGGGCCACTCGCCGAACGTGTCGCACCCCCAGGAGCTGGCGGACCGCCTCACCGGCTTCTGGGAGAAGACGAGCAGCCCGGCCAGGGCGGTCAGTACTGCGCCTTGAGGTGCTGCCAGAAGCCGTCGCGCAGGGCGCGCCGGAGCGAGGCGTGGCCGCGCAGGGAGCGGCTGAGGAGGCGCTCGGCGTCGACGAGGAGGTCCTGGTCGACCGGTCCCGGCAGGTAGGGCGCGCCGGGCAGGAGTTCGGCGAGCCGGTCCCGGCCGCGCTCGGCGAGCCAGGTCGCGGCGATCTGGGCGCCGACGAAGCGCACGGCCTCGCGGGAGGGCGGCGGCTCGCCCTCGTTCTCGTACGTGGTGACGGGGCGGCGCGTGACGTACGGGCGGCAGAAGTCCAGCTCGAAGGTGCGCTGGCTGTCGACCTCCCAGAGCAGCGCCTCGGCCTGGTTGCGTCCTTCGGCGGCCTCGATGCCCCAGAGGTGGACGCGGGCCCCGTAGCCCTGGGCGGCCTCGACGGCGGAGACGAGGTCCTCGTCGCCGCCGACGAGGGCGGCGTCGCTGATGGCGCGGTGGCGGGCGAGGGACTCCAGGTCGGTGCGGATGAGGGAGTCGACGCCCTTCTGCTGGTTGTTGGCGTTGAGGTTGCCGAGGCGGACCTTGACGTCGGGGAGTTCGGCGATGGCCTGCTGCTCGGGGGTGTGGATGCGGCGGCGGGCTCCGTCGTACCAGTAGACGCGGAGGAGTCTGCTGTCGGCGAAGATCGTGCGGGCCTTGTCGATGAAGGCCTCGATCAGACCTTCGGCGTCGAGGTCGAAGGAGCGTCGGTCCTCGGTGCCCGCCACCAGCAATCCGGCCGCAGCATGGACGTAACCGGCGTCGACGAAGATGGCATGGGTCGAGGGGGTCTTGGCCACCTCTGCCAGCATCCGCTGCAGGAGCTCATTGGTGCGCTCCAGGCGGGCGTCCAGCGCGTCCAGGCGTGCTTCGGTGTCGGTCGCGGTGGGCCGGGTGGTGTCTGCTGTGTTCATACGGGGCTCATTGTCCGCCGCGCCGGGCCCGGCCGCCACACCCGCCCACCGTCTACCCGTCGGTAGTTAGTCATCCGAAAATTTTCCTTAGCGTAAGGAATGTTTGCAGGATGCAAGACGTTGGACACCTGTGTAACGCAGTTCTCCGCCCAGGAGGATCAACTCAGACGAAGGGAGAAGCCCATGCGCTTCGAAATCCTGCGACTCGACGACATCGACGGCACGCCTGTCGACTCGACCGTCGTGGACGCCGCCTCCGTCAATCGGATCGTGCAGCAGGCCGCAGCGATCGGCCAGCGCATCTGGATCCGCCCCGCCGAGACCTCGGCCTCGTAACAGGCCGGGTTCCACACCACGCACCGCGCCCCCGCACGGACTTCGCAGCAGCGGAATCCGTACGGGGGCGCAGTGGGTTCTGAGGGGCCTCAGGCGTTCTGGATCACCTGGGTGACGCCGTTGATGATCTGCTGCACCGCGATGGCGGAGAGCATCATGCCGGCGAGCCGGGTCACCAGGACGACGCCGCCGTCCTTGATGACGCGGATGATCAGCAGCGAGTACCGCATGGTCAGCCAGAGCACGACGTGCATGGCGGCGATGGCGGTCCACACGGAGACCTGCGAGGCGACGCTGTCGGCGTTCTGCACGGCGAGGATGACCGAGACGATCGCGCCGGGCCCGGCGAGCAGGGGCATGCCGAGGGGTACGAGGGCGACGTTGACGTCCTTGGTCTGCTTGGGCTCGTCGTTCTTGCCGGTGAGCAGGTCGAGCGCGATGAGCAGCAGCAGGAGACCGCCCGCGATCATCAGCGCGGGGACGGAGACGTGCAGGTAGTCCAGGATCTGCTGGCCCAGGAGGCCGAAGACGGTGATGACGCCGAAGGCGACGCAGACGGCCTGCCAGGCCATCCGGCGCTGCACCTTGGCCGGGCGGCCGGAGGTGAGGGCGAGGAAGATCGGGGTGATCCCGGGGGGATCCATGATGACGAAGAGAGTGAGGAACAGCGAGCCGAAGACGGCGACGTCGAACACGGTGGGGTGCCTTGCGGGAGGTGGAACGGTGGGGTGTACCCCTACGGGTCGGAATCCGGGATTCCGGCGTCAGGGCATGGAGGCGCCACCGGGGCACGGCACGGAGCCGTACGGGCGGCGTGAGACGGAGTGCGGAGGGGCGCGCGCCGCTGCGGGCGGCGGCGGGCACGGTGACCGGCCGCCGTCACGAGGGAGCGGCGGGAAGGGGCCCTTACGGGGCTAGAGCGTTCCGCCGGCGCCCGGGACCGGGAAGGCGCCCGAGGCGCGGCGGGTGATCTCGCCGTAGATCTCGGGGTCGGTGGTGTACTCGCCGAGGCGGCAGGTCTTGCGGCTGCCGTGGTAGTCGCTGGAGCCCGTGGTGAGCAGGCCGAGCTCCTTCGCGAGTCCGCGCAGCCGGGCCCGCGTCGCCTCGTCGTGGTCCATGTGGTCGACCTCGATGCCGTCGAGTCCGGCCTCGGCGAGCCGGGCGATCGAGGCCTCCGGCAGCACCTGGCCGCGCTTGACGGCGAGCGGGTGCGCGAAGACGGTGACCCCGCCGGCCGCCTTGACGAGGCGGATCGCGTCGACCGGGTCCAGCTCGTGCTTCTCGACGTACGCCCGGCCGCCGTCGGCGAGCCACTCGGGCGTGAACGCGCCGGACACGTCCGGGACGACGCCGAGCTCGACGAGCGCCTCGGCGACGTGCGGGCGGCCCACGGAGCCGTCGCCGGCGATCCGGGCGACCTGCTCCCAGGTGACGGGGACGCCGAGCTCCTGGAGCTTGCCGACCATGCCGCGGGCGCGCGGCACCCGGTCGTCGCGGACGAGTTCGCGCTCGGCGAGGAGCGCGGGCTCCTCGGGGTCGAAGAGGTACGCGAGCATGTGCAGCCCGATGCCGTCCATCCGGCAGGACAGCTCGGCGCCGGTGACGAGGGTCAGGCCCTCGGGCAGGACCGCGAGCGCCTCGGCGTGGCCGCGGGTGGTGTCGTGGTCCGTGAGCGCGACGACGTCGAGACCGGCCGCGGCGGCGTTCCGGACGAGGTCGGCCGGGGAGTCGGTGCCGTCGGAGGCCGTGGAGTGGGTGTGCAGATCGATGCGCACGACGCGGTACTCCAGGGGCTCGGCACGGACGAGGGACGCTCCAGCATAACGGGCGAATCGAACACGCCCGTACGGAACGTCACGGAGTTCACCCCTGGCCGAGCAGCCTCGGGGTGAGCGCGCCGCAGGGCAGCAGGTCGACCTCGGCCCCGGCGTCCCGCAGGTCCGTCAGGACCAGCTCGTCGTACATGAGGAGACCGGACTGCTCGGGCCAGACGATCGCCCACAGCCACAGGCCGCGCGCCTCGCCCGCGAAGACCGCGCGGTCCTGCGGGGCGCCGGTGACGTGCCAGAGCGGGGTGGGCCGCCCGGCGGCGAGCATCTTCACCTGGGGCGGCTTGTCGATGGCCATGCCGGAGCCGGGATCGAGGCCGTCGATGCCGGCGTACCGCGCGCCGAGTCCGACGCCCAGCTCCTCGGCGACCAGGAGCAGCTCGCCGATCCCGCCGAGCGGGCCGGGCCCCGAGCAGGCGACGGCCGTCGCGCGTCCGCCGCTGCGGTCGTCCCCGGCGTACGCGACTCCGGTGAAGAGCCAGCCGACGGGGAGGGGCCACGGCATCCACACCGGGACGTGGGACCTGTTCACCACGACCCCGAGACCCTCGACGCTGGGCGGGATCACGGGCTGGAGCGGGTGCACCGAGCCGTGCACATCACACTGCCAGGAGTCGGCGAAGAGACCGGGCGCCCTGACCCGGCCACCGCACTTCGGACAACTGGGTTCGCCCCTCATAGGTCTCAACGGTCCTAGCTCTTCCGCCCCGCGTCAAGGACGGCCGCGAACGATCACCCGTCCGGCCCGGCCCGTTCACCCAGGGCATCCACCGCCCACGCGTTCAGTCCAGGTCCACGGAGCAGCCCACGCGTTCAGCCCAGGCCCACGGAGCAGCCCACGCGTGCGGTCCAGGCCCACGGAGCAGCCCCACGCGTGCGGTCCAGGTCCACGGAGCAGCCCACGCGTTCAGCCCAGGCCCGCCGACTCGCGCACGCGTTCAGTCCAGGTCCACCGACCTGCGCAGGGGGTCGCGCAGGTCCGTCCCCTTGGCCAGCCAGCGCTCCTCCAGGGCCTTCGCCCCGTGCACCCGCTTCCACGCGGCCTCGTTCGAGGTCATCGGGAGCAGCGGCAGGAACCGCACCGGGTCCATCGGCTCGTCGAGCTCCAGGTCCTCCACCAGACCGCCCGACTCGGCGACGAGCACCGAGCTGAAGGGGGCGCCGGGCCAGAGCGGGTCGCCGACGTCGAGCGAGGCGCCCGGGGCCACGACGACGCCCTCGACCTGCGGGGCGGAGGCGAGGACCGCGAGCGGGCGCAGCGCCTTGTCGGTGTCCGCGAGCCCGCCCCGCACGGTCAGCACGAGCTCCGCGCGCGGGCCCTTCACCGGGTCGGCGAGCGCGGAGGTCGGATCGGCCATCGGCTGCGCGGACATCCCGAGGGTCGCGTACCGCACGAGGTCGCCGTCGACGAAGCGCAGCACCTCGATCCGGTCCGTGCCGAGGAAGGTCACCGCGGCCCGCGCGTCAGGTTCGCCGAGTGCCGTACGCAGCCGGGCCTCGACGAGTGCAAGAACTTCTCCCATGCGGGGAGCATAGATCGCGTATGGAACGGGCAAAGTAAGGGATTGACCCTCTGTCGGCTGATAGTGTTGGCCACTGGTCGGGATTCCCGACTGCTCGTCACACGTCATCCCCGACAGGGGACCGGCCGGAGGAGGTGGGACTGCGATGGATCGAAGTCGATCGGGCAGTACCAGCCGCTCTTCCGCCGCTCCGCACCCCAGCCCGGTGCGCTCTTTCCGGTGACGTCCGAGTGACGTCCGGGTCCGGCAAGGACCCGCCCCTCCGGCATCTCGCACGACGGAAGAGCAACTCTCGCCTTTCCCTGTCTGTAGCGACCGCCGTCACCGCGCCCCTCCGGTGCCGCCCGCTTTGTGGACGACGTACCTCTCCGTCCTCATTCCGGGCTGTGCCACGCTCGCGCCCCGACGGCTGATCCGTGAAGGAGCACAGCCGTGTCGATGATCCGTGACCTCACCGCCGCCGTCCGCCCGAGCCTGCGGCACACCCTCCGCAAGACCCCCACCACGTACACCTCGTACGACCCCACCCGCGACCACTCGGCCTCCAGCGCCGTGGTCGACTGCGCCGTCTACCGCGACGGGCGCCGGGTCGACGACCGGGCCTGCCTGACGCCGCGCGGCGCGATGCGCCAGGTGCGGGAGAGCGGCGGCTTCGCGTGGATCGGCCTCCACGAGCCGACCGAGGCCGAATTCGCCGGTATCGCCGCCGAGTTCGGGCTGCACCCGCTCGCCGTCGAGGACGCCGTCCACGCCCACCAGCGACCCAAGCTGGAGCGGTACGACGACACCCTCTTCACCGTCTTCAAGACCATCCACTACGTCGAGCACGCCGAACTCACCGCGACCAGCGAGGTCGTCGAGACCGGCGAGGTCATGGTCTTCACCGGCCCCGACTTCGTCATCACCGTCCGGCACGGCGGCCAGGGCTCGCTGCGCAACCTCCGCCACCGCCTCCAGGGCGAGCCGGAGCTCCTCGCCAAGGGCCCCTCCTCGGTCCTGCACGCCATCGCCGACCACGTCGTCGACGGCTACATCGCGGTCGCCGACGCCGTCGAGCTGGACATCGACCAGCTGGAGATCGACGTCTTCTCGCCCGCCGCCAAGGGCTCCACGCGCGGCGCCGACACCGGCCGGATCTACCAGCTCAAGCGCGAGGTACTGGAGTTCAAGCGGGCCGTCACGCCGCTGCTGCGCCCGATGCAGCTGCTCTCCGAGCGGCCGATGCGGCTCGTCGACCCCGACATCCAGAAGTACTTCCGGGACGTCGCCGACCACCTCGCCCGCGTCCAGGAGCAGGTCGTCGGCTTCGACGAGCTCCTCAACTCGATCCTCCAGGCCAACCTGGCGCAGGCGACCGTCGCGCAGAACGAGGACATGCGCAAGATCACCTCGTGGGCGGCGATCGTCGCCGTCCCCACGGCGGTCTGCGGCGTGTACGGCATGAACTTCACGTACATGCCGGAGCTGGAGTGGAAGTACGGCTACCCGATGGTGCTCGGCGCCATCGCCGTCATCTGCTTCACCATCCACCGCACCCTCAAGCGCAACGGCTGGCTGTAGAACCCGCCCGATAGGCTTCGGCCATGACCGACACGCTGCTCACCGGCGCCCTCGTCGAGGAGGCCACCAAGAAGTCCGGCCTCATCTGGGTACGGGGCACCGGCCCCGCCCGCGCGCTCTGGCACGTCTGGCACGACGGCGCCGCGCACCTCGTCGGCGACGGCCCCGGCGAGCAGCCGCTGCCGGGCCTGATGGACGGCGGCACGGCCGAGGTGACCGTCCGCAGCAAGGACAAGGGCGGCCGGCTCGTCGCCTGGACCGCCGACGTCCGTGAGCTCTCCCCCGGCACGGAGGAGTGGGACGCGGCGGTCGCCGAGCTGAAGGGCAAGCGGCTCAACGCCCCCGACGGCGAGGCCGTGCCGGAGCGCTGGGCGCGCGAGTGCCGCGTGGTGCGGCTCGACCCCCGCTCCTCGACCACGGAGCTCCCGGACGGCTCCCTGGCCGCCGTCCCGCTGCCGACGGCGGCGAACACCCGCCGGCCGATCCCGGCGGGTCTGCCGAAGCTGCTGTTCCGGAAGAAGCGGCGCTGAGGCGTCAGGTGCGGGGCAGTTGCTTGCCGTAGTCGAGGGTCTCCTCCTTCGACGGGGCGGCCAGCGGGAAGTCCTTGTTCCACTCGGACAGCACCACGACGCCCGCTCCGCCGCCCCGCGCGAACTGCACGGGGTACGGCACGCCGTCCAGGGACACGTCGAGCGTGCCGCCCATGCCGTCGACCCCGCCCTTGACCTTGACCGTGCGGACCCCGCCGATCTGGTCCCGGTCGCCCTTGACCTTCTCGCCGTGCAGGCCGATGAGCCCGTCGAGGAGCGGCCCCATCTCGGTGAAGCCGCGCAGCTGCTTGTACGAGGGGTCGCCCTGCGGGACCTTCACGTACTTGTCGCCGAGCGTGTCGCCGGCCTCGGAACCCGCCTCCGCGGCCCCGTGGGTGGCCTTGTCGTCGTGGTCCCAGAACCCCGCGTCGGCCTTCAGGTAGAGCGCGTCGCCGACCCGCAGCAGCTCGAAGGTGCTGTTCTTCGTCGTCACCGATCCGGTGGCGCCGTCCTGCTTGAGGCGCATGTTCAGCTTGAACGTGCCGCCCTTGCTGACCAGGGTGCCGGAGAGCCGCACCGCCTTCGCCGCGTCCGCCGCGGTCTGCGCCTTGCTCTCGATCTCGGGCGCGGAGAGTCTCCCCACCCCGTTCGTCCCCTCGTCCGGGTCCGCGGCGCAGGCGGTGAGTCCCACCGTCAGTCCGGCGCAGAGCGCCAGGGGCGTGACGGCCCTGCGGATACGCGATGACGGGGTGCGAACGGTCATCTGCGCTGCCTCTCGTGTCATGGGGGGCGACGGGCGCGGCCCGTACGGGAATGCCGGGGGCGGCCCCGCTCCGGCCGGGCGGAAGGGCCGGGTCCGGTGCCGGGGGCCGATGGGGGGGAACGGCAGACCGCAGCGTACCCGGGACAGGTGAAGGGCCCCGCAGGCAGCCGTACGGAGGCACTGCCGGGGCAGGGCGGAACGGCACCGGCTAGCCTGAACCCGGCAAAGCTCTGCAATCCCCGGCAAAGCTCTGCGGGAACTCGCATCGACGACTCGAATCGTGCGGCACCGAGGAGGCGCGTGGCATGGCGGCAGGCGCCCCCCGGATCTTCGTCTCCCATCTCGCCGGAGTCCCCGTCTTCGACCCCGTCGGCGACCAGGTCGGCCGCGTCAGCGACCTCGTGGCCATGCTCCGCGTCGGCCGCCGGCCGCCCCGGCTGCTCGGCATGGTCGTGGAGGTGCTGAGCCGCCGCCGCGTCTTCGTCCCCATGACCCGGATCACCGGCGTCGCCTCCGGCCAGGTCATCACCACCGGCGTCGTCAACATGCGGCGCTTCGAACGGCGCCCCACCGAGCGGCTCGTCCTCGGCGAGCTCCTCGACCGGCGCGTGACCCTCGTGGAGTCCGGCGAGGAGGTCACCGTCCTCGACGTCGCCATCCAGCAGCTGCCCGCCCGCCGCGACTGGGAGATCGACAAGGTCTTCGTCCGCAAGGGCAAGGGCGGCGTCCTCAGCCGCAAGGGCGAGACGCTGACCGTCGAATGGTCCGCCGTCACCGGCTTCTCCCTTGAGGAGCACGGGCAGGGCGCGGAGAGCCTCCTCGCCACCTTCGAGAAGCTGCGCCCCGCCGACCTCGCCAACGCCCTGCACCACCTCTCCCCCAAGCGGCGCGCCGAGGTCGCCGCCGCCCTCGACGACGACCGGCTCGCCGACGTCCTCGAAGAGCTGCCGGAGGACGACCAGGTCGAGATCCTCGGCAAGCTCAAGGAGGAGCGCGCCGCCGACGTCCTGGAGGCGATGGACCCGGACGACGCCGCCGACCTGCTGTCCGAACTGCCCGAGGAGGACCAGGAGCGGCTCCTCACCCTGATGCAGCCGGACGACGCCGCCGACGTGCGCCGGCTCCTGGCGTACGAGGAGCGCACGGCGGGCGGCCTGATGACGACCGAGCCGATCGTGCTGCGCCCGGACGCCACCGTCGCGGACGCGCTGGCCCGGGTCCGCCAGCAGGACCTGTCGCCGGCGCTCGCCGCGCAGGTGTACGTGTGCCGGCCGCCGGACGAGACGCCGACCGGCAAGTACCTGGGCACGGTGCACTTCCAGCGGCTCCTTCGCGACCCGCCGTTCACGCTCGTCAGCTCGATCGTGGACAGCGACCTGCCGCCGCTCGGCCCGGACACCCCGCTGCCGGCCGTGACCAGCTACCTCGCCGCGTACAACATGGTCGCCGCGCCCGTCGTCGACGAGAGCGGCTCGCTGCTCGGCGCGGTCACCGTCGACGACGTGCTCGACCACCTGCTGCCGGACGACTGGCGGGAGACCGAGTTCCACGAGGAGGGGGTGTCCGGACATGGCCGCTGAGCGCACCCAGGACCGGGAGCGGTCCGTGCCCCGCATCCGGCTCGACCTGCCGCGCGAGCGGCGGACCCGGCTGCTCCCGGAGTACGACCCCGAGGCCTTCGGGCGGCTCTCGGAGCGGATCGCCCGCTTCCTGGGCACGGGCAGGTTCCTGGTCTGGATGACCCTGACGGTCGTCGTCTGGATCGGCTGGAACGTCTTCGCGCCGGCGTCGCTGAGGTTCGACGAGTACCCCTTCATCTTCCTGACGCTCGCCCTGTCCCTCCAGGCCTCGTACGCGGCTCCGCTGATCCTGCTCGCGCAGAACCGGCAGGACGACCGGGACCGGGTCAACCTCGAACAGGACCGGAAGCAGAACGAGCGGTCGATCGCCGACACCGAGTACCTGACCCGGGAGATCGCGGCGCTGCGGATGGGCCTCGGCGAGGTCGCCACCCGCGACTGGATCCGCTCGGAGCTCCAGGACCTCTTCAAGGAGCTGGAGGAGCGCCGGGATCTATTCCCGTCCGGCGAGGACCACGGACGTGACGTACCCGACCGTTGACAGCCCTTTCATGGGTCCATGGTCCGCGCCGTACCATCGTCGGTATGGCTACGGAAGACGCGGTGCTCGAAGCACTGGCGACGGTGAACGACCCTGAGATCAACAAGCCGATCACTGAGCTCGGCATGGTCAAGTCGGTGGAGATCGAACCGGACGGCAGGGTCGCCGTCACGGTCTACCTGACGGTCTCCGGGTGCCCGATGCGCGAGACCATCACGCAGCGCGTGACCGAGGCCGTCTCCCGGGTCGAGGGCGTCACCTCGGTCGACGTCTCGCTCGACGTGATGAGCGACGAGCAGCGCAAGGAGCTGGCGGCGGCGCTGCGCGGCACGAGCGCCGAGCGCGAGGTGCCCTTCGCGAAGCCGGGCTCGCTGACCCGGGTGTACGCGGTCGCCTCCGGCAAGGGCGGCGTCGGCAAGTCGTCCGTGACCGTGAACCTGGCCGCGGCGATGGCCGCCGACGGTCTGAAGGTCGGTGTCGTCGACGCCGACATCTACGGCCACAGCGTGCCGCGGATGCTGGGCGCGGACGGCCGTCCGACCCAGGTCGAGAACATGATCATGCCGCCGTCGGCGAACGGCGTGAAGGTCATCTCCATCGGCATGTTCACCCCGGGCAACGCGCCCGTCGTGTGGCGCGGCCCGATGCTGCACCGCGCGCTCCAGCAGTTCCTCGCGGACGTGTACTGGGGCGACCTGGACGTCCTGCTGCTCGACCTGCCCCCGGGCACCGGCGACATCGCGATCTCGGTCGCGCAGCTCGTGCCGAACGCGGAGATCCTCGTCGTCACCACCCCGCAGCAGGCGGCGGCCGAGGTCGCCGAGCGGGCCGGCTCGATCGCCGTGCAGACCCACCAGAAGATCGTCGGCGTCGTCGAGAACATGGCGGGCCTGCCGTGTCCGCACTGCGACGAGATGGTCGACGTGTTCGGCACGGGCGGCGGCCAGAAGGTCGCGGACGGCCTGACGCAGACCACGGGCGCGACGGTCCCGGTCCTCGGCTCGATCCCGATCGACGTCCGGCTCCGCGAGGGCGGCGACGACGGCAAGCCGGTCGTCCTCTCCGACCCCGACTCCCCGGCGGGCGCGGCCCTCCGCGCGATCGCGGGCAAGCTCGGCGGCCGCCAGCGCGGCCTGTCGGGCATGAGCCTGGGCATCACGCCGCGCAACAAGTTCTGAGAAGACACGCGGAAGGGGGCCCCCCGAGGGGGGGGCCCTTCCTCGTGTTTCGGCGCCGTAAGCGCCGAGGTCCCTCCCCGCCGCAAACCCCAGCCCGTACGCACTCCCCCCCCCCCCGCCACCCCCG